>JAHILF010000126.1 GCA_018897105.1 Pseudomonadota bacterium
CGCATCCATTATCCGTAATCTGGCAGAAGGCATAACGGCCTTTGGCAAGGTCGCTTCCCCTGAAGGGCGTGGGCAGATCCTCCAGCTTTTCAAATGAGTAACCAGTACTGACAGTGATCTGCCCGTCAGCGTGGCCGATAGACTCACTGGCATTTAAGACAAGATTATGGATAACTTCCTGAATCTGTCCCATATCAAAATTGCACAAGACTGGCATGGCGGCGTGATTGACAATAAGGTTCACCGTCGGGGAAATATTGTTGCGCAACAAATCCTCCATATTCTTCACCAGAGCAGCAAGATCATTGGGCTTCATATGCAGCTCCTGTTGCCCCACATAGGCAAGCATGGACCCGGAAATGTTCGAGGCCCTTTTTGCTGCCTTGATTGCCTGACTGACCATGTGTTCTGTTTTGGCATCATGAGGCAGCTGGAGTTCTATGAGCTGCAGGTTTCCCTGCACCGCCATCATGATATTGTTGAGATGGTGGGCAAAGGCACCCGCCATGACATTGAGACTTTTATAGCGCTGCGCCTGCTCCAGCTGATGAGCCAGCATGAGCTTCTCCTCCGCAGCTTTGATCCGCTCGTTAATGTCTTGGATGATCCAGATGACCCCCTGGGAGATGTCATCCCTATTTAACAGACGACCGCAAAGATGACACCATATGCTGGCGCCGCCTTTTTTGACAAAGAGATGATCCGCCTCATAGGTATCGCCACGCAACAGAACAGGATAAACCGTTTTACCAAAGGCCTCATAATCATCCTCGTCAGGAAAGAACGGAGCGGTCGTCCTGCCGACCAGCTCATCCGGCCCATAACCTGTAACGCGTAGTATTTCCGGGTTGACCCGATTAATAGTTCTCTGTGCATCCATGAAGAAAATGCCCACAGGTGAGTTGTTGACCAGGGTCTCAATCTCTGTGCCGCGCAGCTCGAGACGGCGGGCCGCTTCTTCCGCCAGCTCCTTGGCGGAATTCAACTGGGCTGTGCGGATCAGCACCTTTTGCTCCAGGGCATCCTGCGCCTGCAGAAGCTGCTCTTCCGCCCTTTTCCGGCGCTTGATATTAATGATCAGGACAACAATCGCCACACCTAATCCGCTGACAAAAACAGTCACCCCCCAGACCAGTGCCTGATATTCTTCATAAAACGAGAAGGGTTTATTAATGATAATGCTGTCCGGCGGTAATTTGTTTTGCCTGATTCCCCAGTGTTCAAGCTGCTTGAAATCAAACATGTTGCGGTTGGTGCCATATTTCACCACGGCAATGCTATCCGGCGCCTCGCCTGCCAGGATGCGATTGGCAAGCATTGCCGCTGCCTCGCCCTGGAAATAACCGGAAATGAGGTTGCCTCCCACCATGCCGTTGCCCAGATAAAAATTCAGCAGGCCGTACACCGGCACCGGACTGGCCGCAGAGATGAAGCGTATACTCTCCTGTTCCTGGTAATAATGGTCTAAGCGGTCACGGAAATAGACCCCGAAGAGGACAATGGTATCAGCTGACAATGTCCGCAACTGCTCCTGCAGTTCTTGCATGGACAGGTTGTCGGCATAGCGGATGTCGAGGCGTCCGGCATAGCCGGCCAGCTGCTGCTTTATGGTGCGCATCCATGCCAGGCCGGTGGGCAGGTAGTCGTTAATGACAAAGACTTTTTTCGTCTGCGGGTGGATCATCAGGGCAATATTTATGGTGGCGGCCGCATCAAAAATTTCGGCAACGCCGGTAATACCGGGGAGACCGGCAATCATCCTGTCATCATAGAAGTTGACCCCGCAAAAGACCATAGGAACACCGGGAAAAAGAGTATCGCGGAATTCCCGCATGAAGTTGAAGGCATTGTCGTCGGTGGCAATGATAAGGCGCAGAGGCGTATCCGCATATTTGCTGCGATACAGTTCAAGCAGTTGCTGCTTGTATTGATCACTGTAGGGAATACGCTTGGTGTCCATGTTTTCCACATGGATCTCGATATGGTATTGATCAAACTCCAGCACATCCTGAAAGGCTTGAAACATATTCTGCTCCCACACCAGGCTCTGATGATAGGAGTTCAGGATGAGGATATGGGTGTTTGTATGAGAGGCATGTGCAGCGGCGGCCAAGATGAGAGTGGCAAAACACCACAAGATAACGCACAGCACCTGACGGATCATATAAAGTCCCAATTAATGAGATGTGAGCACAGGGTGCGGGAGAACTAACTGATAATATTAAATCACTTTATATAAGTTGGCGACAGACATAAATCATTTTCTTTCCTCCTGCTCCAGGCAATGGGTAAATCATATCGCAGTTGACAAGAGGTGAAATAGGCAAAGAACGGACGGCAGGCCATCTTTTCCTGCACAGGTCCGAGTTTGTATTGAATCGAAATGAATTTAACGATAATATCGCCTTATTAAGGAGCTCCTTACAAATCACATGGAGGTTCTGCAAATGGGTCACAAATCGAAAACGCACCACCAGCATAAAACAAGTAAACACTCCCCTAACCTCCCGGCATCGGCAACGACCTCTGAACAGGAGCACAATCCAACGCTTGCCATTGTTATCAAGAGTGATACTGACGGCTGTGAGCAGGCGGTTTGTGCAACCATTACCAAAAACACTATCGAGGGTCTGCCCGTGGAAATTATCCACAAAGGTGTGGGCGATATCTGCAAGACAGACGTCATGGCCGCAGCCACCGGCAGCAGACTGGTCCTTGGTTTCAATGTCAATGTGCTGCCCAGGGTTGCGGAACTCTGCAGTGAACAGAATGTCGAGGTGCGCCTCTACTCGGTTATTTACAAACTGCACGAGGATCTCAGGGAGATCGCCGTCACACTCCTGCCCCGGGAAGCAGAGGAAAAGATTCTGGGCAAGGCCAAGGTCATTGCCCTGTTTAAAAGCAGCAGAAAGGGCATCATCATCGGCTGTGAGGTTGAGACAGGCAGACTGCAGCGCGGGGACCGCTTCCGCATCATCTCGGCAATGGGACCTGTCTACTCGGGCACCGTCTCCTCACTGCATATTGAAAAAGACAGCGTCAGCAAGGCCACGCCCGGGCAGCAGGTGGGCATGAAAATAGAAAATTTCAAGAATGCCCGCATCGGCGATCTGGTGGAGTGCTATCAGACCATTGCCAGCGGTAAGAACAGAAAATGGCAGCCGAGCGGAAAAATTCTTCATCTTTAAGAAAGCGACGAACCGATCATGGGAAATGACCAACCAAACAGCACCGCCAAAGAAGATGTTTTAAAGCAGTATGAAAGGCTTCTGCTGCACGAAAACCAGTTCAACACCCACATTGCGGAGATCAGGAAAATTGCCTCCGCCTGGCTGCTCGCTGACATGGGCGCCATGGCCTATATCCTCAAAGGCGCGCAAAACGGCATACTGAACCCTCTCGATCAGAGCATGATCCTTTTGGTCGGCCTGCTCGGCGCCATCGGCCTTGGGGTCCTGTGGATCATGGACCGGCTGGTGTATGCCCAACTTCTGGACGCCACCATCTTTCTGGCGCTCAAAATGGAACAGGACCATGCCAATGAGCTTCCCCAGATCAGATCGACCATTCTGGCCTATTCCAGCTATGTGGGCAGCTACATCAGCGCCTATTATTATGTGCCCGTTACCGCTCTCGTTTTCACCGCCTGCCTTTTCAAATTCAATGCCCTGATTGCAATCGTTGCCGCGGCAGGCATCTGCACAGTGATGGCCTTAGCCAGCCGTCCGAAAAAATTTTCAGACATGGCCGCACTCGGCGATGACATGGAGTTCGCCGCTTATCTGCGAATACTGGAAAGTGCGGAAAACAAGATTAAAATGAACCGCCTGCTCACAAAGATATCATGCGGAATCAAGTCAAAAAATTGAAACTTTTCCTTCCTCTTTTTGTCTTTATTATTTCGATTACTTAGAAAAAATGCATCCCGTTTCGTCAAGGTACGATTCGTTATGACCGAATAAAGCTAACCATAGTCCGGCAATGCTTCCACCACTGCCGTTCAACATTTTGCAAACCCGACATTATGATTGAAGTAAAAAATTTATGTAAAAGCTATGATGATGTTCCGGCCTTGGACAAGGTCACCTTTTCCGTGCAGGATGGAGAGGTCATAGGGCTGCTCGGCCCCAACGGGGCCGGTAAGACCACCCTGATGAAAATACTTACGGGCTTTCTCCAGCCGGATGCGGGAAGCGCCCGCATTGCAGGACTCGATGTCCTGGACCAGAGCGCAGCCATCCAGCAGATGATCGGCTATCTTCCGGAAAACGCCCCCCTCTACCCGGAACTCACCGTGCAATCCTATCTGCGCATGATTGCCGATCTGCGCAATGTCCCCGGAGAAATACAGCAGCAGAGAATTTCCGCGGCCGTTATCAGCACAGGCCTTGCCGGTCGGCTCACCCTGCCCATCGGCACATTGAGCAAAGGGCTCCGGCAAAGGGTTGGGCTGGCCCAGGCCATTCTCCATCGCCCCAGTCTGCTTATCCTGGACGAGCCGACCAATGGACTTGATCCCACCCAGATTGCCGAGGTGCGTCATCTGATCAAAAAACTCGCCGGACAGAGTACGGTTATCATCTCCACTCATATTTTGTCCGAGGTGGAGGCGACCTGTGACCGGGCCATTATCATCATAAAAGGCCGGATCAAGGCCGATGCCAGGCTGTCGGAGCTTGCCGCAACCAGCAATGCCCGCCTTATTCTGGAGACCACTGATCCGGAAGGTCCCAGACAAATTCTCGCCGACCTGCCGGCAGTAAAACAGGTCAGTTATGACAAAATAAAAAAAGGACGCATCTCCTATCTGATCATGACTGACAGCGACCAGGATCTCTGCCCGGCCATATTTACCCTGGCCAAAGAGCATGACTGGCAGCTGTGCGAATTACGCCAGGAGGCCAGGACCCTTGAAGCGGTATTTAATGAACTGGCCGCGGCGGGAGGTGAAAAATGAAACAGATTCTTGCCATCTGCGGCAAAGAGATGAAAACCTATTTCGGCACGCCCATGGCTGCCATTTTCATCGGCTTTTTTCTGCTCTGTTCCCTTTTTTCCTTTTTCTGGCTGGAAACCTTCTTTGCCAGAAATACGGCGGATATCCGTCCCCTGTTTAACTGGATGCCCATGCTGATGATTTTTCTGGCGGCAGCCCTTACCATGCGCCAGTGGAGCGAGGAGCAGAAGATCGGTACCCTGGAGGTGCTTCTCACCCTGCCGGTGCGCCTGCACCAGCTGGTGCTGGGCAAATTCCTGGCCGTGCTGGCCCTCACTTCCTGCGCCTTGCTGCTCACCATCGGCCTGCCGATTTCCGTGGCCATGATGGGCAATATGGACTGGGGTCCGGTCATCGGCGGCTATCTCGGCGGCCTGCTCATGGCGGCAGCCTATATCAGTATCGGCCTTTTTGTCTCGTGCCGCACCGATAACCAGATTATCTCGCTCATGCTCACCGTCCTGCTGGCCGGCCTGTTTTTTCTTATCGGCTCAAGCGGTATTACCGATTTCTTCGGCAATCAGGCTGCCGACTTTCTCCGCAACCTGGGCACGGGCAGCCGTTTTAGCAGCATCGAACGCGGCGTCATCGACCTGCGCGATGTGTTTTACTACCTGAGCCTTGCCGTGTTCTTCCTGACCTTGAACATCTACTTTCTTGACCGCACGCGCTGGAGTTTCGGCGAAAATACCGCAGGCTACCGGAGAAAGGCCGCAATCACCGTGCTGCTGATTGCAGTCAATCTCCTTGCCGCCAACATCTGGCTGTCCAGGGTGAGCTCAGCCCGGCTTGACCTCACCGCCCAGCGGGAATACTCCCTGTCCCGGGCCACCCGGGAGATCATCATTAATCTGCCCGAACCGCTGGTCATGCGCGGCTATTTCAGCGCCAAGACTCATCCCCTGCTCTCCCCGCTCGTGCCGCGCATCAAAGACCTGATGACCGAATACGGCATTGCCTCCCGTGGCAACATTCAAGTCTCCTTTGTCGATCCCAAGCTTGACGAACAGATCGAAACCGAGGCCAACCAGCAGTATGGCATCAAACCGATTCCCTTTCAGGTGGCCGGCCGTTATGAGGCATCCGTGGTCAACTCCTATTTTCATATACTGATCAAATACGGCGATCAATTTGTCACCCTGGGTTTTGATGATCTCATCGAGGTCAAACCGCGACCGGACGGCCAGCTCGACGTCTCTTTGCGGAATCTGGAATACGACCTCACCCGATCCATTAAAAAGGTGGTCTACGGCTTTCAGTCGCTGGCAACGGTTTTTGACGGCAATCCGGCCGGCTATAAATTAATAAGCATCATTACCCCCCGTACCCTGCCGGAACCATTCCAGGCCATGCCCGATACCATCAAAAAGGTGGCCGGCGATCTTGAGCAGGAATCGGGCGGCAAGCTGCTCTTTGAAGAAAAAGACCCGGATGGGCTATCAGCCGCCGAACAGCAGAAGATGAACGACCAATACGGCATTGAACCGATCAGGATCTCTCTGTTTGCCGACGACACCTTCTATCTGCTTCTGCTGCTGCAGACAGGGGACAACATTGAACGGCTCTACCTCACCCCGGACATGGGGGAGGCGGAGCTGCGCCAGGAGATCGAGGGCGCCATCAAGCGCAACGGTTCCGGCTTCACCAAAACCATTGGCGTCTGGGCACCGACAGCGGGTCAACAATCCCCCCTGGCCATGATGGGGCACGGTGAACCCAAGGACAATTATCAGATCATGGAGCAGTTGCTGCGGGAAAACTATAATCTGCAGAAAGTCGATCTGGGCCCGGGCAGGATTCCCGGCGATATCGATGTTCTCCTGCTGCTGGCTCCCCATGACTTAACGGATGTGGAACGATTGGCAGTTGACCAGTACCTGATGCAGGGAGGGGCAGTCACAGTGCTTGCCGGCAACTATCTGCTCGATATGTCCCCGGAAGCCCAATCCCTGCAGGTCAGCAAGGTCAAGGATGGGCTGGCCGGACTGCTCAGTCATTACGGTATCACTGTGGGAGAATCTCTGGTCATGGATAAACAGAACGAGCCGTTTCCCATACCGGTAAGCCGCAATATCGGCGGCATGACCATCCAGGAAATCCAGCGCATCGACTATCCCTTCTTCGTTGATGTGCGGCCGGAAAACATGGCCTCTGACAACCCCATCACTGCAAGTCTTCCTGCCGTGACCATGAACTGGGTGTCACCGCTCTCTCTCGATGACCAGAAGTTACAGGGCAAGAAAGTCGCCATCCTGCTCAAGTCAAGCAATGAGTCCTGGCTTGCTCCATCGCCAATAATCGAACCTGACTTCGACCATTTCCCTGGTAACGGCTTTGCCCCGGGCCAGAATTTGGAGCAGTACAATCTTGCCGTGGCCATAACCGGCGATTTTGCCAGCTTCTTTCAAAACAGCCCCGATCCCAGGCTGCAACAAAACGCCAATAAAGAAAAAAGCGGACATGATGAAAGCATGGAAGAAGAGCACACGGAACCTGAGCACACGCAGAAAAACAGGGACCTGCCGCCCATGCCGATCATCAACCATTCCCCCCCGTCAGCACGCCTGGTGGTCATCGGTTCGGCTGAATTTGTCAGTGACACGGTCATCAGCATGTCCCAGGGGCTGGGTGCGGACCGCTTCTTAAACAGTCTGGGCTTTATCCAGAATGTCATCGACTGGAGTGTGGCGGATGAAGATCTGCTGACCATCCGCTCTCGCGGTTCCCACGCCAGACTGCTCAAACCCATGACCAGACAGGAACAAACCTTCTGGGAATGGCTCAATTACGGAGTTGCCCTGGCAGCCTTGGCTGCAGTGAGCATCTTCGGGGCAAACCGCCGCAGAAAGGAAAAACCCATGCAGCTTGTGGAAGAAACGCCATGATCCGAAAAAAAATAAATCTCATTCTGCTCATCCTGCTGATCTGCCAGGTGCTGCTGATCGCCTTCCTTTATCTGCCAAGTGGCGAAAAGGGGCAACCGGTGGTGGAACTTGTCCCCGGTCTCACTGCCGGCACGGTTGCCGAGTTGTCCATCACCGATGTAACCGGCAAGACGCTGTCCCTGAAAAAAGAGAACGATGGAAACTGGCTGATTGATGATGGCAGTCCTGACATGTTCCCGGCCGATGCCGGTCAGATCCAACATATTATCACTAACCTTACCTCTCTCCAGTCACAGCGGCTGGTCACCAGGACCCGGTCAAGCCATATCCGTCTCCAGGTGGATGACAAGGTTTTCGTTAAAAAGATTGTTCTCAAGGCCAAAGACGGCAAAACCCAGACCCTCTTGCTGGGCAGTTCCTCCGGGCCGCAGACAATCCATGTCCGTCCGCAATCAACGGATAATGTCTATCTGGCCAGAGGCATTTCCACCTGGAACCTTGATACCCACAAGGAATCATGGTGGCAGAAACTGTATGTGCAGGTTGACAGGAACAGACTGCAGGAGTTGACCCTGAAAAACAGCCACGGCAGCTTTACCTTGCGTAAAGACGGGGAAAAGTGGCAGGTGAGCGGTGACGAATCCCAACAGGAACCGGAGCCGGCCGCCCTTGACAATTTCCTGCAGAAAGTCACCCATATTGTCATCAACAGCTATCTGGGCAAACAATACCAGGGCAAACCCCTTGATACTGCCGTTCTCACCCTGACCACGGACAAGGAAACCGTGACCGTCAACATCGGCCCCAAAGAAAGCGGAGAAGACGATGACCATATCTTCAAGTCGTCGGCCTCACCCTTTTTTGCCACGGCAGGCAGCTTTCAGATCGATCCTCTGACCGGTATGAAAAAAGAGGATTTCTATAACAAAGGGGAAGAAAAAGAACAGCAATAGCACAGCCTGCAGGGGTAGCGACGGCGGTCCGCCATCATTACAAAGCGATGGTCAGAAAAATCGTGGACATGCGGAACATGTACTTGTTGGCCAGGCCGCCGCGCATAGAGATGTCATCTTCGATGCGGGTCAGAATCCTGGTCATCAGCACCTCGTAACCCATATTGATATAGCCGTTCTCGCCCATGCCGTTGGTCAGAAAAAGCAGGTTTCCCGCCTGATCCTTGTATGTTTTCAGCCGCCAGTTCACCTGGCTCAGATTGAAATGCAGCCGCTGCAGCCGCTCAAGGGGCACCTGCAGACCTGACCAGAAAACATCGATTTCATCCAGCCCGTATGCTTCTTTTATGCTTTTTACCAGCCCCTGCCCGAGAAGATATATCCGATCCTCTCCTGCGCTGGCCGGGCTGAAGGCGGCGGAGAGCAGCTCAGCCGATGACTTTCCTTTCCTCAGATGTTTGGCAAAGAAACCCCTCCGGAAAATGGCATCGATCTTCATCTGCCGACGCTTAGGGTCCTTCTCATATTTCGGGTTGCGGGCATAGAGCCGGGTAATAAACTCCTTCAGGTCTGCCTGGTAAGACCGCACATGGTACTCAATGATGGTGGCGTCTGTGGGCGTGACCACATCCCTGACCGTGGCGTCCTTATTATACTGGACGGTGCAGCCGGCCATCAGCGGGCCTGCCAGACAGACGGCTGCCAGCAAATTGACAAAAGGTTTACACTGCAAAACTCTTTCCTGTTATCCGTGCAAGCGCCTCCAGGTATCGTTTCCTGGTTTTGATGATGATATCATCCGGCAGCTTGGGAGCCGGCGGAGTCTGCGGCCAGTCAAGGGTAAGGAGGTAGTCCCGCAGGAACTGCTTGTCGAAACTGGCCTGTCCTCTGCCGATCTGGTATTCATCCGCCGGCCAGAATCTGGAAGAGTCCGGGGTGAGCACCTCATCGATCAGCAGCAGCTCTCCCTCATACCAGCCCAGCTCAAATTTCGTATCGGCAATGATGATACCCTGGCTGCGGGCATAGTCAGAGGCCTTGCGGTACAGTTCGATGCATACGTCCGCGATCTTTTCCATCTCCGCACGACCAACAATCTCCGCCATCCTGTCTAGCGAAATGTTCTCATCATGCACACCCAGTTCCGCCTTGGTGGACGGGGTAAAGATTATCTCCGGCAGCTTTTCCGATTCCTTCATCCCGGCCGGCAGGGCAAAACCGCAGACCGTTGGGTTCTTTTGGTAAGCCTTCCAGAATGACCCGGACAGATAGCCCCGGACAATACATTCCACCGGCAGCGGTTTGGCCTTTTTCACCAGCATGCTCCGCCCTCTGAGCTCATCCCGGTAGGGGGCGCAGACGGCAGGATAATAAGCCGGATCAGCGGAAATGAGATGATTGGGAACGATATCCTGCAGATAATCAAACCAGAAAAGGGAAAGGCTGGTCAACACCGCCCCTTTATCAGGGATGGGATCACCCATCACCACATCAAAGGCGGAAATACGATCCGTTGCCACCATGAGCAGTTTATCTTCCACTTCATAGAGATCGCGCACCTTGCCGCGATGGATCAACTGCAAATCTGCAAAATTTGTTTCTGTAACCGGGTCAGTCTTCATTTGTTCATCCTCAATTCGGCAATTTGATATAAAAAATTTGCAAGAAACGCATAATGATAAACTCTATGTCGTTAACTTAAGAGCGAGTTACCGAGGGGACGGAATGATTTGCGCCAAAACCGCGAAAAAATCCAGTCCCCTCGGTCCGGAGGAAAATTAAATCTGTCTCCCGTCCTTAATAATCATCAGAAAGGCTCCCATATTCTACCCTTTGTCCTACCTGAAAAACCATTTTTTTATCTCTGAGGCACTGAAAATTTTCACCACCGGCCGCCCATGGGGACAGTGGGAAAAGACATCCGCCGCCTCCATCTTCCTGAGCAGCTCTTCCCCCTCCTCGCGCTGGAGAATATCATGGGCCTTTACCGCTGCCTTGCAGGCCATGACGGCCAGCATATCATCCATGCGCATGGCCGCCCCTTTTGCTCTGCCCTCCCTGCTGAGGAAATGCTCAAAAATCCCTTTGATGATTTCCTGGGCTCCCAGATGGCTGAGGATGGCCGGTACCGCCTTGATGACATAGCTCTGGCCGCCGAACTCCTGGACGACCAGACCGATCCGGGCGATCTCCTGGTCGTATTTTTTCAGCACATCGATCTGCTCGGGTGTGCATTCGATCATCTCGGGGAAAAGCAGGGTCTGACCAGGCAGGTCCATCGCCTGATACTGTTTTTTCAACTGCTCGAAAAGCAGCCTTTCATGAGCTGCATGCTGGTCGATCACGGCAATGCCGTCCTCTGTCTCGCAGAGCAGATAGCATCTCATGAACTGGCCGACATAGCGGAAATGAGTGCTCCGAGGCTGAGCCGGAAAATGGAAGGGAGAAGGTACATCTTTCTGTTCACTGCCTGACCGCTCAGCAGCCTGCTCAGCAGCGGGCAGGACTTTTGCTGCCGGCCTGGCAACTTCCGACCCAGGCAGATCCCTTGCGGCAAAGGGAAGAGGAACTTTCGTTATTTCAGACCGCTCAACAGGGGACGGTTCATTGAGCTGCCAGGAGACGGCGGGAGATTGCGGTTGTTCCGCAGGTCGGGATTCCGAGAAATTTTCGTCGGCAACCGGTCTGCCGAATACCGCATGCTGCATCTGGCGCTGATAGCGCTGCATGGCCTGGCCAACGGCCATGACAATCTGCTGATGAATATTCTGGGACTGATGGAAACGGATTTCCTGCTTGGTCGGGTGCACGTTGACATCAACCAGCTCCGGGTCAAGTTCGAGAAAAACCGCCCCAGCCGGGCGGCGCCCCTTCATGAGGAAATTGTGCATGCCTTCGGCCACTGCATGGTTGATCATCCGGTCCCGAACCGCCCGCCGGTTGACAAAAATCCGCAGCCTGGCTGCCGCCCCGGCGGCTTCATCCGGCGGCAGCAGATAGCCATGGACCGACAAGCCATCCAAATGACAGTCAAGCTGGATCATCTCGCCTCTCAGCTGCAGTGCCATGATGTGCTGCACCCGGGAGGCAAGAGTATCCCCGGTGGGGGCAAAGGACCAGACATCCCTGCCGTCCACCGTATAGGTCAGGCCCAGCTGCGGCATGGCCAGGGCACTGTTGATGATGATTTCGTCGATATGGGAAAGCTCTGTGCGCGACGTCTTGAGAAACTTTTTGCGGGCCGGAACATTGCCGAAAAGATCGCGGACCTCCATCACCGTGCCTTGGCTGCAACCCATTTCATGAACCTTGCGCAGCTGACCGAAACGGATATCGGCCTGGTTTCCCAATTCGGCACCGGCAACTCTTGAGGTTATGGTCAGACGGGAAACCGAGGCGATGCTGGGGATGGCTTCCCCGCGAAAACCCAAGGTGAGGATGCGGGGAAGCTGATCGGCAGTCTGCAGCTTGCTGGTGGCGTGACGCTCCAGGGAAAGGAGGATATCATCCTGGTCCATCCCCTCGCCATCATCAATAACCCGGATCAGCCTGTTGCCACCGCCTTCAACCACTACGGTGATCCGGCTTGCCCCGGCATCAATCGCATTCTCGACAAATTCCTTGACCACGGAAGCCGGGCGCTCGACAACCTCGCCAGCGGCAATCTGGTTGGCCAGATTTTCAGAAAGAATTTTAATTTTTGACATACAGTATCAACTGCAGAGTCGGGTTTAATATGAAGGGTTGTGGAAAAAAGACAGGCGCAGAGAAACATCAGCTGTTGCGGGATCATAACTGACGTCTGCTCAACAGCATCCCTGCGCCCAAACAAAATTTCAAACCGCGAATGTTAAACTTTAAAAACCTTAAACTTCAGGTTTCGGGCCGTCCCTATTACTTCAGATAATTGAGAATATGCAGCTGCACCCAGCTCTCGTCCCACCACTCAATAGGATTCACCAGCACGCCGTTTACCAGCATACTGAAATGGAGATGATCGCCTCCCGCCATGCCGGTGGTGCCGGTAGAGGCAATCACTCCGCTTTTTTCCACCAGATCGCCGACAGCCACATCAATGCCCGAAAGGTGGGAGTAGAGACTGAAAACCCCCAGACCGTGGTCAAGAATCACCATATTACCGTAGATGCCCAGATATTCGGCAAAAATAACCTTGCCACTGTTTGCCGCCTCCACTTTGGCGCGCTGGGTTGAGGCAAGATCAATGCCCAGGTGAACCTGTTTATCAATCTCCTGACCATTATAGTAATAGGTGCGGTGGTCGGCGTAGCCTGCCCTGGTGCTGCTGCGGGGCATACGTTCAAAGGCGCCGTGCCAGAGCTGTTCCGGCAAGGATTTGCTGCAGATCTCGGCAATCCTGCTATTATTGGCTACCCGCACCTTGTTATTAATATACAGATACTTTTCCAGGGGGGTACCGGTCATCTCCGGATAATACTGGGAAAACTCAGGAATTTTCAGATCAAGAAAACTATCGGGCACGTTTATCTTGTCGGATTTGAAATTCACCTTCTTGAAAATCATGCCGAATGGGGCCTTACCGATATTGCCCGCCGCATCTTCAGCCTCCACATGGGCATCCTTGATCTGTTCGGTATCATAGGGAAGGCCGATGATGGCGCCGAACAGCTCCTTCTTGTTCGGCACAGGGAAACCGGGATGGAAATAACCGTTCACCACCACCCCGTGCCGAGTTACCGGTTCACTGATTTTATAAATGACAATTCCCGCGCCGCCCGGCTTGATGTACTGGGGCGAATCCATTCTTGTCACCTTCGGGGGTTGGGTATCAAGCTTTACAGGGAAAACAAACTGCACTATGTTGCCGCGCAGCAGGTTCCAGTAAGAAAAGTCCTGGGCAGTGAAAATGATTTCAGCCATACCATCTTTCAAGCCAAAGGCATCGGTATCAATATTGATCTGTCCCTCAACGCGGTTCGGCCCGGCAGAACGGAAATAACTCAGCCTGGGGAAATTCTGTTCATAGACCACCTTCTGCGTGTCGCCTTGGCGGATGAAGACATCAATATGACGCAGGCCGCTCTTCATATCCGTAACGGCAAAATTGATCTGTCGCTGGGTGCCGATCAGATCAAGCTTGCCGGCAACCTCAATCTGCGGCTTTTCCCTCTCAAGCAGGATGACCGCTGCAACGACCCCGGCAACCAGCAGCAGAGCGCAAAGAATAAATAAAAAGAAAGGCTGCTTTCTTGACGATCTATCCAAACGTAATGACCTTGACATCGTAAAAAACCCCTGGACCGGCGATGCCGGAAAATAGTAAAAGATTCAAAAGCAATGCTCAACGGGGAAAAACACTACCACATCCGGCAGCAAAATAAAACCTTTGCGGCTCCACTTCTTTGCGTTACATTCTTTTTTTATTTTTCATCATGACATCCGACAAACATTTCCATACCATTATCATCGGTGCCGGTCCCGGCGGACTTGCCTGCGCCGCAGTGCTGGCCCAAAAGGGCATTGATGTTCTCGTGCTTGAACGTAGCAGGCGCATCGGCCCCAAGGTTTGCGCCGGCGGTGTCACATGGTCAGGCCTCGCCCGCCATCTGCCTGACGAACTGGTTGAAAAACACTTCAACAGTCAACATATCCGCACCGGCCGCCAGAAAACGGTTATCACCTCACCGGAGCCTATCATCTCCACCATCAACCGGGAAAACCTCGGCCAATGGATGGCGGCCAAGGCCAGCCGGTCCGGGGCAACCATCAAAACAGGAACCCATGTTACGGCGATCACCGAAAAAGAGGTGATCACCAGCTCCGCCCGCTTCACCTACGATTTTCTGGTGGGTGCTGACGGCAGCAACTCCCTGGTGCGGCGTTATCTGCAGATACCTGTTGTGCATATGGGTGCCGGGGTGCAATATCTGCTGACCGGCAATTTTACTGACATGGTCTGGCATCTTGATCCCGATCAGTTTGCCACAGGATATGCCTGGATTTTTCCTCATAAGGATTGTGCCTCAGTGGGAGCTTACGCCAATCGGGCCGATATGTCCCCCAAGGTTCTCCAGGAAAAATTACACCATTGGATGGCTAAACATGGTATGAATACGGCAGGACTCAAAGCCGAGGCGGCCACCATCAATTTTGATTTTCGGGGCTGGCACTTCGGCAACAGATTTCTGGTGGGCGACGCGGCAGGACTGGCTTCAGGACTGACCGGCGAGGGTATTTATTCCGCGGTCTGTTCCGGAGAAGCTGCAGCCCGGACCATCATGGATCCGGTCCATAAGGACGTGCAACTCGCCAAGCTCATTAAAAAGCACCGGAGGCACACCCGCTTGCTTCACCTCTGCGGCGCCAACAACCAGTTTGCCCAAATTATCCTGGAGACCCTTGTTGCCGCTCTCAGAGTAAAAATTATCCATTTCAGCGCCCTTGAAATGGGAGAATGAACCACTCGGATCTTTAAAACGGAACTTTCACACCTTTTTTGGCATCCTATTGATCAACACCAATAAAGCAGACAGGACAATTTCATTATGGCGATGAGCATGAAATCAAAAAAGACCCTTATCTACAACCTGATCTTCCTTGTTTTCTACGGAGGGGTTTTCTTTTTTCTGTGGAGTGCTCCCCCGGAAACCACAGCCTTTCTCCCCCATGATGAGAAGCATGAACGGTTTTTCCCCATGGGAAAAAAAGAGGCGGAAAAATTCTGTGAAAGCTGCCACAAGCCGGACGGAGAGGCTCCTCTGCCGGCAGACCATCCCCCCAAATACCGTTGCCTTTTCTGCCATAAGAGAACCAAATAAAATCCTTGTCCGTTTCCCTCATGAAACCCTCCGTCAACCTCATCCTCGACAATCTGGCCAAAACGGTTCATTTCGGCCGCCATTTAGGCAACATGGCCCGAGCCGGTGATATTTTCACCCTGTCAGGCGACCTCGGCAGCGGCAAAACAACCCTGACCCAGGCTATTGGACAAGGCCTTGCCGTGCCGACCGACTGTTTCATTACGAGTCCGACCTTCAGCCTCCTCCACGAGTATCCCGGCCGTATTCCCCTGTATCACATGGATCTTTACCGCCTGGCATCAGCCGATGAGGTCGCCGAACTGGGGTTCGAGGATTATCTCTACGGCAACGGCCTGACGGTCATCGAATGGCCTGACCGCCTGCAGGACCTTATGCCTGCCGACCGCCTGGACATCCACCTCACCTGGACCTGCGAAAACAGCCGCCTGGCTGTCCTCACGGCCTACGGCAATATGGTACCCCGCCTTACATCTTTCCAGCCCGAATAAAAAAAAATGACTTTTTGAAGCTGAAAAGAAAATACTATTCTTTATTCACTAAAGGTCGCCCCAAAACAAAGGTCGCCCCAAAACCTACAGCGGTCAATGGAAAGCAAACAGCAGATTACCATCCTCATCGTTGACGACACCCCGATTAATCTGAAATTCCTGCAGATTTCACTGGAGAGGGAAGGGTACAAGGTCATCTCTGCCAGTATGGCATACTGGCCCGGGAACTTGTCCTGAAATACCTGCCCGATCATTTGCAAAACTGACCGGAGAGGGCTTGCTTAATACTGCATCATTTTTTCTTCTGCAACACCTCGTTGATTGCCGCCCCCACCTGTTCGGCGGTAAAAGGCTTTGCCAGGATCATATTGACACCCACCTCATAGGCCTCCCGATGGTCAGTGCTGTCACTCTGGGTCGTCACCATGATAATCGGCAACTCCTGGGGAGAGTAAAGCGCCCGCAGCTGACGGGTCAACTCGATACCGGTAATGTCAGGCATGTTCAGATCAGTCAGCAGCACGTCCGGCTTATGGGCAATGGCCTTTTCAATGGCCGAGGCCGGAAACTCAAACAGCTGCGATTCCATGCCAAGCTGAAACAGGGTATTTTTGTAAATAGAGAGAATCATCCTGGAATCATCAACCGCAAAAACCAACACTTTCTTCTCTTCCCTGCCGATCTTTTCAGCCGCCAGTTTGTCTGCCAGATCAGCATAGCCTTTGTCCCTGAACAGTTCCGCATAGCGCTTTTTCATGTCAGGATGGGCCTTGCTGTTTAGAAATTTCACGGCCAGTTCCTGAAAGGCGGGAAGATCGATAATGCTGAAAACAATTTTATGGGATTCGGAATTGAGAAAGGCCTCGACCACATATTCGGCTTCCCGGCCGCCCTGCCCCACCAGATTCTGCACGCCGGCAATCAGGATATCGTCGCAGTTCCACTCAATGGCCTTGGCTGCGGCAATGCGCACCTGATCAACCGGATCGGTGAGTCCTTCCGCCAGCACATAGGCCCCCTTGGCCAAGGGCATCATGCCCAGGGATTCATAAGCGGCAAAGCGAACATTGGCATCTGTCGGTTCCTCGTGCAACAACTTGCGCATCGCCCGCACTGCGCTGAGATCGCCGATGTAACCAAGCACGTTGAGAGAATGGACCAGCAGATCAGCATCCGGGCTTGCCAGATTGGCAACCAGCATGGGAATGGCCTTAGCGCCGATCTTGGCCAGCCTGCTCTTTACATGATTTCTGATATAGGCATACGGTGAGTTGAGTTCTTTATTGAGCTGTTCCAGGGCAAGGGCATCCTGCAGGTTGGCCAGTGCGTCAATGATGATGAGGTCAAGATCACTGTCCGTGCCCATTCGCTCAACCAGGCGCTGCACCGAGGTAGGCGTATCGATGTTGGACAGGGCATTGATGGCGGCGATAACCAGCTCCCGGTGACCGGAATAGAGAAAATCACTCAAGGTGTTGGTCGGCGCCGGATCGCCTATATTGCCCAAGGCAATGAGGCAGGACTTCATCAGAGCCAGGTCATCGGTTGTGGTGGCGAGTATCTCTTCCAGAACAGGGATGGCCTCGTCATACTGAATTTCTCCGGCAAGTTCGACAAATACCTGTTTCTGCCGCACCTGTTCGCTGGTCAACAGAGTCAACAGCTGCCGTGGGCTCTTCATTACCCGACCCAGCAACAGATTACGGATAACCGCTTGCGGTATGGCAATCTCCTTTTCAGTAACAAGAAGCCTGGCCAGCAGGGTGATAACAAACTCCCCTTCCAGCCCTGCAAGATGAGCAAGAAACTGATTCTTGCCTTTGGCATCAAGTTGATCAAAATGATTTAAGAGAATGGTGCCCTTGATGATGTCGCCTGCGGCAACAACATGCCGCAGCTCGATCAGCACATCATCAAGTGGTATATTCTGTGTCATCATTCGCTCTCTTCCTGATCCAGGCCGCCCTGATATTTTACCACATTGTACAGTGGGCCGGTGGAACAGGCGGCACTCCAGATATTTACTGATTTGCCTCCTGCCCGGCACGGGAGATGGCATCCAGCACATCTGGAAAAATCTTGAATTTCAGCAGTTCAAAGGGCCGCTGGTCCCGGAAGAATGATGTCTCATTGGTGCTGATGGCGTCAATGATGCGATTTGCCATTGCCGGGTTGCGCACCACCTGATTGTAAAGATCGCCGAATGAGGTAAGATTCTTTTCCCTGAGCAGGGGCAGAAGCCGGGATTCAACCAGATATGCCTTGGAGGAATCGAGGACGATACCGCACTTATCATGGACAAATCTGGCAAGCCGCTGCAACTCTTCCGGCATGACCTTCATTAGTTAACCCGATGGGTAATTTCTAAGGTGATCTGGGCCAACGGCACAACCACATCAGTGACTCCTGCCTTGATCGCCTCCATCGGCATCCCGAAAACGACACAGCTTGCCTGGTCTTGGGCAATCACCTGAGCTCCCTGTTGCTTCATCAACTGCAAACCTTTTACCCCATCCGATCCCATGCCGGTCATGATCACCCCGAGGGCTCTGTTGCCGTACACGGACGCTACGGACCGAAAGAGATAGTCTACTGACGGCCGGCAATGATTCTCCGGCGGATCATCGGTCAGCTGCAGAAACTCACCGGCAGCCTTCTTCACCACCTTCATCTGTTTGGCGCCCGGTGCCAGATAGACATTTCCCGGCTGCAACTGTTCCTCATCCCGGGCCTCAATGACGTTTAAAACACTTTTCTGGTTAAGAGAATCAGCCAGGGCCTTGGTGAAGACCGGCGGCATATGCTGGACAATGACCACCGGCACCCGGAAGTCGCGCGGCAGTTTCGGAAGGACTTCCGCAAGGGCGTTGGGGCCGCCGGTTGAAACGCCTATGACGACAATGGCGATCCTGCCGCCAGGCGCTGCAGAAACAATCCTGGGCCGTTGCGCGGCCGGAGAAATGCCTGACTTTTTTTTTGCTTCCATCGCGGCTGCCGCGGGTCGCGCCGACGTTGCCTGCCTTGGTGCAGACGGCGCCTGTGCTCTGCTGAGGGGCGAGCGCAGCAACTTCCGGGTGGACACATTTTGAATAACCGGCCGCAGTTGCCGCAACAGGGACTCCCGGTTCTGCTCCAGTGACGTGCTGCCAGGTTTGGTAATAAAGTCAAAGGCCCCACCTTCCAGAGCCTTAATGGTAACGGCCGCACCCTCACTGGTATGGGCGCTGACCATGACCACCGCCACATCAAGCTTCAACCGTTGCAGTTCCCGCAGGGTGGCCAGTCCATCCATCTCAGGCATTTCCAAATCAAGGGTCAGCAAATCGGGCTTCAGCTGGTCAATCTTGTCCAGGGCAATCCTGCCGTTATTTGCCGTGCCGACCACCTCAACGTCAGGAATCTTGGCTAGGATGTCACTTAGTACCGTACGGTAGAGGGCCGTATCATCCACCACAAGAACCCGTATTTCCCGTGAAATCATATTTTCTGCGACCTTACCTTCTCTATGAGATCGACCAGTTTATCTCTGATAATGGGCTTGGATAGAAAACCGTCCATGCCTGCATCATAACATCGCCTTTCATCCTCTTTCCGGGCATGGGCAGTGAGTCCGACAACATAGAGCGGTTTTTCGCGGCCGGCAAAGGCAGCATACTCATCCTTGTCCGCCGAGGCCTCAATCTCCCGTATCCTGCGGGTGGCGGTGTGCCCATCCATATTGGGCATCTGCACATCCATCAGGACAAAATCATACTGATGCTCTTTGAGCATTTCCAGGGCCTGCAGGCCATCGCCGGCAATATCGGCCTGACAGTCAGCCTTTTTCAGCAATAAGGTTACAAGCCGCTGGTTGACGAGATTATCCTCGACCACCAGCACCTTGAGATCACCCTTGACAGGGGCATCCTCTATCCGCTGTTGCGTAGGTTTTCCCTTTTCACCTGCTGCGTCAGATTTTGCAACAGGAGCACCGCTTCGCAACAGACTGTCTGCCGGGGCAATATCCTTTTGCAGTGAAATGACAAAACTGAAGGTGCTGCCCTTGTTTTCAGCGCTTTCAAGTTCAATCTCGCCGTGCATCATGCTGACGAGCTGACTGGTGATGGCCAGCCCCAGGCCGGTGCCGCCGAACTTACGTGTTGTTGAGCCGTCCGCCTGGGTAAACTTCTCGAAAATCGCCTTCTGCCGATCAGGTGGAATGCCGATACCGGTGTCACTCACCGCAAAACGCAGCTTGACCTGCTGCTCATCTTCCTGAACCTTGTCCGCTTTAATGACAATCTGACCCCTGCCGGTGAATTTCATGGCATTGCCCACCAGATTGACAAATATCTGCCGGAGCCTGTTCTCATCCCCGATGATACTTCCCGGAAGAGAAGGATCAACCTGATAAATCAGCTTGATTTCCTTGCGCAAGGCCTGGGAGCGAAACATAGCCTCCACGTTTTTCATCAGATCCATCAGCTGGAAAGGAGCGGGATCAAGCTCAAGTTTGCCTGCCTCGATCTTGGCAAGATCAAGAATATCATTAATGAGCACCAGCAAACTCAAAGAGGCCTTGCCAATGGTTTCGGTAAATTCCCGTTGTTCAGGGGTCAAATCCGTTTCCTGCAGAAGTCCGCTGAAACCGATGATGGCATTCATGGGGGTGCGCAGTTCATGGCTCATATTGGCCAGAAACTCACTTTTCAAACGACTTGCCGCTTCAAGACTGGCATTGGCCTCCCGAAGCTGCTTCGTCTGTCTGGCAATCTCACTCTCCAGTTTTTTGGCGTAGTCCTTTTCTTTCTCCTGGATCAGCAAAAATTGCTGATGGTTGTCATCGAGCAGCTTGGTATGTTTACTGCTGACAACCTGCATACGCCGCGTCAGCTGCTCATTTTCGATGAGCGCTTCCTGGTACTGACAGCGCAACATGGCCAGTTTCACCGAATTTTGATACAGGGTGGCAAGCGGGATGTTTCTGCTTAAATCCTCGTCCAGTCCCTCAGCCTGGAGAACCAGCAGTGTGTGGTAATCGGCCACCTGGAGGCCATGTATCCACCTGTTACCGAGAAGACGGAGGCTGCTGAAACTCTCCCCCTTGGCGGTACGTTCCTGCAACTGATCAAGTATATCGTCAGAATGTCTTGATTGAGACGGCGGAACAACAGCACCGTTATCTCCATAAAGGGTAACGGCTACTTCGGGCAGGACCTCGGCAAGGGCGGAATGGAGTGCGCGTAAATCTTCATCGCCATCGGCAAATTCCGCGAATACGTCATCAATCAGGTTGTTCATTCTTTCTCTTGCTCGGAATCATACAGCTCTTTTGCCTTTGCCATCTCAGCAGGCAAAGCCTTGAGCAGTACCTTGTAATCCGTCATCTTGCTTTTGAGGTGTCCGGCAAGGTAATCAGGCAAGGGATCACAACGGCCGGCTACCACACCGTAATGCATCTTGCAGGCCATGAATTCGGCCAGTTGCAGAATGCTGATGACACTGGGAATGGGGAATTTCTTATCATGATTGTGATGAAAACGGATAGCCTCGATCACCTGCTCCGGCAGATGCCATTCAGTGGCCAGCAGGCGCCCTACCTTCGCATGATTGGTGCCGATGACTGAGTCTTCAAGCGCGGTTATCGACTCCTCCTGATCCTTGGCAAGATAATCGCTGCACACCTGCCGCAACTGTGCCCCGGTCAGCTGATCTTCAATGATCAGCCCGATATCATGGATAATGGAGGCCAGAAAAACATCTTCACCGTCCTCGCCGAAAATACGACGAGAAATCATCTGGGACAGAATGGCCACCGTCGACGAATGAATCCAGAGATTCTTCCGGGAAAAGATTTCACCCTTCTCCTCCTTATCCCGGAACACGTTGCGCAGTCCTTCCACGGCCACGAGATTGCGTAGGTGTTTCATGCCAATATACACCACCGCCTTGGCAATGGAATTCACCTGACTGCTGAGACCGAAATAGGGACTGTTGACCAGCCGGAGAAGACGGGTTACCAGCACCGGATCAAGTCTGATAATCTCCTCAAATTCCTGCATGGTGGCTGATTCGGTTCCGACCATTTGCGTAACCCGGATCGCCACATGGGGCAGTGTTTTCATATCATTGAACTTATCAATGAGATTCTGAGCTGACGGCATAACTGTATCTTAAAGTGAATTTTTTGTAAGAAGCCTTCGCGCGAAGTGTACGGCGGATTGCTCTCAAGTGAGTGATTTGAATTGCAGCAGGAGTGATTCCAGGTCGGGAACCAGCTTTTTTGCCCCATCCAGATCACCTGACCGGCCTGCTTCTTCCAGCTCAGCCGCCACGGCGCGGATACTTTCTATACCCAGACTGGCCGCCGCACCCTTGATGCTGTGCGAGGCATCACCCATCATGGCAGGATTGCCTTGCGAGGCCCCCTCCTTTATTTTTGCCAGATCACTTGCCGACGAATCGTGGAATAAGTCTATCAATTCCTGAAGCAGTTCCTCATCATCACTGGCCTGCTCCAAGGCAAAAGCGCGATCCCATCGAAAATTTCCCATTATCTTCTCCTTTACTCCTATAACTTTACCCTGGTGTAATGAAATATATTTATTGGTAAGTTATATTAAATAAAAGAATCAGGGACCAGTTTTTTTATTAACTTCCTTGAGTTAGTCGTGCTTTTTCTTGAATTTCGGTAAAACGGATGACACCTTCCCGGATGAGCGCAAGCCTTCCCTGCCGGAGTCCCACCAGGGTTGAACCCTTTCCCCCCGTGGTCCTGCCACCGTCAAGAACAAAATCAATCTGACTGCCGAATGTCTGGCGGACCTCCTCGGCGGTGATTGCGGCAGGTCCCCCGGAAATATTGGCACTGGTCGCCGTTACGGGCTGATCGAGTTCACGGACCAAACAATGCGCCAGGGGGTGGGAGGAAATCCTCGCCCCGACTGTTCCGGTTTTTCCGGTGACCAGGGAAGACAAGGAGAAATGCGCGGTAAAGACCAGGGTAAGAGGACCCGGCCAGAAATCCAACAGCGGCAGGTATGCTGGGGGTATTTCCGGAGTAAGCGTGCTCAGGTGGCCTGTGTTGGCAATCAAAGTGAGGAGAGGTTTGGCTGATGGCCTTTTTTTCAGGGTGAAGAGGCGGGAAACCGCCACCTCATTAAACGGATCAACGGCAAGACCATAATAGGTCTCAGTGGGTATGGCAACCACCCCGCCCTGACGGATGATGACCAGTGCCTGACGTATTTCATTGGTCAAAAGAAAGGAACCGTCCGGCGCGTCAGCTCCTTTTCCCCCATTTTTTGCAACCATAAAGAATAACGTTTCCCGTGTGGTCAGAAAACAATATTTCTGGCCTTTTCTTCCACCTGGCGGGCCATTTCTGCCTTGAAATCAAGGAGTTTGCCGGCAAGTTTCTCATCCGCCAGTGCCAGAATCTGGCTGGCGAGTATGGCGGCATTTTTCGCCCCGGACTTGCCGATACCCATGGTAGCAACCGGGATGCCGGGCGGCATCTGGACGGTAGAAAGCAGCGAGTCAAGCCCATTGAGTGATGAGGAATCTATCGGCACGCCGATCACCGGCAGGGTGGTATGCGCGGCTAGAACGCCAGCCAGGTGGGCGGCCATGCCGGCACCGGCAATAATCACCTTGATTCCTCTGCTCCGCGCCGTGGTGGCATACTCAGCCGCACGGGCCGGGGTGCGATGGGCCGAAGCCACGGTCATCTCGCAGCCGATGCCCATTTTTTTCAGAAAATCGCTGGTCGCCCTCATCACCGGCAGATCCGAATCACTGCCCATGACAATGCCCACTTCAATATTGTCCTGTGCACGGCGCAGGGCCTTCTGGCCGATATCCTTTCTGCAGAAGCATTGCTCCCAGGAAATAAGATGAACCGCTTCATAGGCTCTGGCAATAGCGGCCTGCAGCGTGGCGCCTATGGCCGTAACGCCAAGCACCCGGCCGCCGGTATTGACAAAATTACCGTCCGCATATCCTGTTCCGGCATGAAAAACGACGACATCCTCCATTTTTGCCGCCTGCTCAAGTCCGGTAATGGCCTTCCCTTTTTCATAGGAACCCGGATAGCCGCCGGAAGCCATCACTACGCATACAGTGGGCCGTGGGTCAATATCCAAGGTTATGTCCGAAAGTCTCTGATCGATCACCGCCTCAAGCACATCCACCAGATCATTTTTCAGGCGCATGAGCAGGGGCTGGGCCTCCGGGTCGCCGAAACGGCAGTTGAATTCCAGCACCTTTGCCCTGCCCCGGTCAATCATCAACCCGGCATACAGCATGCCCTTATAGGGGCGGCCTTCAGACTCCATTGCCCTGACCGTGGGCAGCATGACCTCCTCCATCACCTGCCGGTGCAGCTCTTCGCTCACCACCGGTGCCGGGGAATAAGCTCCCATACCACCGGTATTGGGGCCTTTGTCCCCATCAAAAACAGCCTTATGGTCCTGGGAGGTGGGCAGAGGAAGAACGGTTTTGCCATCGGTAAAGGCAATAAAAGAGGCCTCCTCACCCCTAAGAAACTCCTCGATTACCACCTTATTTCCCGCTTCACCAAAGACCTTGTCCGCCATGATCAGATCCACCGCCTCACGGGCCTCGGCAATAGTGCCGGCGACAATAACCCCTTTGCCGGCGGCAAGCCCGTCGGCCTTGACAACAACGGGCGCCTTGATCCCATCAAGATAGGCCATGGCCTGACCCCGGTCGTCGAAAACCTTGAAAAATCCGGAAGGGATACCATATTTTCCCATGAGATTCTTGGTGAACACCTTGCTGCCTTCCAGGATTGCCGCCTTGTGGTCTGGCCCGAAAATACGCAGTCCCTTTTCCATGAAACGATCCACGATGCCAAGGGTGAGTGACGATTCAGGTCCCACCACGGTCAGATCAATTTTTTCCTTCAGGGCACAGGCAAGCAGGCCATCCACATCTGTGGCACCGATGTCCACACAGGTAGCCAAAGAGGCCATGCCCGCATTGCCCGGAGCACAGTAAATCTTATCCACTCTTTTGCTTTGCGCCAGTTTCCAGACAAGGGCATGCTCTCTCCCGCCAGATCCAACAACTAAAATATTCATCTCATTTTTCTCCGTAACTATATTTGTCCCATAAGATAATGATCCTGACCGATTATTTTCCCCAGCGCCATACCCGGTCTCAGTTCACTCTGCAAGATTGTAAAAAAAATTCCAGAAACTTTTACCAATATGCAAAAATACGAAATTTTACCCTTGACAGAGTGCACATGTATCTCTATCATATGACAAAAAATGAATCATTATTCATAATAAATACATTATTTCAATTTCACGCAATAACATTTTTCCTGGGAAATTATAGTTTTCCTATTTACTGAATTAAAGGTCAGTTGTCACACAATAAAAACAACTGATTGATTTCACATATAAAATACAGAAGGATACCTTCTTGTAATTTTTTTTATACTCCAAAAAGCATGTTAGATTCTTACTGATGAGAGTTTCAGATAAACACCAAAAAATCACTCAGGCAGCTGTAAAGGTTTTTGCCCGCAAAGGCTTTTTCAATGCCAGAATTTCAGATATTGCCAAAGAGGCCAAAGTGGCTGATGGGACCATATATCTCTACTTCAACAACAAGTATGACATCCTGATTTCACTTTTTGAAGATGAGATAGGCAAAATCATCTTAAAGGTTAAGCTGCTGCTGGAAAATGAAACAGACCCTTTAAAAATGCTGGAAATTTATGCAATTCACCATATGAGCCTTCTGCAGGATCAAAAAGACTTGGTGGAAGTGCTGCAAATGGAATTGAGGCAAAGCAACAAGTTCATCAAAGAGTACCGCAACACAAAATTTATCGAATATATTGATATTGTTTCCGACATTGTTCACAAGGGACAACAATCTGGTCATTTTCGTCAGGAAGTTATGCCGGGTGTGGTGAAACGAGCGTTTTTCGGCGCACTTGATGAGATGTCCCGTCTCTGGTCCTTATCGGCAAAACCCAAGTACACCCTTGAGGATACCGCCAGACAGATAACTGATATTTTTCAGCATGGCATTGTGGTTCGCAACAGCTGATTTTTCTTCTTTTGCCTGACAGGGGCCATCCGGTTGCCCCTGCCAGATCCTATCACACGGTAAAATACCCTCTCCTCTCACCCATCACCGCATCAGCTAAGCATCAACCCCGCTTTTGATATCTATCACCTCAAGCCTACGCACGCCAGAAGGAGTTTTGACCTCAAACTCATCACCAATGGACTTGCCGATTATAGCCTTTCCCCACGGAGAAAACACAGAGATACTGCCTTTTTTCACGTCCGCTTCTTCGGGTCCTAAAAGTTGGTAAACGATCTCCTGACTGTTATCCAGATCCTCAATGGTTACCACAGAGCCAAAAACCGCCCGTTCACAGCTCACTGCAGAGCAGTCAATGATCTCTGCCCTGCCCAGTTTATCTTTCAACTCCATGATCCTACCTTCAATATGGCCCTGGCGCTCCTTGGCAGCATGATACTCAGCGTTTTCCTTCAAGTCTCCATGCTCACGCGCCACCCCAATGGACGCAATCACTTCAAGTCGATCAACTCTCTGCAGGCGCAGTAATTCTTCCCGCAAGCGGGCATGACCTGTTTTTGACATTGGCACTCGTTCAATCATTTATAAAACCTCCTAAGCCGGCTTCGCCGGTAATCAGCTATCGGCATACCTGTGTGTATAAAAAAAGAAAGATCTCATACGAGATCTGCATTGACATCAGAGTTTTTGAAAGCTTTGTCTTATGGGGACATTTTTCTACCAACGATAAATGGCTGACAAGGTAAAATCCCTGTCCCGGTATTCATCGGAATTCACCAGTCGCAGGGCGGATTCCAGCATAAAGTTCCTGGTCAGTTCCAGAAAAAAACTGCCCTTGATCGTCTGTATGACATGCCCTTGGGAATCATAGTCCAGCATGAATTCCGCACTATAATAACTTGGCGTTCCACGCTCAAGGGTATCTGCGGATAATTTATGCTTCCACAAAATATTATAACTGTTTTTCCAGTAATTGGACGGGGCCCAGTAGGGATGATCAAGGGCGGCAAAGCCATCCTCCAGCAGGGGGCCTCCCGTATCTCCCGATTCCCGCGCATCCAAAAATTCATATTTGAACTTGAACTGCAGATAGGTTGGTTCGGGAATAATAATATAGGAGGCCCAGATTGAGTAGCCCTTCACCTCGTTTCCATCCGAATAATTGGTATAGCCATAGTCTCCGCCGGTAATCAATCTGGGCAGAATTCCGAGAAAGAGCCCCCCTTTGTAATTCTCGGCCATAATATTTCGGGTGAGACTGGCCAGGGTATCGGTGACCACGTCTCTGACATAGGTGAATTCACCCTGAATCCTGTCGCCTACTTTTCCCGTCAGACCGCATTCAATGATTTCCGTATCATCATATTCTCCCTCCGAAGCCTCCAAGCCGCCGCCCAACCGCACGTCAAGCCTATCGAAAATATTGGCATCATAGGCAATTACCGCCCGGTTTGCCATCATACTCTTATCAGAATCAACATCACTGTACTTGATGCGCGACAGCGACAGGTCAACATCAGAACCGGGTTTGAGGGATGCCCAGGAACCGAAATCCGCTGAATCACTGCGCAACCCCTTGTAGCCGCCCCAGCCGTTCTCTTCCTGGTAATGATAGGTCATACTGACCCGGGGCATACGTTTCAGCCTGTTTCGTTCGCTGGCCTCAACAAGCCCCGGATAGTCGGGGTCGATCTGGGCAAGACGCTGATAAAGCAGGGCCTCGTCACCAAGTTTCCCCATTCTGCTGTAAATGCCGGCCAGGTCAAAAAGCAATGATTCATCATCAGGATATTTCTTGGTAAGCTGGATAAACTGATTGACTGCCTGAAAATCATCCCGTTGCGCAACCAGTTGCCGGGCTACCATCTCAGCGGCGAATCGCTGCTGCCACATGTAACGCGAATAGAGAGGAATCGCAACCATGTTAACATCTTTCTGCCCGGGGGTTGACATGAAAACAGGGCTCATGACCTGATCAATAAAATGGCCCTTGCCGGATTGGGAGAAAGTCAGACGCTGCCAGATGGTCGGCTTTGGCTCCTCAGGCAACTGCAGGCTGGCTGCCGAGGACTGTTGTACGAAAAGATCACTGACGGAAGGGGTCAGATAATCTTCATAGATTTCAAATGCGTTATTCCACTCCAGCTTACGCCAGTAGACCCTTGCCTTGAGCAGCTCCATATCCGCCCGATCGGGATAGCGGGCCAGTACAGAGTCACAGTAGCTCATGGCCTCCTGATTAAAACCCATAATAAAGGCAACACGGGCTGCCAGAGCCTGGATAGCCTGATTTCCAGGGTAATCACGCTGCAGGGAATTTATCAGATCCCGGGCCTGAGCAAGCTGTCCCGAACCGCTGTAAGCATTGGCCAGACAGAAGGAGGCGCTGAAAGAGTCCTGCCCCATATCCCGGGCGGCATGGGCCGCTTGTGCCATTTGCGCAATATCACCTGTTGCATGATACAACTTGGTCAGCCTCAGCATTCTGCCCAGGTCCTTGCCGGCCAAGGCCTTGATCCTATCACCCACCCCGTCGGCAGCCGCTGTATTGTCCTGGGCCGCATAAAGTTTCTGCACCAACAACAGGGTTGGGAAGTCGACGATTTTGCCTTCAAGAAGCGACTGGCATTGCTTTTCCGCCTCCTCATACTCCTTCATGCCCAGATAGGCCCTGGCAAGTTCAAAAGCGGCCAGGTCAGCCAGCGGGACTCCCCGGTAACTCTCTGTTGCACCCTGCGTCTGAATCTCCTTTTGCAGCTCAACCGCCTTTCGCATCGCCGCGGCATATTTCCCATCGGCGTTGAACTGCTTGATCATCATCAACTTCCGCAGCATATCCCAGTCATTTGCTGCTCCGTTCTGCTGGGAAAGAAGCTCCTCAGAACGCATCTGGGCAAGCCAGACGCCGGCATCAGCTGAAAGGCCGCTGTGCAACTTCAGATCCACCAGCCGGCACATCACCTCCGCCAGCCTGTCGGCATCGGTAAAAAAGGCAAGTCGCAGCGCCTGTTCCGCCTCATAAAAAAGGCCCTGCAGCTCATAAGAATCGGCAAGCTCAATATATACCCGGCAGCGCAGCCCCTTATCAAGTCCGGTATCAGTGGTCATTTTCTGATAGATGGCAAAGGCACTGTCAAAATCACACCCATCACGAAAGGCATTGGCGACAGCCAGCCGTTCCTGCGGGGTTAACGCGGTATTCACCAAAGCCGTATTATGGCTGCTCGCCTCGCTCAATTTGCCGAGAGAGGCGGCAAGCTGCATGGCTTTGAGCTGAAGATCCGTTCTTTCACCGTGGCTTTTCAGCACAACTTCATAATCCCTGAGGGCATGATCGGCCATCTGCAGCGATTCGAATATCCGGGCGCGCATTAAGAGAAGATCGCTTGCCTGCAGCTCAAGGGCTGCAACATTTTGAAAAAGGGTTTCCCCTTTAGCGATCTCGCCGGCGGCAATAAAGGAGGATGCCAGACGCAGGGTCACCGCCGTGTCGTCCGGATCAAGTTTATGAAGCTGCTCAAGCACATAATGCAGCTCCACCGGGCGGTCAAGCCGCAGAAGCAGGTCAAGCATCAAACGATAAATTGTTTTACTGTCCGGCGAAACAGTGGCAAGATGAGCCCAGACCTTTAATGCCTCCTCATCTTGCCCTACGGCGAGCAGATCCTGGGCCAGCGTCCCGAGAAGCGCATTATCGTCCGGGTTACGCGCAAGCAATCGCCGATAAATGGGAATGGCGTCATGATACCTGCCGACTCCGTCATAAAGTCGGGCCGCGCGCCTGAGATTGCTGAGGGAGGGATCAGGCTCGACCTGGAAATAACGGTCAAGGGCGGCAAGGGTCCCCGACTCATCACCCAGCGAGGCATGGATAGTGACCAGTTGCCTGCTGATCTCCTTGTCCCCTGGGAAATATTCGAGATACTTTTCATAATAAGGCAGGGCTTTGGCCGGTTCTTTGATTTTCAGATAACAGCCGCCGGTGCGGAGGAGAATCTCCGGATTTTCCTTATCCTGATCAAGCAGAAAAAGCAGATGCGTGAGCGCCGCGCCACAACTGCCATTTCCTTCAAGATGGGTGGCGAGCCAGGCGTGAGCGCTTTCATCCAGCGGTGATTTATCCAGCAGCCGGCTCCAGTAACGCTCAGCCAGCTTATCCTGTCCCAGCGCTCCGCAGATCCGGGCGGCAACCTTGAGATTGGTGACCGAGGCATTCTTGCGGTCTGCCAGCTGAACGGCCAGAGGCAGCGCCTGGTTATAAAGACCCAGCTGCTCATAGACATTGACCAGTTTCTCGCGCAAGCCCGCATCATCAGCTCTGCGGGCGTAAAGCTGTTCAAGATAGGGCAAGGCCTCCTGCAATTGCCCCAGGCTTAACAGGCTTTCACTCATGCCGGTCAAGGTAATGGGGTTTGCTGGCTCAACCTTTTCGGCCTGCTCAAAAAGTTCAACGGCGCGATCAAAGTGCCCCGTCTCCTGCATGGCATAGCCCAGCCCGTTGAGATACTCTGCCTTATCAGGGAACTCTTCAAGCAGCATTTCCAGGAACGTAGCCGCCCGATCGAATTCATGCTGAGCCAAAAGGATGGAGGCCATCTCCCAACGGGGCTGAACCATGTCCTTTTTGCTCTTGAGAAAAAGCTCATACTGATCCAGTGCCGCCGGGTAATCACCGTCACGGGCAAGTCTCCGGGCATTCTGCCAGAGAGCAACCCATGGGGGGCCGCTTTCCTGAGCGGAAATTACTGTCTGTTGGGGCAACCGGGGAGACTGGTAGAAATCTCCCAATGTAACTGCTTGACATACCGCAGTTGAACCGAGCAAGGCTGCGCAGCAAAACAGAAGAGAGAGTCTATTCATCAGTAAGCATTAACTACATGTCATTTTTTATAAAAAGCGCGAATCCGCTCTACCAGGTACTCCTGCATGTCCGAAGTGAGTTCCGGATAGATCGGCAGGGCCAGGGTCTCAGCGGCTGCCTTTTCCGCCTCTGGGAAAGAAAGACGGCTGGCCGGCAGGTCGGCGATACACTTCTGCTGATGCAGCGGGATAGGATAATAGACGGCCACGCCGATTGATTGATCCAGAAGATAATCCCGCAGCGCATCCCGGTCTTTCACCCGTATAACATACTGATTATATATATGGTAATCAACGCCTTTTCCCGCTGCCGCAGCATCCTGATAGATGGCCTGCGGGGTAGCCACATAGCCTGCCTCAACCAGGCCGGCCTCTTTGAAAAGCGCATTATAAAGGGTGGCGTTCTGCCGCCGGGCGGCATGCCATTTGTGTAAATGCGGCAGCTTAACATTTAAAATCGCCGCCTGCAGGGCATCCAGCCGGAAATTTCCGCCGACAACCGTATGCTGATATTTGCTGATATCCCCATGCACCCGGATAAGACGCAGATCCTTGGCCATCTTTTCACTGTTGGTGACAACCATCCCTCCATCTCCCATGCCGCCTAAATTCTTACTGGGAAAAAAGGAGAAACAGCCGCAGGCGCCCATGCTGCCGGCCTTTTGCCATTGCAGAGCGCCATCTACCGGCATGGGGTAGGATGATCCGATAGCCTGGGCGGCATCTTCCACCACCGGGATTTGCAACTCTCCGGCCATTTTTAACAGAGGAGCCATGTCCGCGCACTGTCCGAAAAGATGAACCGGCAGGATCGCCTTCAGTTTCGAGGCAAGAGAAGAATCAGAGAGCAGTGTTGCGACCTGTTCCGGATCGATATTATAGGTGACAGGGTCGATATCGACAAATACCGGCTCGGCGCCCAGACGGAGAATGCTGCCCATGGTGGCAAAAAAAGTGTAGGGGGTGGTGAGCACCAGATCGTCACGACCGACCCCTAAGGCCATGAGACCGGCCAGCAGAGCATCCGTACCGCTGGAAACACCGACAGCGGCTTTGGTGCCGCAGTAGTCCGCCACATTTTTTTCAAACAGTTCGATCTGCGGCCCCATGATATAGCAGGTTGAATCTACCGTGGCCGTAATCGCCGCCATGATCTCATCACGGATCGGCTCAAGTTGTGCTTTCAAGTCAAGTAAGGGAATATTCATAAAGTCAGCTAATTTAAATTGTTTATATTATAAGGGACTCGGAAAATGCCAAAATACCATAACGCATCCCGTCTTCAGGCCATCTTTGGCCGTGCCTCAATCGCAAAATCCTCGCCGGAGCACTGCTACGCCTGCGGTTTTGCTCAATCGGCGCAACCAAATCTGACC
>JAHILF010000127.1 GCA_018897105.1 Pseudomonadota bacterium
CATATAAGCGCCTAAGCCTTTCATCCAAGGCCCATTCGAGATTTTGATAACGTTCCCTGATTGCCGATTCAATATCCATGCTGCCATATTAACACATTTATCAAAAAAATGGCCATGTTATTATTTTACAGCTCCTTAGCATTGCAGCAAGCTTCTGGTTGTTGTTCATTTTTAATACTGTCGGATAGGCGAAAAAATAGATTATGGTGATAAATAATTGGAATTTCTTGGATATGCAGATGCAAGAATGGGACTCATTTCTCATAAATGAGGTGAAAATACCAAAGGATAAAACACATCAAATTTCATCGCTTATTGCTGAGGAGATTGCCAGAATCCCAAAAGAATCGAAAAAGGAAATTATATCTTCCATTTCAAATCCGATTCCAATGGAGGATAGGTTGGAGGAATTAAGGGCATTTCAGGGTTGGATGGATATTGCGCATAATCATCGTAGCCCTTATATATCAAGGGCACAGGTAATTGTCCAAAATTACGTTTGTTTCGTTTATCTCGGCGAAGCTTGTTTTAAGATTTTGAAAAAATATTTAGAACCAGGAAGCGTTGCAAAGAAATGTTGTAATTATCTATTAAATAACCCCGTCAGAGCCTTTAGAAATGCGCTGGCTCATTCCAATTGGAAATATCATGATGATTTTTCAAGTATTATTTTTTATGCTCGAAAAGGTGACCAAGCATCCGAGCCAATGATAAAATGGGAAGTTTCTGGGAAAGACCTAGGGGGCTGGCAGGCTTTAGCAAGATGTACAGCATATACAATACTTACATGTCTTAAATCATAAAGATGCGACATAAATTCAATAGGGTGCAAGAAATGCCACAATATAAAATTCTTAAAGCTGACTCTTTGATCAATGAAAAACAGCTTAATGAGTTAGCTCAAGAAGGTTGGCGGTTGGTTACAATCGTAAAAGATAGTGACTTATTTTATTTTTATTTTGAGAAAGTTAGACCTACTAATGTCACAGCTGTCAAGTAGGCGTCTATGAAATAATAACAAAACGTCCACCAAACCGGGCAGAGTTTTGGGGACAGTTTTAATTTGTACAACTCAAGCCATAAATAAACATTCTTGACCTACCCCTAAATAAGACCTAAAATATAACCATAATTGAGTACCAATATAAAACTTAAATTGTGGTGTATCCCATGAAAGCTGTTCTGGCCAATTGCTCAGCAAGCATATCCGAATTGAAAAAAAATCCGAGTGCCCTGATTGAACAGGCCGAGGGTGAACCGATTGCCATTCTTAACCACAACAGGCCCACCGCCTATCTGGTTCCTGCGGAAACGTACGAACTGCTTATGGAAAAACTCGAAGATTATCAACTGGGTCTCATTGTAAAAGAAAGGCAAAACGAAAAGATCTCCGCCGTCGAAGTGGATATTGATGAATTATAGCTACACGCTGAAATTTCTTCCCATGGTCCTGAAGGAGTGGAAAAAGCTCGACTTTTCCATTCAGTCGCAATTCAAGAAGAAGCTACGAGAACGGCTTGAGGCACCACATCATCAGGCAAGTCAGCTTTCACGCTTTGAAAATTACTATAAGATAAAGTTGCGTGCCAGCGGATATCGTCTGGTTTATGAGGTGATTGATCAGGAGATCTGTGTCCTGGTTATTGCCGTCGGAAAACGAGACATGGATGCAGTGTATAAGCAGGCCCGGCAGCGCACCAATAAACAGTAGATAATGCCAGGGCGGATTTTCGTCCTGGCTGAATACCGCAAGCTTTTCCTCCTCGCTTCCGGCTAACCCCCATCTCCGCATGCGTGAATAACAATGCATGAAAGTTCGCGGGGTAGGAGTGGGACATGCCCGCGATAACGGTTTTTTCGCAATGCCCAAGGTCTCGCGGGCATGGCCCGCTCCTACGCCAGGATGACACGCTACGATGGGGCTGACTTTCATATAAGCGCCTTCCGCGGTGCCACAAAAAAATACGGCAAAATCAGCCGGTCAGCTTGACAGTCAAACAACCTGTACTTAATTATATTTCCTAAGCCTCACAAGTTTTTCTCCTCCTCTTTTTCTGCTCATGTACATGGCGGTAAGCAGTAAAATAGCCGACCTGCAGCCCCGGCCCAGTCCTCCCGGGCTGCAGGCCGACTGTTTGCTGACCCGCAGAATTCCAGCGCACCTCAATTGAATATTTTTTTTGGCAAAATAATTGTGAACCGGGTGATCGGTTCCAGGAGATATGGATATGCAATTTGATAAATTCACGGTGAAATCCCAGGAATCACTGCAGGCGGCCCAGACACTTGCTGGCCAGAAGGGCCAGCAGGAGATGCTGCCGGAGCATCTCCTGGCGGTGCTGCTGAAGCAGGTTGACGGCGTTATCATTCCAGTACTGCAGAAGATCGGAGCCAATCCAGCCCGCCTAGCTGCTGAGGTTGATAACCTGCTGGAACAGCTGCCCAAGGTGAGCGGCTCGGGATTCGGGCAGGTATATGCCTCCCAGCGGATCAGGATCCTGCTTGACCAGGCCTTTAAAGAGGCTGCAGGCATGAAGGACGAGTATGTCAGCCAGGAGCATCTCTTCCTGTGCATCTTGGGGGAAAGGGGCGCCAAGGGGGCTGAGCTGCTCAAGGCCAACGGGGTGAGCAAAGAGAGCTTCCTCAGAGCCCTGGTCGACATCAGGGGTAGTCAGCGGGTCACCGACCAGAACCCTGAGGAGAAGTATCAGGCCCTGGAGAAATACGCCCGCAATCTCACCGATCTTGCCAAGCGCGGTAAACTGGACCCGGTTATCGGCCGGGATGATGAGGTGCGGCGGGTGATCCAGGTGCTGAGCCGGCGCACGAAAAACAATCCGGTGCTCATCGGTGAGCCCGGGGTGGGCAAGACCGCCATTGTCGAGGGTCTGGCCCAGCGTATTGTCATGGGCGATATCCCGGAGACACTGCGCAACAGGCAGGTCATGGCCCTGGATATGGGTGCGCTGGTGGCCGGAGCCAAATACCGCGGCGAGTTTGAAGACCGGTTGAAGGCGGTACTCAAGGAGGTGGAAAAACGGGAGGGCGAGATCATCCTCTTCATTGATGAGATCCATACCCTGGTGGGAGCGGGCGCAGCCGAAGGGGCGATGGATGCCTCCAATATGCTGAAACCGGCCCTGGCCAGGGGCGAGCTGCACTGTGTCGGCGCCACCACTTTGAATGAGTACCGCAAGATCGAAAAGGACCCGGCCCTGGAGCGGCGTTTTCAGCAGGTATTGGTGCAGGAGCCGTCCATCGAGGATTCCATCGCCATCCTGCGCGGAATTAAGGAAAAATATGAGGTGCACCATGGCGTACGCATCAAGGACTCTGCCACCGTGGCGGCCGTGACCCTGTCCAAGCGCTATATCACCGACCGGTTTCTGCCGGATAAGGCCATTGATCTCATTGACGAGGCGGCCTCCAGTTTGCGCATTGAGATTGACAGCATGCCCACGGAAATCGATGAGGTGGATCGCCATCGCATCAAGCTGGAAATTGAGCGTGAGGCCCTGAAAAAGGAGAAGGATGCCGCGTCCCGAGAACGGCTGCAAAAGCTTGAGGCAAAACTCGCTGATATCAATGAACAGCTGCAAGGCATGAAAGGGCATTGGGGCCTGGAGAAAGAGATCATCCAGAAAATCCGCAATATCAAGGCCGGTATCGATCAGGCCCGCGTTGAGGAAAAACAGGCGGAGCGGATGGGTGATCTGAGCAAGGTGGCGGAAATCCGCTATGGCAGGATTACCGAGCTGGAAAAGCAGCTGGCCTTTGAAAACGAGCACCTGGCTGAAATCCAGAAGGACCGCCAGATGCTGAAGGAAGAGGTGTCTGAGTCCGATATTGCCTCGGTGGTTGCCAAGTGGACAGGAATTCCCATGGATAGATTGCTGGAAGGTGAAAAGGCCAAACTGGTCCATGCCGATGAAAAGCTGGCTGAGCGCGTGGTCGGCCAAAAGGAGGCCATTGATGCCATTGCCAATACCATCCGCCGGGCCAGGGCAGGGCTGCAGGACCCCAACCGGCCCTTGGGTTCCTTTATTTTTCTCGGCCCCACCGGCGTGGGCAAGACGGAACTGGCCAGAAGCCTTGCCGCGTTTCTCTTTGACAGCGAACATGCCATGATCCGGCTTGATATGTCTGAATTCATGGAGAAACATTCGGTGGCTCGGCTGATCGGCGCCCCTCCGGGCTATGTAGGCTATGAGGAAGGCGGCCACCTGACGGAAGCAGTGCGTCGCAAACCCTATTCGGTCATTTTGTTTGACGAGATCGAGAAGGCCCATCCCGATGTCTTTAACGTGCTGCTGCAGATTCTCGATGACGGGCGTATGACGGATGGCCATGGCAGAACAGTGGATTTCAAGAACACCATCCTCATCATGACCTCCAACCTCGGCAGCCAGCTTATCATGGAATTTGGCGAGGAAAGGCGGGAGGAGATGAAGCTGCAGATTGATGATATGTTGCACCGGCAGTTCAAGCCGGAGTTCCTGAACCGCATCGATGAGACCATCATCTTCCACGCCCTGTCCAAAGTCGACTTGGCACAGATTGTCGATATCCAGTTCGCCCTGTTGCAGAAGAGGATCAGCGAACAGAAATTCAATATCGAACTCACCGGGGCAGCCCGGAATTTTCTTATTGATGTCGGCTATCATCCCACCTTTGGTGCCCGGCCCCTGAAAAGGGCCATGCAGCGCTATATTCAGGATGGCCTGGCCATGGAGATCCTGGAGGGGAGGTTCAAGGAGGGAGATACCATTGTGGTTGATCTGGCGGCAGGCCAGGACCGGCTGGCATTTCAGAAAAAATAATCAGGGTGGGGTTTCCACCCTTTGGCCCATGGTTGTAAAACAGTCAGCGATCACGGGGTTGTAAGGTAGCCGCTACAATCCTGTGATCGTTTGCGTTAAAAGGCAGGTGAAATGATGGCTCAGATAACGAGCGAAAACGAACAGGAGACGGAAGAACTGGTGCAGCTTGCCGTGGCACGGGCGGCAAATTTTTATGACACCCATAAACTGTGCTGCTCAGAGGCGGTAATCGTCACGCTAAACCAAGGCTTTAGGGGCGATCTCTCCCCGCAGGCCGCCCTGCAGCTCGGCTCCGGTTTCTGCCACGGTATGGGCGGGGCAGGCTGCACCTGCGGCGCGCTCAGCGGGGCAGTGGCGTCCATGGGTGTGTTCCTGGGGCCCCACGGCAAGGATGGGTGCAAAAAAAAGAAATTCCGGGCAGCCGTCAGAGAGATGCATGACCAGTTCCATGCACGGTTCCGCGCTACCTGCTGCCGGGTATTGTCAAAAAAAGTGAAGCACGATAAACAGGCCCACTGGGCCAACTGTCTGCAGCTGACCAAGGGCGGTGCGGAAATTGCGGTGCGGCTGCTGCTTGAGGCGCGTCCCGATCTTGTCGACACGGCTGACCGGAATTTTCTGGCGGGCACAGAGGGACTTTGACAGACAGGCAAAGCTTATTTATGGGCAGTCTCTTAGATAGTCTCCGTTAAATTGAGAAATTTTTCAGAAGATAGCCCGGCAACGGGTAGGGTGACGGTGAAAACAGCGCCTTTGTCTTCCTCGGAGTTTACCTCGATCCTGCCATTGTGACTTTTTATGATGCCGTAACTCACCGATAAACCAAGCCCGACCCCTTTTACCTGGGGTTTGGTGCTGAAAAAAGGCTCGAAGATATGGGGTAGATTCTTGGCACTGATGCCCTTGCCGGAATCCTGAATGCGTATGGCAACCTTTTTATCGAGCGCTGTCGTGCTGATGCTGATGGTCCCCCCTCCCTCACAGGCATCAGCCGCATTGGTGAGCAGATTCAGTATTACCTGCTTGAGAAGGTCATCCACCCCCTGAATATGGGGCATGTTTTCCCCATATTCCTTCTTAACCGCAATTCCTTTCATTCTGAAATCTTCCCGGGTCAGCAGCAGCATGGCGTCGATGAGTTCATGCAGATCAATAAAGGAGATCCTGCCGGTAGTGGGGCGATTGAAACTCTGCAGCTGCACGATCAGGTCCTTGATCCGGTGGCATTCCCTTAACGCCAGGTCCAGCAACATGGCATCCTCTTCGTCTGCCTGTACTCTTTCATGGACTCCGGAAAGGACATTCATGATGCCCTGCAGCGGATTATTGAATTCGTGGGCAATGGAGGCTGACAGCTGGCCTATGGCGCTCAGTTTTTCAGAATGAAGCAGTTGCCGATGTGATTTTTCCAGGGCTTGCGTCCGTTCCTTGACCCGGTGATCGAGTTCTTCGTTGATTCGTTGAAGTTCATTCTCCGCCTTCCTGCGCGCCTCGATCTGGTTCTGCAGTCTGTTGGTGTAAATGAAAACCGCAGCAAAGAGGATTGCGGTAAGCAATCCGGTGGTGCCGCCGACGATCAGATGTTCTTCGTCGAAGTAGGGGATATCAGGGTGCTGGACATAGTCGACCACCGCGTTCAGGTTGGCCATGAAGAGCACAATGAGAAGATAGATCCCTATGAGAATATAATTTTTTTTCACTACCTGGGTCCCGGGTCAATCAAACTTGGCTGGAGGTTGATAGCTGATGAATATGGATAACCGCATTTCCGGGTGCAGCCACTTGCCGTACCCGGTGAATTTTGACAGTTTCATATTATGCCCCTTGGGTAAAAAAACCTCTCAACAGCCATACAGTGCATGATCAACTCCTGATTTATCATCACGGTATTCGTTGCTGGGATTTTTTACCCGCAAGGGGCATAAATACCCGCAAGGTGCATAAATACGAATCCATTAATTTTCGTGTTGAAGTAAAAAAAAAATCTGAAATGCCGAGCATCGATTCTAGAAAATAAACAGACAATCTGCTGTGTCTGCATATTTCATCTGTCACATTGTGACACTCAACTCATATATATTATTCACATTTTTAGCAGTGGTCTGTCAAATGAAATATGCAATCAGGAAGGGAATGCCCTTGTTTCTCGCTTCTTTTGATAGGTCGAGGTACGGGTAAAAGGTTTTTAATGATTTGTTATATTTGCTTGCTAGGGATTCTGCGAAATTGATGCAGTCAATATATAATAATAACATGCGTGAAGAGGAAAAATTGGCACGCAATGTCTATAGCCGGGTGGTGCCAAACGCAACCCCCCCCGGGTTTTTTCGTGCCGTCTTTTAGCAGGGTGGCGAATACGGGCGATATGTGTTGCTTCGGCAACCTTCGTCTGCTCGTTATGCCTGAAGACGCTTCATTTTTTTTTGAACAGGGAAAGAAAACCCATGTTTTTTGTTTTGCCGGGGGTAAACCGTACCTGCTTGATGGTGTCATTGAGCACATTTTTCATGTCACTGATGATTTTGTTTTTTTCAATTGAATTCTTTGGGTATCTCTGCACATATTCGAGAACTTTATCAATCTCCTGGATAATATCATAGACTTCATTGTGGGCAACAAGTGGAATGGTTTGTGAAAGCAGGAGATGGCAGAGACCGTTAAAGCTGTCAATGAGCAGGAGGCACTGCCGCACCCTGTCACCGCCAGCTTTCTGACAGGAGGCGGTGACAGCCTTGCGGTTGACGGCAGCCGCGCTGCTTAGATGAAAATCCTGCAGCACCTTTGCCTGGGTCCTGGGCAGGTTCTCTTGCCCCTTTCTGATGAGAAGGTTTATTCGCTGCCCGGAATGCGCGGCAAGGGTCCGGGTGATAATCTTCAGGATATCTGTGTAGATTGATAGAATAAAATTGAAGCCCAGACCGTCGGTCGCTGCATTTTCCCCCCTGGAGTTTTCAATCAGTCCGGAGGAGATCAGCGAATAAAGGGTTTTGTAAACGGTGAATTCATCGTAACTGCTTTGGTTGATGATATCGCGTACTGTTCGTGTTGCATCGATCAGGCTGAGAATATAGCTTTCCGTGCTGCTGAAACTGAATTCCTCCGCGCCCTTTTTCTTGCTGCCTGCCATTGTATAGACAAGCTCATCGCTGGTGATCATGGCGGTCAGCAATGACATTTCATCTATGCGGCGTGAGGCCTCCAGTATCAGCTTCATGGGGTTGAGCCGGGTAATGATTTTGCCGTCTAATTTGACTTGGCTGTCCGTGTATTCGAATTTCCCTTTTTTCCAGAAGAGAATGCTGTAGAGGATTTCCTCAACCTGTTTCTGGCTGTAATCCTGCAGCACATCCCGGGTAATGTAACCCTTGTTCAGCAGGATTTTGCCGATGGAATCGTTGGTGTTCGTCAGGGCATGCACCGCATCTTGCAGCTGCTCAGCAGAGATAAACCCATCTCGGCGTAACAGGGCGCCCAGGCGTGCCCTTTTTTGTGAGCTTTGGGCATAAACAATCGTCCCTTCCTTGAACATGACCTGGCACTCTTTTCTGCCGCAGGATACATGCAGAATGCCGGTGTTCTGGTCATCACATAACAGTTGAAGGATGCTCGTCAGAAAAGAGCCTTCAAACTCCCCTTGTAAATTCATCCTGTCTCCGTTTCTGCAGGGATATTATCTTAAACATCGTATAGATAATAATGGAAGTCAGTCAAAGTCACAACGGCAATTACTGCCTTGAATATGATTGGCCGACAGATGCGGACCTGGCGTCCAAGTGTGGGATGGACTTTCAAGCAGAGTTGCGATATGCTCAGTCAATTGATGGTTAAGAGCAAATTCCCTTGCAGGAAAACGTATGGAACACCTTCTGCCTCTCGCATTTTACAGTCGGACCGGTCATGGGCTTCTCCTGGTTCTGCTGGTCTTTGCCGGACTGACCGGGCTTTCCGGAACAGTCAATCTGTGCCGACCTACGCCGCTGCTGGCGCGGGCAACCTCTTTTTTGCTGGGTGTGGTCGTTTTGCTTTTTGTTACCGGCTTTCTGGGCATCTGCTGGTTTCATTATCAGATATTTCAACGGATTGCTCTTGAATTGCCGCCGCCGTTTGCCGAAATGCTCAATCAACAGCTCACCGCCATGAACCAGGGGGCGGAATATGGGCTGCCCCTGTACCGTGCGGAGGCCCCGCCCCGTTATATGCTGCCTCTCTGGCTCGAAAACGAGAAATATTATTTCTGGTTCATGTGCTATGCCGTCATGGCGCTTATCGGCCATCTGCGGCTCAAAAAACACCGGTTCCGCGCCGCTCTGCATGTGCTTCTTGCCATACAGGTTTGCATCCTGTTTTTTCAGGCTGATCCCTTCCTGGCGCCACTGCCTAAATTCTTCGGCGAGGTTGCACCCTGGTTTACGACGAACATGGCGGACGGGCAACGCTTCGGATTTTTCATGCGCCTGTATCCCCGCATGATTTTTTATTACAACGCCCAGTATATGTGGTTTCATCCGCCGCTGCTGTTTCTCTCTTACGCCTGCATCACCATGACCTTTGCTGCTTCGTCGTTTATGCTGGTCAGGCATGATCTTGACATCGAAATACTGGGCTATGATTTTGCCAAACTGGGTTATTTTTTGCTCACCCTGGGCATGCTGCTAGGGTATCCCTGGGCGCTCAAGGCCTGGGGGCCGAACTGGTGGTGGGACCCGAAAATCTGCAGTTCAATCATGATGTGGGCAATTTACAGTACCTATCTGCATACGAGGCTTTATGCCAATAAGCCCGCCATGTGGTATTTTACCTCCCTTCTCGGTGTTGTCTGCTTTCTGGCCATGATCTTTACTTTCCTCAGTTCGTTCTTTTTCCCGGGCGAACATACCTTTGTCGGCTGATGAGGCGGGTTATGAAGAAAAAAGGCTCCCTGGATTTTTATCTCGTGCTGGCAACGGTTGCCGTGCTCTTTGTTATTTCGACAATCTGTATCTACGGCATGTTTTATTTCAAGCTCGCCCAGATCCAGCAGCTCGCGCCGGCTGAAAAGCTCGCCTACATGAACCGGATGAACAGTGTGATTGCGCCTTTTATTATCGCCCTGATTCTGCTGTTGGGCATATGCGTTCCCAAACGGCTTCTGCCCGCAGCCTGGCTCAATCGTTTTGCCGTTGTGCTGGCACTCATTGCGGGCGGGGTTTCACTGTGGTTCGGGGTCAAGACAGGACTGGTGCTGGTGCTTGCCGCCTCGCTCGTGCTGCAGCTTGTCGTACTGGCGCTGGCCGTGGGCGGCAGTCAGCTGCTTTATTTTGAAAAAAGCGGCTACTGGGTACGCCTTGGTTCATCTCTCATTCATCTTGGTATGATTCTTTTTGTTCTGGATCTCTTTTTTTATCAGCATCAGTCCCTCCATCTCATTTTATTCTGGATCACCACCGGGGCTGTGGTGCTGGGCATGATTTTTTGTTTTTATTCCCAGAGTGTCGTGCTGCTTATCCGCTCAATAAGGAGATAAGGAAAGGTTGAGGGGAAAATCGGCGGAACCGGTCATCTCAGCTGGTTGTCTAATAATAAAGAACTCTGTCTTTTAATGGAGGATGGCATGGGATGCTGTCGGCGGTTGCTGCCAATAATAAGGGCCGGTACACGATCGGTCATCTGCTTAAAATATGTTGCCCCTCTCAGGCTGGTGACCGTGGCCAGCATCTGGGTGGACGTGATAGTCGCCCTGCTGTATCGTGATGTTCTAACCCTCCCCGTCAAGCTGTTCATGCTGATCCATCTTGTCCTGGCAACCTGTATCCTGCTCGAATGCCGACGCAGCGAGAGTTATCACAGGATTTTCAGGACACCCACCGAAAAGTAAATGTAATCGATGTGATAGGGCGAAAGTTCCGATCTGCACCGGGTGGGGCGGCAGATCATTTGTGCATGCTCCGTCGGCAATACCGGTTCGAGGAGATGTTCCCTGTGAAGAAAAATAATGAAAAAGCATTGACAGGCGGGCAGGTATTCATTAATTTTTAAACATGGTGAAATTTAGGTTCATCTAATTTTGTTTTGGTTGCTTAATATATTGTTGCAGGGTGATAAAATGCAATTTTTTGATACGGGGTTAGTGATTTTTATTGTAGCGGTTGCCGCCTTTTTTCTGATAAGAAGATTTTTCTTCGGTGCCGGATGTTCCGGCTGCTCTTGTGACTGCCAGGAGAGTCATGGCAAGAAGGTTGTCACGGATGTGACCTTTTCGGCTACCAATGAAAGCTCATCTTGCTGTGGGGACAGTGGCGGGAAGACGGCTCAATATAATTGTTCGGGATGTAAATGTTCAGGAGAGTGAGAGTATGTCTCGGATGATATTGCGGAAAATGCGAAAAAACCAGAAAGGTGTTATTACGGCTGTGAAAAAAGATGGAGAACTGGGCAGGCGTATCCGTGACATGGGGCTGGTACCGGGCACGGAAATTACCGTCCAGGGCAGGGCTCCCTTATATGACCCTGTGGCCTTGCGCGTGATGGGCAGTGTCATCTCTCTGCGCAACAATGAGGCTGATTTCATCGAAGTGGAAGTACAACCATAGACAGCAATGCAAAGAGGGGGCGGGGTCCCCTCTTTTGTTTGAGGGTAAAAAGGAAATCTATTCGTCGTGTCAGCCAGCGGTCTGTAAGAATTGTTTTGAGGCCCTGGCGGCAATCTGTAAATACCCGGAAAAACACATACTGTAATCCATGAACTGGAGAGACATGATCCTTGTTGGAATCCGGGGGCATCAGCCGCTTTGTCCGGAATGGGTTGTCTGTTGTCCGCTCTGCGCCCTGCCTGCAATGAGAAAATAAAAAGATAATGACTGCAGAATTTAGAATAGCCCTGGCCGGCAATCCCAATTCCGGCAAAACCACCCTGTTCAATGCCCTGACCGGCTCCCGCCAGCATGTGGGGAATTATCCCGGAGTAACGGTTGAAAAAAAAGAGGGTGTTTACCGGCTTGAGCACACGAAAATCAATATTGTCGATCTACCGGGCACCTATTCCCTCACCGCCTATTCGGAAGAGGAGGTGGTGGCCCGGGATTTTCTCATCTTTGAAAAACCGCAGGTCATCGTCAATATCATTGATGCCGCCAATCTGGAAAGAAATCTCTACCTGACCACCCAGTTTTTCGAACTGGGCATTCCTGTCGTCATTGCCCTCAACATGATTGACGCGGCCCGTGACCGGGGTATCGAGATCAAGGAAGACCGCTTGGCCGAATATCTCGGGGTGCCGGTGGTGCCGATTATTGCCCGCACCGGATTCGGCACCCAGAAACTCATGGAGGAAACCGTTCGCCAGGCAGCCAAAAAAAAGGAGTGGAATCCCAAGCCTATTTCCTACGGCGAGGATATTGATTCCACTCTGCTTGATCTGGAAGAAAAAATTACCGCTGGTAATTTTTTGATAGATACCTATCCCGCCCGCTGGATTGCCATCAAATATCTGGAAAGTGATCAGCAGATTATTGATCGGGGTAGAAAGGAAAATGCCGTTTTGTCCGCCGTACTGGAGAAGGAGGTTGAGGCTGTTGCCCGCCATCTCCGGGAAACCATGGAGACCTATCCCGAGGCCATGGTGGCTGATCACCGCTATGGGTATATTAAGGGCATCCTGCAGAGGGGGGTTATTTCCCACAAGTATGACAAGGACAGGCTCTATACCTCCGACCGCATCGACAAGGTGCTGACCAACCGCTTCCTTGGCCCTCTCTTCATGGGACTTGTCCTGTTCGCCCTGTATACCTTTACCTTTAATTACAGTGAGCTTCCGGTCGCCTGGCTGGAAAGTCTGTTCGGTCAGCTGGCCCTGATGGCGGATCACTTGCTGCCGGACGGGCAGCTGAAATCCCTGGTCGTTTCCGGTATAATTGACGGCGTGGGCGGGGTGCTCGGCTTTGTGCCGCTCATCATGTTCATGTTTTTCGGCATTGCCATTCTCGAAGATACGGGCTATCTGGCCAGGGTCGCCTTCATGTTGGACCGTATTTTCAGGATATTCGGACTTAACGGCAGTTCGGTAATGGCCTATATCCTGTCCGGCGGCATTGCCGGGGGGTGTGCCGTGCCCGGAGTCATGGCCACCCGCACCCTGCGCTCACCCAAGGAGAGGATGGCTACCCTGTTGACTGCGCCCTTCATGAACTGCGGGGCCAAGCTGCCGGTGCTGGCCCTTTTCATCGGCGCCTTTTTTTCCGAGAATAAGGCGCAATATATGTTCTTCTTTACCATCCTCTCCTGGACTGTGGCCCTGGTGCTGGCAAAGCTGCTGCGGGTTACCGTGCTGAAAGGCGAGAGTACCCCTTTTGTGTTGGAGCTTCCCCCTTACCGTTTCCCCACCTTAAAAGGACTCTTCATTCATACCTGGGAAAAAACCTGGCAGTACATCAAAAAGGCCGGTACCGTGATATTGGGTATTTCCATCATTATCTGGGCCATGATGACCTATCCCGGCCTGCCGGAGAAGGATAAGGAAAAGTTTGTCCAGCAGCGGCAGGAGGTTGAGGCTGCCTATCCGGCTATGATTGTTGCCGGAAGCAACATGACCATCTCCGAGGAAGAGGCGGCGGAGCGAAGCCGCATGCTGGCAGCCATAGACCGGGCAGAGTCCGGGATGGCATTACGCTATTCGGTTGCCGGTCGTGTCGGAACCGCCCTGGAAAGCGTCAGTTTCCTGGCCGGTTTCGACTGGCGCACCAACATCGCCCTCATCGGCGGGGTGGCAGCAAAAGAGGTGATTCTTTCCACTCTGGGCACGGCATACTCCCTGGGAGGCGACAACCAGGACCAGAGCGGTTCTCTGGGCCAGGTGCTGGCCGCAGACCCCGGCTGGAATCCGGTTAAAGCCTTAAGTGTTCTTCTCTTTATTTCCTACTATGCCCCCTGTTTTGTCACGGTTATCTGCATCAGCCGTGAGGCAGGTTCCTGGAAATGGGGGGCCTTTTCCATGGTCTTCAATACCCTTTTCGCCTTCATTCTTGCCATCCTGGTTTTTCAGATCGGTTCGCTGTTCTGCTGAGTTGGGGGGAGTGAGAAGAAAAAATGGCAAGAAATTGAAACAGCCTTCTTTAAGACTCCTTGCTTCTTGAAGCAATTAAACAAAAAATGTCGCTTTTCCCACTAAATAAGGTATTTAGTCTGCGCTGCCAAATTTAAAGACATAGTAGTTATGTAAACCTGAGGGTAGTTTGATATTTTAAGATGTTCGATGTGGTAATATTAACCGTTTGAAATAACCGGCTTGCCGTAGGCAATTCCGGTTGATTGAAGGGTGGGCTCCAGTGTTAGCAGAGCTTGAATTACTTGGCTTGCATGCTGAGACTTTATTAGACCCACAAAAATCCACTAAAAAAAGAGGGCCTGACCTTAACGATATGCAACGGTTACACCACCACATCGCATCCTTCAGCTACTGAAGAGCAGGCGCGGGGTAAATCGTCAAATGAGCTTGCTCGCTATCATATCCGCAAATTCGCCCCACGTAGGGATCTGTGATCCTACAAGGTGCGTTGTTTCTCCCGGCGTGAAGGTGCCCCACTTTAGAAGGTCATCCTCAATGTGCACCAAGTCTGAGTACAGCCGCTTCATCTCTCTAGCGAACGGAAAGTCAGTCGAAATTACTCTGGTGCCCAAAGAGAGCGATTCCGAAATTATTCCAGAAACACACTGAAGCCTTGTTTCGTATGGACATAATACGGCTTCGGCTCGAGCAAGGGCATCGAACCACCGATCATCCGAAAGTATACCAGTAGTCAAACGCCAAACGGGGAGATGGAAGTATTGTTGCGATGGGTTTGATATGTGAACCCAAACTTTGACACCTCTTTGATAATAGTCGTGAAGCAAGTTCCTGAGTCGTTCCCCCTGAATGTCTTTCTTTGGCCTGTTTATTCCACCGAGAAAAATATAAGATTCCTTTGGCAAGTCATTCCAATCGGATCTGGATGCACCTGGGTGAGAAAAAACTTCTACTTTTGTTCCAAAATCGTCTATGTCCCACAGGTGCCATGCATCATTACAGCTCTGAGATAGAGCAATTATGGTTTGGGCACTGGTTGACAGTACACTTACGTGGAAAGCTAACTCTGGACATAAAGTTTCTTTTAAATACGTTTCCTCATGTGGCCCGTACATTCCATGAAGAACAGCGATCACGTTTTTTGATTTGACTTTCGACAAAAGCACAGCTAAAGCGCCCTCATCCCCGGCCCACATACTGGGGACATAGTGAATAATGGTGTTCAGGCCAGGAATTAGGCTTTGGCTTGGAAAATTACAGTCCCGAACGAAAATGCCGCGTCGGGATAGCTCAACACCAAGACGTTTGGTGAAGAGGCTAATGCCGCAGCCAAGTTGTCTGGATCTATAGACCATTTGCACATCAGTCATTTGGGGCCACTTGGAAAGATGTATTCCCAATCCTTCTCTACATATTGATAATTGTCTCTGCGTATCTTTATTACTTGAAGTTTCCCGTTTTTTAACCACGATTTTTTGGCTGTAGGTGATAATGGCGAGATCACCGCGCATTGTCGTTCAAATTGCCGGAAATAATTATTTCCATAATATCAGGCACTTATGAAGAAAAAGCTGTTCAGTAAGTACTTGATATCATTAGATTTTTTCTTGATAATTTTTAGGAGATTTTTAACATTATTTAACAAAAACAATATGTTATTAGTGAATGCAAGGCCAGGTTATGGTATATTTATGTCTCCAAACAAAAATCATAACGGAGGCCTTGCATGCTTATACTACATCAATTTCTCAAAGAGCTCAAAAGTGAATTTGCCGTTTCTCGCAAAGGTGAAGAAAGGGGGACATGGTTTGTCTACACATTACTCGCAACCATCGTTCCATTTACATCTTCAAAGACTTCAAATTTGCTCCGGTGTCTTAAAGCACTTTTTGGATTTAGCGGTATCCAAAAGAAGCGTTATTACACCTTTATGGCATCGTCAAAAATTCCATGGTATCGTCTCTGGCGAAAACTTTGGAAAATGATTCCCGAGCCTTTGACGGACGGAAAACTGATTGTAGCGCTTGATGATTATATCAACCCAAAGACCGGCAAAAAAGTTTTCGGTTGTTCGCATGTTTTTGATCATGCGGCTAAACAGAACCAGTCAAAGTATCCATGGGCGCAGAATATTGTCTCCATCGGGCTGTTGAAAGTTATCAAGGGTCGATGGGCATTTTTACCCTTGAATTTTCGTTTCTATCACCTCAAAAAGGTTATTGAGAAGAACAAGCCAATGATTGGCAAGAAAGAAATACAATTCAAAACCAAGCTGCAACAATCAGCAGACATGATAATCGAAATTGCCAATGCGTTTCCAAAGGAGAAACTGTTAACCGTAACAGACACATGGTTCGGTAACAATGGTCTTTGGAAGCCAGTTCGAGATAAGCTTGGCAAAAGATTCAACATGGTATCCAGACTTCGGATTAACACCAACTTGTTTGATCTTCCTAACGGCCAAATCCAAAAGAAAGCTGGAGCTGGACGGCCAAGGAAATACGGAGCATGTCTCGGCAACGCATCATCACTTGCAAACAATTACAAAAAGATGGCAAAAGAATATATCGTCAATCTCTACGGAAAGACGAGAACCGTTCGTGCCTACGACCAGGTTGTTATGCTCAGGACGCTTAAGTGTCAGATCCGAGTAGTTTGGATTTATCGCAAGACGCAGTGGGTGGCACTATTTTCTACCGATTTGTCTCTTTCTGTGGAAGAGATCATTGAGTATTACGGAGCCAGATGGAAAATAGAATCAGGTTTCAAAGAGCTTAAACGAGATATCGGCAGTGCCGACACCCAGACCAGAAATCCTCATGCGGTGATGAAC
>JAHILF010000128.1 GCA_018897105.1 Pseudomonadota bacterium
CCCCTCTCTCCCCAGCTCTTATGTTCCGAGCAAGGCTTGTTTTTTCTAAGCTACACAGGCTTGCCGAAAGTACACCAAATACCTTGACAAATGTAGCCAGATGGCTACAATATTGTCATGATCGAAATCCGCAAAACAGAAACTTTTGCCAAATGGATCGACGGGTTGCAAGACCTCCGTGCTCGTGCTCGTATCCTTGTCCGAATTGAAAGATTGGCGGCCGGAAACCCGGGAGATGTCAAGCCAGTTGGTGAGGGTGTATCGGAAATGCGGATTGATTACGGACCAGGCTATCGGGTCTATTTCAAAAAGATAGGCCAAAAGGTGATCATCTTGTTGGCTGGTGGTGATAAAAATTCCCAATCCAAGGACATAAAAACCGCCATGCATCTATCACGTAATTTATAGGAGTGGAATCATGGTAAAAACCAAAACTTCCAGATATGATGTCTCTGAACACCTTCGTACTCCTGAGGAAATGGCCGCCTACCTTGAGGCCTGCCTTGAAGAGGCGAATGGCGACGCCGCATTTATTGCCAAAGCTCTGGGTGATATTGCCAGGGCCAAAGGCATGTCACAAGTGGCGCGTGAGGCGGGTCTGTCCCGTGAAAGCCTTTATAAAGCCCTCTCAGGAGAACGAACTCCCGGTTTTGACACGATATTAAAAGTTATCGGCGCTCTGGGGTTGAAATTGCACGCGGAAGCGGTTCAAGCAAATACTTAAACAACCAACCTTCCGCGTTGCATTCTTACTGTACACGAAACGTCACCTGCTCTTTTGATGCCCCCATGCTCCATCGAGGACCATCTGGCCCATGGTGACAAAGCCACGTTCCTCTGTAAACGGGAAAAAGGGGAGGTGGGTCACCTCGTCTCTATCCCCATCCCCCGCATGTGCTCTTTCACTGCAGCAATGGGCACCTCCCGGCGGTGGAAGATACCGGCCGCCAGGGCCGCCTCCACATCAGTTGCGGCAAAGACCTCGGAGAAATGCTCCACCTCGCCCGCCCCGCTTGAGGCGATGACCGGGATGGACACCACCTGGCGCACCTGGTTGACCAGCTCCAGATCAAAGCCGCTGTTGGTGCCGTCCTTATCGATGCAGTTGAGCAGGATCTCGCCTGCGCCAAGCGCCTCGCAGGCCGTGGCCAGCTGTACCACATCCACGTCCCGGCCCTCCCGGCCGCCCTTGACCGTGCACTGGTACCAGCAGTAACGTTCCCCATTGGGTCCGGGGAAGGCGGTTTCAACGGTATGATGCGTTGTCTCCCCAGGGCTTTTCACATAGACCCGGCGCGGGTCGATGGAGATGACTACCGCCTGGGCGCCGTAGACAATGGAGATCTGCTCAATGGAGCTTCCGCCGGTTTTGGTGCCGCTGCCCAGATACTGCTCCACCGTGTAGACGGCATCGCTGCCGATGGAGATCTTGTCCGCCCCGCTGCGGAAATATTCGGAGGCCACGTCCAGGGCCGAATAGTGGCGGCCTTCCGTATCGGTGAATTCACGGATGCCGCCGCCGATGGTCAGCGGCACAAAAACATTTTCCGAGGTGTTCTGCAGGACCTCCAGCATGGGCTGGTCCTTTAAGGGGAAATCCCGGAAGCCGGTGATATTGAGAAAGGTGATCTCATCCGCCCCCTCCTCGAAATAACGGCGGGCCAGTTCCACCGGTTTGCCCAGGTTGCGCACCTCGCCCTCGTGCCGCACGTCGTACTGATCGCCCTTGGTCACCACCAGATCACCGTTGTCATTGCTGCGCACATCCAGGCAGGCGATGATGCGCTTGGCCAGCCTGGTTTCGCCGGTCGCATTGATAACCGTGCCAGGTGCGGCAGCGGTGAAATCCGCCAGCTCCAGGAAATTTTTCAGAATCCGCAGGCCGGCCTCGCCGCTTTTTTCCGGATGGAACTGGAAGGCCGCCACATTGCCTTTCTGGACGCCGCTGACAAACTCCTCGCCGTAATCGGTGGTGGTCAGCACCCAGTCGCGGCCGGCATCATCCATCGAGGCCCGGAAGGAGTGGACAAAATAGAGTTTTTCCCCGGCATAGCCGGTAAACAGGGGCGACTGTTTTCTGACCTTGATGCCGTTCCAGCCGATCTGCGGCACGGAAAGCCTGGAGGGCCGGAAACGGCTGATCTGGCCGGGGATGATGCCGAGCCCGGCCACGCCAGGGGTCTCCTCGCTGCCCTCATACAGGGTCTGCAGGCCCAGACAGATGCCGAGAAAGGGCTTGCCGCCCCTGATATGGGCCAGCAGAGGCTCCACATAGCCCATGCGCTGCAGCCGCTCCATGGCGCTGCCGAAACTGCCGACCCCTGGGAAGACCAGCTTTTCCGCCTGCCGGATATCCTCCGGACAGGTCGCATCCTTCACCTCAAAACCCAGTTTCCTGATGGCATTGCGCACACTGCGGACATTGCCCGCCCCGTAATCGAGTAATGTGATCATCTCTACACCTGATTGCTTAATCAAAATCCGCCGGCAGGCCGGCATGAAAAAAATCGAAACAGACAACATACCTGTCTTTTTATCTTGCTGCAACTTTCTTTGACTGTCATGCCGGACCTTGATCCAGCATCCCGAAAAATCAATTGATTCCCGGTCGCGCTTCGCTTGCCAGGAAGGACGATGACGCAGCTTGCGCTGCTATAAGTCTCGCCGGGTAGGAGCGGGCCATGCCCGCGATAGCGGGAGCCCGCAATGCCACAGGTCGCGGGCATGGCCCGCTCCTACCCTCGAATAACCGCCAACCCTAAAGTTGAACCTATGACAGGAGCCACAAACAGTACTGCACTGTCTTCCATGACACTGTCAGGTACGACAAATATGTAATCATTTACACGTTTTCCAATGCCGCAATTGACAGAAAAAGGTCTATGTTTTAAGATCATCAGCTCGCCTTTCATTATCCGTCAGTCAACGAACACACGGGGAAAAACATGATCACCATTAATGAAAATTATCTCAAACTGCAGGCCTCCTACCTGTTTTCCGATATCGCCAAACGCGTGGCTGCCTTTCAGCAGAACAATCCAGGCAGGGACATCATCAAACTGGGCATTGGTGACGTGACCCGCCCCCTGCCCCCGGCCTGCGTCGAGGCCCTGCATGCAGCGACTGACGAGATGGCCAACGAGGCAACCTTCCGCGGCTATGGCCCGGAACAGGGCTATGCCTTCCTGCGAGAGGCCATTGCTGAAAATGATTTCCGCAGCCGGGGGGCCGATATCGCCGCAGATGAAATCTTTGTCAGCGACGGGGCCAAATGCGATACCGGCAACATCCAGGAGATCTTTGCCACCGAGGTGAAAATCGCCATCCCCGACCCGGTTTATCCCGTCTATCTTGACACCAACGTCATGGCCGGACGCACCGGCGCCTTTGCCGACGGCCGCTACCAGGGCATCTGCTATCTTGATTCCGTCAAGGGCAACAACTTTGTGCCGGACCTCCCGACCCAACCGGTTGACCTCATCTACCTCTGCTTCCCCAACAACCCCACCGGCTCCACCATCACCAAGGAGCAGCTGAAGACCTGGGTTGATTACGCCCGCAGCAACAAGGCGCTGATCCTCTTTGATGCCGCTTACGAGGCCTTTATCCGCGACGAGTCCCTGCCCCGCTCAATCTATGAGGTGGAAGGAGCCCGCGAGGTGGCCATCGAGTTCAGGAGCTTTTCGAAAACCGCTGGCTTTACCGGCACCCGCTGCGCCTATACGGTGGTGCCCAAGGAATGCGCAGCCTTTGACAGCGCCGGCAACAAACAACTCCTCCACCCCCTGTGGAATCGCCGTCACTGCACCAAGTTCAACGGCGTCTCTTACCCGATCCAGAAGGCGGCTGCAGCAGTGTACAGTGACGCCGGAAAGCGACAGGTCAGGGAGCTGACCGACTATTATCTGCGCAACGCAGTTCTGATTAAAAAAGAGATGACCGCCCTCGGCTTTGTGTCGGTGGGCGGCGACAACTCCCCCTACATCTGGATTGACGGCCAGGGCCGTGATTCGTGGGAGTTTTTTGACATGCTGCTGAACAAGGCCGGCGTGGTCTGCACCCCAGGGGCCGGTTTCGGCAAATGCGGCCAGGGCTATATCAGGCTGTCCGCCTTCAACAGCCATGAAAACGTGATCAAGGCCATGGAACGGATCAGCCAGGCCCTGCAATAGGCTTTTCTCCTTTGCTTCGGAGAGCCTGCGCCATTGTGACCTTTCCTGCTGGGGAAACCTCGCTGGATCAGCTGCCCGGCCCGTTATCGGCGAAGCGCCGGGCAATGAGTTGAAATGACTTTTCCAGCGCCAGAAAGGCGTCCACCACATCCGGGTCGAAATGACTGCCTCGCTCCTTTTTGATGATTTCCACCGCTTCCGCATGGGGAAACGGAGGCTTGTAGCACCTGGCGCTGATCAGGGCATCATAGACATCGGCCAGCGCCATCAGGCGCCCGGCAACGGGAATGGCATCTCCCTTGAGCCCAAGGGGATAGCCCGTGCCATTCCATTTCTCATGGTGACTGTAGGCGATCTCCCCGGCCAGGCGCAAAAACGAGTGCCCGCTGCCATCCTGCAGCAGGGACTCCGCCTTGACCAGGGTATCATGACCCAAACGGGCATGTTCCTTCATTGCGGCAAACTCTTCAACGGTTAACTTGCCGGGCTTAAGCAGGATACTGTCGGCCACTCCCACCTTGCCGATATCATGCAGGGGGGCGGAGCGGAAGAGCATCTCAATGGTGGACCAGTCGAGGTGCTCCCTGAATCTGGGATGTTTGCCCAGCTGCTCGGCCAGAGCCCGCACATAGTGCCGGGTTCTTTGGATATGGCCGCCGGTTTCATTGTCACGGGTCTCGGCCAGGGCGGTCAGGCTGAGAATGGTGGTATCCTGGGCCAGGAGCAATTCCCGGCTCCGTTTCTTGACCTCCCTTTCCTCGCGCCAGAATTTCACCAGACTCAAGAAAGCGAAATTAACGCCAAGAATCAGCACCCCATACAGCGGATTAATAAAAATCCCTTGTCTTTCCAGCAGGATAAAAGAGCCGTACCATATCCCGCCGCAGCCAATGACCAGAAAACAGACGCTGGTCAGGGCATTGGCCCGGGCCAGAAAAAAAGTCGACAGACAGCCGAGAACAATCACTGCGGCGAACTCAAATCCTCTTGCCCACAACGGCCGGCCGAGAAAATGCCCGTTCATGATGTTGTCGATGATGGTGGCATGCACCTCTACCCCCGGATAGACCGGATCCAGCGGGGTGGGGTGGCTGTCCATCAGGCCGGCGGCCGAGGTGCCGACCAGCACAATCCTGCCTGCCACGCGCTCTTTCAGCACGGCATCGTTTAAGATATCAGCGGCGGATATAAAGTCGAAAAAACGCCCCCGGCCCTGATAGGCCAGCAAAAGATTGCCCATGGCATCAACCGGAATGCGCCGGCCATTCATGACAACCGCCGCAAGCCCGCCGGCCTGCATGTCCAGGACTACTCCCTCAAGCCCCCAGGCCTTCAGCACCGTGGCCAGGGCCAGACCGGGATAAACCTTATCCCGGTAACGCATCAGCAAAGGAACGCGCCGGAGCACCCCATCGGTATCGGCCGGATAGTTGACAAAGCCAGCGGCATCCGCCGCCGCACTGAGTCGGGGGATATTGACCGTGGCATCCCGGGCGGTAAAGAGAAAATCCCGGCCAACAGCCATGCTGCCTGGCGGCAAGACTGCAGCGATCGGATGCAGAAATTCCTCTTTACTCGGGGCTTGATTTTGCGCGAATAAAAACTTGTATCCCAAAACAAAGGGGCCCTTCCGCAACACCTCGGCCAGGGCCAGATCATTGTCCTGCACTGCCTGCGGCAGGCCGGCAAGAGAAAATTCGACATGCAGGTCGCGTTCCATTTCCTTTTGCAGGGTCCGCAGGGAGGTTCGGTCCGCTTCGGCAAAAATGATATCCAGGCCGACGGATTTTGCCCCCAGCTGCCGCAGCTTGTCGAGCAGCAGGGCAACCCGGTAACGGGGCCAGGGCCACTGCCCGAACTCGGCCAGTGCTTTCTCGTCAAGATCAACGATCAACGGCCCCCTGGCGCATTGGCTTTTCGGCAGCGACCGTACCATGGAGTCATAGACTTTCAGCCCGACCAGGGACAGAAAGGACGGCTGATAGATGGAGGCGAGGGAAAAGAGAAGGGTGACAATAAAACCGGAAAGAAGAACAACCCCCTGCCAGCGGCTGGGCCGGCGGGGGGATTTCATCTGATAATGACCTCAACCCGCCTGTTTTTCGGCTCCTTGACATTGTCTGCCGTGGGGACCAAGAGATCAGCCTCTCCATAGGAGGAGACCTCAATAATGACTGGGTCGACACCCCTTTTCACCAGGAGATCGCGCACGGTCTGAGCCCGTTTGGTGGAAAGGGTGAAATTATACTCTTTGGAGCCGGCAGTGTCGGTATGGCCGATGACGCTGACATCCGTCGACTGGGTTTTGTTAATGGCAGCCAGGATCGGCTGCAGCAACTCGAAAGAGCCATTGGTCAGCTCGAAGGAGTCGGTTTTAAAATAGAGGAGAAAGCTCTGAGGTTGCAGGGGCTCAATGGCAAGGGCCTCGGCGAAGGTGGCCCTGACCTGCGCATCATTCAATGCCGGGGCGGCCTGGGGCTTACTGTTGCTGCCGGCGACGGAAACACATTCACCCGGCTTATTCGCCACAGAGCTCCCCTTATCATTAATTACCTCAATGCTCCCCACCTTGCCATCCTGGTCCGGCAGCAGAACAAACATGTTCTTTTGCGACGAGCAGGCAGTCAGTAAGAGCAGCACCAGGCATGGCACAATTATAACAATCCCTTTCATAAGCTCCCCTTCTTCAATGACGAAATTCTGGTGAAATCATCGGCAACGCAGGTTAATTGCCTGCAATTTTGGCGGCGAATCTGGTGCCCCGGATGGCAATGGTGCCCACCGGAGTCTCGATCTTGATGGAATCAGGCGAGAGTTTCCCTATCAATCCGGACATATAGACGAATGTCCCCCTGACCATTCTCGCCAGCACGGCAAAGCTGCCCTGGTCCGGGACAAAGACATATTCCTTTAACTCAAGCTCACTTTCCGGTCCCAGTGAAAAAACGGTATTATCCCGCAGAATGATGCCCACCGAGCCATCCTTGCCGGTGGTGATCACATCATGGGCATAGATTTTCATTCCCCTTGCCGCCTTAAGCTCCATTTTCTGCCGCTTGACCGACACACTTCCCTGCACATTTTTCACGCTGCCGGCAAAATCATCCGCCGCAAAAACCGGCCAGGGTGCTGCCAAAACAAACAGCAACAAAAAGGAAACAATACGATGCATGAGCCACCTCCACTGTTGGCAACGAATTAGACTATCTATACAGAATATCAAATTTCCCAATCGATTGCCAAGAGATGTTTTTCGGTATTTCAGGTTATATCACAGATGATGAGACCGATCTCACGTTCCTGCTTTTCAATACTTTCCGTCAGGCTGAACTGGACCAGCGACCGCTCAAGATTCTGCCCAGGCGATGAGGCCTTGAAATAAACGTTGCCCTGCAGATAATCGGTAAAAAAGCGCAGCCCCAGCTCAAAGGCGATAAGCCGCGTGCCGGCATAAAAATATTCATAATCTTGGGATGTAAGAAAACTGCCGGCCTCTGCCACGTAACCCTGCAGAATTTCCCTGCACAGCTCGGTGTCAAAAAAAACGGGCAAAGGACCTTCTTCCCCCTGGCCATTGCAGCAGGAACGCAGGCAGTCACCGATATCATACTGGATGAGACCGGGCTTCACCGTATCAAGATCAATCAGGCTCACCGCCCGGCCGGTCTGTTCATCAAAGAGGATGTTGCTGAGTTTGGGGTCACCGTGAATGGGGCGGTTAAAAAGCTTCCCCTCCTTTCCGGCATCCTCAAGGACGTGGGCCAAAGCCCTGCGCCGGGTAATAAAATCATGGCAGAAACGGATGTCCGCAGAACTCGGCTGGTCTGACGTAGCCGCCACCCTATCATACTGGGCGAAATAAAGTGGGGTCACGTGAAAGCCGGGCAAGGTGTCATGGAGCAAGGCCGGATCAAGGTCATTGATAAGTCGATGGAAACGACCCAGAGCCAGCCCTGCCTCCCTGGCCTGGAAGCGGCTCTGCACCGTGGTGAAACTCCTGCAGTCGGCAATAAAATGCAGCACACGCCAGCAGGATTCGTCACGGTCACGGTAGAAATCTCTGCCCCATAGGGTCTGCTGAATGAGAGGCATCCGCCAGTTGCCGGTATTCCCCTCTGCTGCCAGCTTATGCACCACATGATCGCAGACAATACGCAGGTTTTCCATAATCCATTCAGGATGGGCAAAAACAGCGGAACTGATGCGCTGCAGAATAAAACGCTTCTCCTTCATACCGGCAACAGTCACCAGAAAGGTGTCGTTGACCCGGCCTGTTCCATACTCCCGGATATCTTGGATTGCCGTGGCTGCAAAAAACTGTGCCGCCACGGCGTGAATGTCAGCCGTCACTTTTTCCCCCATTTTTTTTTACGGATAACATTTTTTTATCTTTACGAACACTTATTCAAACAGGTATAAGAATTTTTATAAACTTTTCAAATATGGGGATCATGCAGATAAGCAAACACAACGCCTTGCATATGGCCTTCCTGTGGCCTTTATTCCTTCTGCTGCTTGTCCAGCTCTTGCTGACATCCGGCTGCAGCACCCTTTCGCCGACCCCGGTCAAAACAACTCTTGCCCCGCAATCATCCGACAACTTCAGGCTCGGCTATACCATCCAGGCCGGTGCCTTTACCGATGTGGAACATGCCGCCAGACTGAGCAGTCTACTGGAAAAACAAGGACTTAACGCCTACTATTTCCGCCACGGCTCAGGCCTCTATAAGGTACGCTTCGGCAATTACTCCTCCCTGCAGGAGGCAAACCGCCAAGCCGAGACCTATCTGCGCGCCGGCCTCATCACCGACTATTATCTCGTCAGGCCGGACTCCTATGCCCTGGCGAAAAAAAACGAGCTGGGTGAAGATTACCTGCGGGAACAATTGCTCGATACCGCAGCAGATTTCGTCGGTATTCCCTACAAATGGGGCAGCGCATCCCAGGAGGACGGTTTTGATTGCAGCGGGCTGGCCATGGCCGTATATCAGCTGAACGGTCTTGACCTGCCCCGCACCTCAAAAAGCCAGTTCCATACCGGCAGACCGGTCGCCAAAGACGAACTCAAAATAGGTGATCTGGTCTTTTTCGCCACCAGGGGCGGCAAACGCATCACCCATGTGGGAATATACGCCGGCAACAACACCTTCATCCATGCTCCGAGAAAAGGAAAACAGATCGAGACCTCCTCGCTTTCCAGCAGCTATTTCGCTTCCCGCTTCATGGGCGCCAGAACGTATCTGGGCGACAGCTAATGCAACCATGGCCTGGGTCCGCCCCATGCATATGGGGATGAAATGTCATGACCGTGCTTTCCTAATTGCAAACCAATGTCATTAACTTACGAGGGAGTTGCAGAGGGGACTGATTTTATTTTTCCTTTGCCAAAGCCGGGGACAGAATGATTTTCGCCAAAACAGCGAAAAAAATTCAGTCCCCTCAGTCTGGAAGAAAAATTAAATCTGTCTCCCGACCTAAAGTTAACGACATTGAATTTTAAACTTAAATAAGATATCTCCATGCCTTGCCTAAAAAGAATTATTACCTTCTGCCTGACCTTCGTTTTTTCCCTCTCCCTGCATCTGCTGGCGGCGCAGGCGTCCACCCTGAAAAAAATCCCGGTTTTTGTTTCCATTCTGCCCCAGGCATTTTTTGTGGAGAAAATCGGCGGGGACAGGGTTGAGGTGGAAGTGCTGGTCCAGCCCGGACAAAACCCGCACACCTACGCCCCAACGCCTCGCCAGATGACAAGGCTTGCCGAGGCCAGGGTTTATTTCCGCATCGGCGTCGTCTTTGAAAATGCCTTTATTCCCAAAATCAAAAATTCCCTGCCGCATCTCCTCATCGTTGACACCAGGCAGGGAATTGAACTCGAAAAAATGACGGGTCATGAAGAAGACCACCGCGACCATGGTGAGGAACTTGACCCGCACATCTGGCTGGACCCGCTGCTGGTCAAAAAACAGGCGAAAATCATCAAGGATACCCTGGTTCAACTTGACCCGGCCGGCCAGTCACTTTATGAAAAAAACTTCACCGCATTCAGCGCGGACCTTGATGCGCTGCATGCGAGGCTGACCAAGGCCCTGGCCCCGTTGCGGGGCAAGAGCTTTTTTGTTTTTCACCCGGCCTTCGGCTATTTTGCCAAGGCGTACGGCCTCAAACAGATCGCCGTGGAAACGGGCGGTAATTCTCCAAGCGCCCGGCATCTGGCCGGCCTGATCGAATCGGCCCAAAAAAATGGAGTGAGAGTGCTGTTTGTGCAGCCACAGTTCTCCCAGAAAAGCGCGGAAACCGTGGCCCGGGCCATTAACGGGGCCGTTGTCGCCCTTGATCCGCTGGCCAGAGATTATTTCACCAACATGACCAGCATCGCCCAGGCCCTGGAAAAGGCTTTAGGGGCCGTTGCGAAATAACCATTTCTTTATGGCCCCTGATGCCGTTCACAGTATTGCAATGTTACAGGGAACCTTGTCAGCGGCAAGGGCTGTTTAATTCAGCTTTTACGGCCAGACCTATTTTTTTCAGGACAAACGGCTTTCTGACGTATGCTCCCACACCCAACCTTTCAGCTTCCATGACCCGGTCGGTTTCCGAAAAGCCGCTGACAATGACGGCCTTCTGGGCGGGATTCATTTCCAGAATCTTTTTGTACGTCTCAAGACCGTCAATGCCGGGCTCCATAATCATATCGAGCAGCAGCAGATCCGCCCGGTGATCCTGCAAATAGGCAATCGCCTCTTCCCCGCTTGCCACGGAATTGACCGAGTAACCAAGTTTCCGCAACATTTCCGATGCCAATACCCGTTGTTCTATAATATCATCCACCACCAGGATGGACTCGCCGTTGCCCATATAATCCTGCAGGGACAGATCGTGGATCTCCTCAGCTCTTTCCTGACGGGTTACGGGAAAATACAGGGTAAATGTCGATCCCCGTCCCTCAACGCTTTCCACCTGGATATAGCCGTTATGGTCCTTTACCGTGCCCCAGACCACAGCCATGCCAAGCCCTGTTCCGCTTCTGCCCATCACCTTTTTCGTATAAAACGGCTCAAATATCCTGCCCAGATCCTGGGGAGAAATACCGATTCCCGTATCCGCCACGGTAAAGATCACATATTCGCCCTCTTCCACATGATCATAACCCCTGATCGGTTTGTCCACGTAGCGGTTACGGGTGGAGATCATGATCTTTCCCCCGTCTGGCATGGCCTCTGCGGCATTAAAAACCAGATTCATCACCGTTTTGGACAGATGGACGGGAGAACCGCAGATATCCAGAAGATCCTGAGCCAGATTGGTTAAAAAGACAACCTGCGGGTGCCGCAATCGCAAACTTTCATGTTCCGGGCTGCGCAGGTATTCGTTAACCGTCTGATTGAGATTCATCACCGTACTTTCAACCACCCCCCGCCTGGCCATGGTCAGCAGATCCTGGACGATGGCGGCGGCCTTATGCCCGGATTGCTGGATGGCGAGAAGCGGCGCTCTGATGCGGCTGTCCGCGGGCAGATCAAGCAATATCAGTTCAGGGTAACTGATAATCGCCCCGAGAATATTATTGAGGTCATGGGCCACACCTCCGGCCAGTGTGCCGAGGGCCTCCATGCGCTGAGCCCGTTGCACCTGAATTTCGAGTTTCCGCCTTTCCTGCTCGGCCCATTTCCTTTCGCTCGTTTCCAAGTCACGCAGGACAATGGCATCATGCAGGTCCCGGGTCATGTTGTTGAAAGATTCAGCCAGCATGCCGATTTCATCCTTTGCGCGGATATCCACCGTTTGCTGCAAATCGCCCTGAGCCAGGCGACTCGTTGCCCGGCTGAGCTGCAGAATAGGCTTGGTTATTCCCCGGGCAAGCAAAAGGGAAAGCAAAATCGCGGCAATCAGCACAGCCAGTGAAATGACAAACACCATGTTGCGCAAATTGTTTGGCGCATCCATGAATTTGTCATAGGGCAGGACGGCCAGGACCGACCAGTTGCCGCCCGGCACCGGGGAGTAGGCCACGAAACCATCAACGCCCAGCAGGCTGGCCCGGTGGAATCCGGAATTCATTTTCCCGGCCTGGGTGACGATCTCTTCCGACTGGCGATTATCGCCGGCTAACCTCCCCATGATTTTATCCTTCTGCGGATGGGATATAATCGTGCCGGCGGCATCCATCAGGATGAGAAAACCTGTATCGTCAAATTTGAATTGCTGAAAATCTTTGAGGAAATCGCCCAGGGGAATACCGCCGACGATCACACCTTCGAATTCTTCGAAAAAATTCTGCCGGCAGTAGGCAAACTGCACCATCATTTCTTCGGCATCAGTGCCCTGACCCGGGAATACCGAAAACACCTTGTTTGGAATCCATGTCGCCTCTTCAAAAAGAAAAGTTGTGCTGATATCCTCCAGTATTTCCGGCCTCTCAACCCCATTGACCAGCTTCATCTCCTCGATGCCATCTTCGCGCACATAGGCGAGCATGGGGAATTCCGCCATAAAGCCGTTGAAATGCTGGATCAAGACCGGCTCATGATATTCCCGGGTATAGGCCTCAATGGCTTCGTTGGTCGCCAGGGTTCTGAATTTTTCCTCCTTGTATTGAATCATGGCGCTGAGCTCCTGCGCCCGGTCCTGGGCAATGTTGCGCAGACGCTGCTCCTGGGTCTTTTTGAGCGAATCAACCATTAAGACATAGCTGGAAAATCCCAGCAGACCACAGACAAGGAGGACAAGTCCTATCTGTGATACGAGAATTTTGGTCTTGATTGATCGAAACACGATAATGAATGCCCTCCGCGGCGAGTCAGCAGACAAAAAAATCTATCTACTCCGGGACCACTCCATAGGACCTGATGATTTGTTTCCCCTCGTCGCTGTCAAGAAAATCGACAAATCTTTTGGCAAAGCCGTCAAGATTTTCCCGGTAGACCAAGGCAAAGGGAACGATGAATTGGTATGTACCGTTACTTACATTCTCAGCCGATGGATAAATACCGTCCACCTTAAGGATACGCAAATCCGTGCCAATAGCCATTGACATAGGGACATAGCCGATCGTCCTGCGGTGTTTCATGATCGTATTCACTGCCTCGGGGGTGTTATAAATAATCTTGGCCGTGGGATTGGTGATGTTTTTAAAACCGGGCATCAGCTTATTTAAGACAATCAGACAGGAGTCGCCCGGTTCTCTGCCCACCGCATAAATTTTCCCCGTCTCGCCCCCCAATTGACTCCAATCTGTAATTTTGCCGGAATAAATGCCGACAATCTCCTTGGAAGTTACATTGTCAAGATTGGTGACGCTGGGATGAACAACAAAGGCAACCGGACATTTGGCGAACTGCTTGTAGTTAAGGCCAAGCTTTTCTTCACTCTCGGTTAATTGCCGGGCAACCCTGCCGAGATCGATCTCTCCGGCTGCCGCCGCTCTTACCCCTCCGCCCGAGCCGATACTTTCCGGAATAACAATTTCTCCGCCGCCAAGCTTCTCCCCCAAGGTTTTGGCTGCCTCCCACAGCAACGCCTGACTGTCACCGGTACCGCTGATAACGATCTTTTGTCCGGCAAAGCCACGCAAGACCTTGTCAGCCTTGGCCAGAAAAAGCGGCGGCAGCCTGTAGCCGATGGCATCTGCGGCATTGACATTGATGGTGATATAATAACGGTCGGATGTGACAATGGGGATTTCCTGCGGATCTTTATCTTTAGTCAGAATCTCGATGGCGGCAGGGACACAGAGTCGGCCCAGCGATTCATAATCCACTGTCACGGAAACCATGCCCACCGGGCCTCCCTCCTGCGGATCTTCGACCCCCTCGAACGTACTGGAAACCACGGGCAATCTGGCCGGGAGGGTCACCTTGCCCACCAGGGACATATTTTTATAAACCTCGTCCTCGATCGGCACCCACAGTGCATCAATTCCCTGCAGCAACAACTGCTTGACACCATTTTCTATCTGCTCCGCCGATTCGATGGTCACCTCTTTCAGAGTAATCCCCATATCCGCGGCACAGTCACGGGCACATCTGGTTTCGGCAAGGGGAACGGGATTATTCGGCCGTAAGATAACGCCCAGGGTTTTCAGGTGGGGGATTGCCTCTTTGAAGATCTTCAGCTTATTTCTGAACTCAATCCAATTGCTGCTGCCGGTGATATTGCGGCCCGAAGACTGCCAACTCTCGGCAATTCCTGTGGCAACCGGATCGGTAACCGCTAAAAAAACAATGGGGATATCTTTTATCTCCTCCATGGTCCACAGGGTCCCCTTGGTGCCGACGGTGCAGACCAAATCAACCTTTTCCTGCTTCCAGCGGCGAATGAACTCCCGGGCTTTGCCCTCATCCCCATAAGCCCGCTGCAGGTCCAGCTTATGGGGGATACCCGACAATTGAATTCCCTCAATGAATCCCTGGAGTGCTTTTTCATCATGGGGCGACTCATGCCACATCAGGATGCCGATTTTATGCGGCCCTGTATGGGCGCCTGCAGGAGCGCATGAGAACAAAATCCATAAACCTATGAAGATCGCTGCTATCCTTCGCATGTCAGCCTCCGCCCTCCTTTTTTATTCGAAAATTATCTACGCAAGTGCCCATGACCATCCTGGCCTGGCGCGATACCGGAACCATTATCGATACCCTCCGAAAATCCTGCTGCCACAAATAAAAGTGGAAATATATTGACTGTAGCGGAGGGGCGATGAAGGAACGCTCTGCCATAAATTCAACTCTACCATATGCCGGCGGCAAAGGTGAAGGTGAAGTGAAAAGAAATCACTTGCCCGCTTTTTGTTTATGTCTTAAGCGGTTAGGCGGAGTAGCCCCTGGAAAATCCGGAAAAATGGAAAAAAATGAATTAACTTCCAGAATTCGGGAAAATACCCCGCCAAAAGAGATTGCCCGCCCCCGCGCAAGGAGTGAGAAAATATTACCCCGCCCCCCCCCCGCACCCCTTGAAATAACTGGCCCGGCAAAGAATGAACAGGGGAAAATTCTTGACAAACCGCTCCCCCATATCCGTTTGGCAGGATTATTGCTCTAAGAAAAAGTTACAATTTGATGAGCATGTTCAAACAGGCCGTCACAATTTTCTTTTCCGCAGGAAAGGCGGAAAAGGGAGGAGAATTGAGGGGAATGAACGAACCAGTGCTGCGCAGCAGGGTTCATGGCTGTGCCGGATTTTTCAAACGGGAAGGGGAGAAAAATCTGCAAGGCATGAAGGAAAAGGGACTGCGCAGTCACATTCATTTCGCCTTCACAGGCAATGGAAATGCGTTTTCATTTCTCCTCATCTCTCCTGTTTTTCTGCCGGAAAATTTTTTCCATCTGGCAATCCCACCCCCTGTTATGTTAAATCGTCTTAACCAAACAATCCATTTACTTAACGGCTACATAACTGAAACCCAAACCTCCACGGCCCTGCAACCCTGCGGCTTTCACCTGGTCCGCGCTGGAGACGCAGAGCCGGATGGCTGAGTTGTTCTTAACGGCCCTTTCCGCAGCAAATTGCCTGGAAGGGGCAACCCCGTTCAGCCGCGTGAGCGAAGAAAACAGAAGGTGTCTCTGTATTTTTAAGGAGACGGTTATCCCGACAGCCAGCTTGCCGGATATGCCGAAAAAAAAGAGACGGCGTGTAACACGAAATGACTAAAAGTAATATTCAACAAATTGACAAGATGAGGAGAGGAAACGTATGAAAATCAAGAGGAGAATTCTGCATCGATTGACCTATTCCATTGCCGCCCTTGCCCTGTTGGGATTTACCGCGCCTGTATTTGCCGGAAACGGCCCGGGGGCCGGTGGCGGAACGGCAGCGACTTCCAGCGGATCAACCGGTGATACCACGACGACCGCGCCGACTTCCGGCGGTTCAACAGATGTGGTCGCCAGCGAGGATGATGGGTCAACTTCAGGCGGCATGCCAAGTGACATTGAAGGACCGCTGAAGGACAAAATGTCCGATTCCGGCGATCTGTTCGGCGATCTCTATGTGCTCTATCGCTACGAAGGCGTGGAGACCAAGAATGTCCCGGCAGTTAACGCAAATGGCGAGCCCGTTATGGAAGAAGTAGAATGGGTCGATCCCAACGGCAATATATCCACCGTGCAGCGTCAGGTATGGACAACAGCAGCCGCCGTGGGCGGAGAACCTGTTTTGACCGAGGATTTCGCTACCTATACGATTACTGACGAAGAGACCGGTGATTTCGTCAACAACCCCGACACCGGCGACATCTACTATGCCGCCCCTTATCCCAGCCAGTGCATCCAGCCGACGGCAGACAAGGAGCGCTGGGGGGATATTTCTTCAATAACCGGACTTGACAATAACCTGCTGCCGCTGTTGAAATCCTATGACGCCACCTGGGAGCGCACCGAATGCGAGGTACTCCACGAACTATTTATTGCCGCCGGAGATACCTGGAACGGCAACACCTATTACGTGGATGTCTACTATGATGATATGGTCCAGGAAGTTGAATTCGGCCGGCTCAATCTGAGCAGGGCACCTGAGGCCGTTCTGGATGACTCCTTTGACGAGGCCATCCGGGCGATTAACAATGCCAAGGACATCAAACTCGATGCTTCGGGGCGCCTGCTGCTGACCACCGATATTTATGATGAATTTATACTGGACCCTGCAACCGGCGAACCGCTGCTGCTTGAAACAAAGGAGAAAGCCATCGATTCGCCCAAAGAAAATCTCGCCCTCTACCTCAAGCTGATGCAGGACGGCCACCTGATCACCCCGGCCGATGACCGGCTGCCGGTTGAACATTCCCTCAAGGGCGGCATCCCCGCCTGGAAGCAGGCTGAGCTGGAAGATGGCCCGTCAAAGGAGCTGCGGCCGACCATCGACATCGACCATATGATCAGTTTCGGCCTCGGCTACCTGGTCGACGCCACCGGTATAACAACCTACTACACCACCACGGACGCTGAGGGTAATCTGGTGGTTGAAACTGACCCTAGTTTGTGCCCAGGTTGTAACGTGTCGTACGGTATCACCGAGCGTTCAGAAACGGACGTCTGCGATGGTCCGGACTTTGACTTTGCCGCCACCTTCTTCGCTTCAGCGGCGGACAAGAGCGGCACCATCACCACTGACAAGATCGTCTATCTCAACTCCATTCTGGGCATCAACAAGGTGGTCGGTTACAGCGCCTACAACGCGGATGGCACCCCTGCGGATGGCGCCATTGATTACAGCGAGAATCCCTTTTATTATGATTACGGTGCCCACATGAATACCTACCACAGGCTCGACACCTTCCGCCAGCGCGGTCAGACCGTGACCCCGGGGGGCGGCGGCCAGCCGGCCACCTATGACGGAACGGTCAGGGTACTGGTGGAAACATCGGAAGGATCAGGGGATTGGCTGGAGACTGATGTTAACATAAACGAGAAGGTCTTCGGCGCCACCCATTACCAGGGAGGTGGGGATTTCGTCGGCTCCAACATGAAAGGCTTCACCACCATGGGGGATGACGACCTGCATGTCATTGGTTACATCCACACCTATCAGATCCCCGGCCTGAGATAAAACTCGCGGCTTTACCGGGAATCTTCAGGGGGCGGCTTTGCGTTGTCATAATCGCAAGGCTGCCCCCTGCCTGTTTCAGCGCCGGATCTTTCTTTTATTTTAACCAGAACGCCGGGCACTTCATCACCGCAACTACTCAATCGAGCAAATTCTGCATCGGAACGCGCATCATGCTGTTTATCCCCCGGACAGTGCAGTATTCTTCATTGAGAGTGACCAGTTCCGTGTTAAAGGGGTCGATAAAAAAGAGTTCCTGCTGGTCAAAATCATACTCATCGGCAAAATTAAGCGGGCAGGCGGAAACCTCTATCGCCTGCCGTTCATCATCCACATAGGCTATGGGCAAACCATGGGTCCGGCAGATAATCGGCCGGCTCTGATACACCACGCACAGCCGATCAACCAGCAACGGGCATGGGGAACCCGCAGCCTGAGCATGCATCTTCTTTTTTACCTGCTCATCAAGCAAGACAAGGGCTTGGCGGAGCAGCTCCGCCTCAAGGGGCAGCACCGATGAGATGGTGCAGCACTGAGAGCAACCGGGCTCGCACTGCAGTCGGCCACCATGCAGCTCGGCTGTTTTTTTTATTTCTCCGTCAATCCTGCCCACGAGATCACAGTATTCCTGCAGAAAATCCCGGTCAACCATTTCCTTTTTCCCCTTAATCAATCCTGTCTCTTAGCCCTGCATCATAAGGCAACAACCATACTGGCAGGTGCTGAACCAGGCATATTGTAACAGATGCGGAAAAAAAATTCTTTGCCCTTCAGCAGGAGGAAGAGATAATAACCATAGAAATATTGAGACAGGCGTGAATTGCTATTTCCTGACAACTCTGGTAAAAATCGTTATTTGCGAGATAATTCATATAAGTAGTTCTCTCACGCTGAAACCCTTCTTTTGAGGATTTCCCATGCCCCAGATAGTTACCTTCATCGGCTGGCACAACAGCGGCAAAACCACCCTGGCAACCCATGTGGTGAAACATCTGAAAGAGTCCGGCTACCGGGTGGCGGTTATCAAATCAAGCAAGGAAACCGGACTCACCTTTGACAAACCCGGAACCGATACGGACAAACACCGGCAGGCGGGCGCTGATTCCATCCTCTTTGTCGCCCCTGACCAGATGGTGCTGATGACGCGCAACAACCATCTGTCGCTCACCGCCCTTGCCCTTCGCTATTTCCCCGATGTGGACATCGTCATCGGCGAAGGGTTCAAGACGGCCGACAATGTCGCCAAAATCGAGGTAATCCGTGACGCCGGGGAGTTGCTGCGCAACAAAGTAACCGGGGTTATCGCCGTGGCCACCGACCAGAATATTGCCGGTGACTACATTTTCCAACTGAATGAAAGCCGCGCAATCGCCTCTTTTATTGAAAAACGCTTTCTGCTGGACGCCGGAAAAAAAGAGGAAAACGTCTCCCTGCTGGTTAACGGCGCCCCGATTTCTCTCAAGGAATTTGAGCAGGACACCCTGACCGAAACGGTCAGCAATTTTGTCCAATCCCTCAATGTATCTGACGACGCGCAGGAGATCGAGCTGCGCATCAAGCTCAAGAGGCCATAAACGCCTCCAACCACTATATCGATAAGTTGCTTTCAGCCTGACGAAGGTTAAAATGATAGTAAAGCAAGCCAGAGCCGGCTATAAAAAATACTTGCAGGCAGAAATTACTGTCGGCGCCGGGGTCCGTTCTGGTGGAAAAAATATTGAAGCGGGAGGCAATCATGGCGGCAGAAGAGAAATACGGATTTGAAGATGAATATTACGACAAAGGTTTCTGGAACAAGGTCATGGCTTTTGCCAAAACCGCAGGCAAAGAAGTCATTGAAAAGGCCCTTTGGCTTTATTACGCGGCGCAGAATCCGGCCACGCCGGCCTGGGCCAGAAGTATCATCTACGGCGCACTCGGTTACTTCATTGTCCCACTTGACGCCATCGCCGACTTCACCCCGTTTGTCGGCTACGTTGATGATCTCGGAGTCTTGACAGCGGCGGTTGTAACGGTAGCCTTTTTCATCAACAAAGAAACCAAGGGAAAAGCCGCCCGAAAGCTGAAAGAGTGGTTCGGCCACTGACAAACAGGAAAGAGTTATATCAATCACTGAGGGCTTACCCAGGTAATTTCTGAAAAATGTTAAAAGGACACTTTCCTGCAAAGGAAACGGCCCATTCTGATCTCCGCACCCTGACAAATTATTTTTGTCTTTTCCCCTGACATTGTGATACACCAACACATAAAGGCATGATACTAAAAATACCCTGCAAATGGTTTGTACCGTGCCCCTCGCCTCAGGTGTCATCCTGGGGATGCACAACTGATTGCATCTCTTCAGCTAACGATCTCTACGGAGAAGACAGAGCATGCCCGCCCAACTGAACAGCCTGAGAAACGCCCCAACGGAAACCGCCATTACCTCGCCACAGGATCTTGCTCCCCAGCTTTATCCCTATTCCCTGGAAGAAATGCAGGAAAAGGCGGCAACGTTGGGCCCCCTTGCCAAAGCCTATCAGTCGCTTGTCGACCAGTACAAGGCCCAGGAGGAACTGGCCAGGCTCAATTACTATCCGGATTTCGCCATCGGCGCGGCCTACACCTTTCGCCAACCCAACCCCGGGGACAGCGGCACCGATTTCGCGAGCCTGGAATTTGCCGTCAATATTCCGCTGTTTCAGGATAAAAGAAGAGAGGCTTCAACCGAAGCTGCGGCCGGCGCAGCCATGGCCCAGCAGCCGATGTCATGAAGCGCATCGCCGCCCCCATGGTCGGCGGTGTTGTCACCTCCGGGGTCATGGAGCTTCTGGTCTACCCGGTTATCTATTTTCTCTGGCGGGGCAGAAAACTCTCGCGCAGCGCGCTGCCCACCGCCGGGGATGATATTGCTGAGGAATAAACAGATGAAAAAACCAAGTCAGTCAACAACAAACAAAAGGAGAACCATCTTATGTTAAAACGTTCTTTAGTCAATGTGGCCCTTGCCCTGGCCCTGGCCGTTTCCTGGCCGCTGATGGCCGCAGCAGCCGACCACACCGGAATGGAAGGCATGGTAGGGAGGACCAAGGTTCCTCACAAAAAAACAAGCTCGCTGGATGCACAAACCGTTGACGGTATCAAGGCATCAGCGCAACTCAATGACGTGCGGGAAGCCATGGCCAAGGCCGGCAAGGAGGAGACCCACCATCTGCTGGTGTTCTTCACCGATCAGGCAGGGGCCGCAATTAAAAGCGATGTCGTCGCCGTCAAGGTGACCTCCCCTGACGGGATCGAAGGGCAGGCTTTGCCCTTGCACGGAATGGGCATGCATTATGGTGTCGATCTGAAATTGGCCCAGCCCGGCACCTACCATTTTGCCGTGGGGACTCAATTTAGCGATGGAAAGAAGAGGCAGTTTGTTTTCTCGTCCCCAGTAAAGTAACAGGATAAGCAACTCAAGGCTCTTTAAGTATTTCAGCCACTCTTCATATCGCAGATCATCATCTTTATATATTTTGCACAATTATTTTAAGCGATGTAAAATGGAACCTTCCGCGGCTTGACATGGTCTTATTTTTTTAGCAGCCACGCAGGGGCAAAACCGCTCCCTTGAGGAGGACGAAGATGAACCGGACAAGAATGACGATGGTTTTGGTTTTCCTGTTAGGACTCAGCATGACCCAAGTTGCCTGGGCTCATCGGCGCAGCCATGGCTGGCGCGGCCATGTCGGTATCTACATTGCGCCGCCCCCTTTTTGGCGGTATTACCCGCCTTACCCGCCACCCTATTACTACCCACAGACCTATTACTACCCGTCCCCACCCGTTTACGTAACGCCTCCCCAGCCTCCGGTCTATATTGAGCGGCCGCAGGCTGAGTCGGCTGCACCGCAGCAGGTCTACTGGTACTACTGCACCGACCCGGCGGGATATTATCCCACTGTCAAAGAGTGCCCGGGTGGCTGGCTGCAGGTTCTCCCACAAACGCAACAGAATCCTTGACCCTGGAGGGAAAAATCATGACCTCCGCGACCTTGAAGTGGCTTTTGCTTTCCATGCTATTCCTCCCCCTGGGGGGTTGCGCCACCATGCCCACCGGTCCGTCGGTGATGGTGTATCCGGGGACAGGCAAAAGTTTTGATCAGTTCCGCTACGACGACATGAGGTGCAGACAGTTTGCTCTTGAATATATAGGTGGCACCACCCCCAGCCAGAACGCCACCCAGAGCGGGGTGGCCAGCGCCGTGACCGGCACCGCGGTAGGCGCTGCGGCCGGCGCTTTGATAGGTGGGCATGAAGGAGCCGCCGTCGGCGCCGGCTCAGGTCTGCTTGTCGGGACCATGGCCGGGAGCGAGACAGCGCAAACCTCCGCCTATTATAGCCAGCAGCAGTATGATAACGCCTACATCCAGTGCATGTATGCCAATGGCAACCTTGTTCCCATGTCCGGCCATGTATACATGAACATATGGCAGAGGTCGGAAAAAACACAAACAACGCCCTCGGCGGCGCCGGCTTCCCCTCCGCCGCCCGGGGTTAAAATTCCACCGCCTCCGCCTGGCCCGCCACCGCCACCGCCACCGGGGATGTGAGCACAGACCGGGGTTTATGTCGTTATCAGGGCTGCCGTGACCAGCAAAGCACGGCCCTGGCCGGGAAAAACTCTATCATTCTGCGGCGGAAAATCTGCCCGGAAAACAACCTTTCAGAATGCCTCAGGAAAATAAACGGAGTTGAACAATGAAGAAGATGCCGGGAAGAAATGAGCCATGCCATTGCGGCAGCGGCAAGAAATATAAGAAATGCTGCCTGCCCAAGGATGAGGATGAACAACGACGTCAGCAGAATGTGAAAAGCGTCCCCATTGATCCTTTTGCCGGGGATGATGACTGGGAGGAAGAGCCGGTTCCCGCTCGGGCAGAGATACCGGAAGATGACCGGATGCATGAGGATTTTGCCGGGGAGACCGTTGATCCCCTCTTTGCCGGGACTGCGGGGGATGACGCAGTTGCCAGGCCGGAAAAGAAGAAACTCTCCGATGCGGAGGAGGCAATCATTGATGCCTGGTGGGCCGCCTATCGCGACATGTCAGACCCGGACATTTTGCGCGGCCACCTGGAAAATTTCATGTCATCCCATCCCGGTCTGGTTGCCGAACTCGGCCTTGACCGCGAGCCGCTGTTCGAACTGGAAAGCATGTATGTTCGCCAGGACCGGCATAAAGAGTATATCGACATCCTTTCCCGCCTGCGCCTGGAGTTTCCTGATGCGTATTTCAAGGGATTCGCCTACTTCGACAATGCCATGGCAACCTGGCTGGTCATCAACGGCAGGAAAGGGGAGGTGGCGGAGTATCTTGCGGATTTTCGTAGATACCCCGACGATGATCCGGACAATCTGTTCGAGGTGATTCATTTTCTGATGAGCTGGAACTGCCAGGATATCCTGGCCGATTTCATTCCGGCCATCTGCCACGAGGTCTGCACATCGCCGTTGATCATGGGTGGTGGTGAAATCCTCGTCCCCATGACAACACTCATTATGGCCCCCTATCTGGACCAGGGCCTTGACGGGTGTGATCCGGACGAACTGGCCGCGGCCTTACGGAAAATCGGGGATGAACTGAACCCGATATGGACCGATTCCGAATTTTTACAGCGCCGCCTGCACCTTATTCTGGGCCGGCATGAGCAATGGAATCTGGACGGCTGCCACACCCGCCCCAAGGCCATGAGCCGCTATGACGAAATGACCAGCAGCTTCATGGGCTGGCTTGCCGCCCGAAAGAACCTGGACTGGTGCGCCGCTGAATATCACCGTCAGCTTGTGCTTGATTACCTGTCCGAGGCCCTGCCGAAGAAAAAGAAGCCCCGCCAACCCTTCCCATTTGCCGAAAAGAACATGGAACGTTTACTGGTCAGTCTCAGTAAAAAGATGCTGTGGCTGGATTCCACCAGGTTGTTCGGCCTGCTCAACGGCATCCACTGGTTTCTGGAATTTCTGGAAGACACCCGCTCACTTGAGGCGGAGCAGGCCCGGCTGGGCCGGGAGGCCTGCGTCCATTTCTTTGAACGGGTTTATCAGTCTCAGCGGAAACAGGATTTCAAGGCATTGGCGTGGGAGCGATTTCCACGGGACCAGTAAGCCGTTGTAAAAAAATAACATGGCCGGAGAAATGCGCGGAACGGCATATTGAAGACTTCCGCAACTCGATTCAGCCGCTGCGCCTGGGACGCAGCCATGCCTGCGGTTACGTCGTGAACCCGATGTGCTCGGTGCAAAAAAAGAAAACGGCCGCTTCTCTTGCGAGAAACGGCCGTTTTGCTATCTGGCTCCCCGGGACGGATTCGAACCGCCGACAAGGTGGTTAACAGCCACCTGCTCTACCGACTGAGCTACCGGGGATTATTGGTGCTCTTGGAAGCGGCAAATATAGCAACTTGATTTTCAACCGTCAACAATTTTAAATAATAAAATTTCACATTTTGCCGGTTATTCTGCTTAAAAGTTTGATTTCTTCTTGACGGTTGCGCTACATAATGCTAATTGGTTTTTCTCATTTATTTTTATGTCGGGGCGTGGCGCAGCCTGGCTAGCGCGCCTGCCTTGGGAGCAGGAGGTCGGAGGTTCAAATCCTCTCGCCCCGACCATTAATAGACGAAATTTCAGCGAGTTATGAATTTCATAATTCGCTTTTTTTATTGGATTTTCCCTCAAAAATGCCCTGTGACCCCTGTGTGACCCCCAGACTGGCAATCTGAGCTCTTCGCATAATGCTCAGCCAGATGTTTTTGCCGGAGGAATTTGTGCTGCATGGTCAGGTGAGAATAACGGTCTGTCATGGAAATGTCACTGTGGCCGATCATTTCTTTTACTTCTTTCAAGCCAGCGCCTGACAAGATCAGGTTCGAGCAGAACGTGTGCCGCAGGTCATGAAAATGGAAATCTTTCATTCCTGCCACTTCGCATGTCATCCACCAAGATTTATTGAAATGCCCAATCGGTTTTCCATTGAGATGGCAAAAGACAAGGTCTGACTCGACATTGCCGATATTTTTCCGATTTCTCATCCATGCCTGATGTTCCCGCCATTCGAGAAGTGCCTTTTTTGCCCTTGGCATCAAAAAATCTGTTCTCTCTCTTTTATTTTTCGTCCGATAGAATCGAATCATCCCGATTCCCTCAAACTCAAAATCTATATCACTCCAGCGCAGAGAAAGGGCTTCCTGTTTTGATGTTCCGTGCTCCGCGCCAAGATAAATCAACACAGGCAAATAATATTTCGCCTTTGTCGCCTGTGAAGCCTGGACAAGTGCTTCAATTTGATGCGGCAAAGCAAACCGATTCCTTTCATGCTCTTTTTCGCTCAAATATTTTATCTTCTCGGTAGGATTTTCTGTAGCGGCACGAAGATCGATCCCGATTTTAAAAACTTTCTTGATGGTTGCCAATTTTTTGTTGGCAGAGATTGCGCTGAATTCCGCCACAACGTCAGCTCGATAATTCTCGATCTCCCTTTGCGTGATTTGGCATAAATAAAGCGAACCAAATTTCCTCCGTACCGAATTCAGAGTATACACATACTCAGTATGGGTCTTCGGCCTGATCTCTTTTGTCTTCAGTCGCATTTGCCATTCGTTTTCCAGGTGACTTGCGACCTCGCCAAAAGTCATCATGCGAAGCCTATTTTTTTGAGCATCAGGGAGTTTCCCTGAGTCAAGCAGATAGCGGAGTTCATTTGCCGCCTGTTGTGCCTCTTTCTGACGCTGGAATGTTTTGAAATATTTCTTAACCCCGGTAAAGGGATCTTTGAAATAAATCACATAGCTGTTTCGGTTCTGTCGTTTACGCTTCTGAATAGTGACTGTCGCCATAATTACTCCTTTCAGAAACGTATTCCAAAGCTGCCCGGTCTATTCTGTTTTCAAAGAACGCCAAAACATCTTCTTTCTTGAAAAGCCGACGGTTGCCCAGGACATAACTTTTCAGCTCTCCGGTCATTGCATAACGGGTAACTGTTGTGCGATGCACCCGGAGAAAAGAAGCCACTTCCTGGATCGTCAGGATGGTGATGCTTTGGTCAGATTTGACTTTCATAGTACCCGAACCGCCTTGATTGTCAATTTCATTCACGCTCATTCTTTTTTGCCCGGAAAGTCTTCAATTGGCAGGTTGCAAGGTAAGCCAAGTGAAGTTCTTTTTTTACGAACAGCGACCATTTTTTCCGTTGCTCTTATGTATTTCGCAATTTTGTTTAAAATGTCGATATTCAGCTCAAATTCGTTTTTACCAACCTCTTTTGCATAAGCTGAAAAAGCAGACAGACACTGAGTAAGTGAGATTTCTGATACTAAGGGCATGTCTTTGCCGACTATTTCAATGGCAGCCATGCTGCTCAGAGTCCCGTAAGTTTGCGCAAATAATTGTTTCTTCTTGGTTGATACTGCCTTGCATCGAATTAAAGGAGTGGCATTTTGCACACCGAGAAAGCCATTCTGGATAATTTTCCACCAACCAAAAGTTTTTCTCAGTGTATGATGCTCCCCCGGATTGTCCTGAAACGAAAGCCATTTCTGTGAAAAATACGCCCAAAGGTTTTCGGGATGAGTCAGCAAGTCAGTAATTGATTCAATTCCCAATTGCTTGATAGCTTCCCTGCGGAATTGACTTTCAATGCGGATTACCTTGAATTCATCAGAAACGCTTTCAATGCCCCATACATCATACATCCAGAATTTTTTTGATTTTTGTCTTATTTCAAGCGGTTTGTCATAAAGCCGAGCTGCTACTTTCCCCTTGCCGATGCTGATACCGGTGAGGGCATTATGGAAATAATGAGGTGCAGCATAACAGGCCCGTGTCACTCGATATGGCATCAAGTCAACAGTCCACAGCTCTTGAGGCCATACAACATCCAAACAAAGATCAACACGGCTTGGCTTGACTGTTTCGATGGATGCGCCGGCCTGAACGAGAATATGCATTAAAAAATCTACGGATTCATTTGGTCCCAGCCGCCATAAAGTTTCCGAACGTATTTCGGCCATAATGCTTGGCCTTGATTTCGGTTCCAGCCAATTGCCGATTGTTAAAGTGAATTCACTCCCGGTTAATACCCATTCATGGCCTTTGCTCCCGTGCGGTTTTATGGTGCAAAGCCATAATATCTCCTGGTCATCCTGATTTCTGATGATCACGGCTGTGTCTTTTCCATCTTGGATGGCAAGAGATTTCATCTGTCCCAGATATTCAAAAAAACGTAACTACTCAGGTCAGGTTTCAAATGTGAATCCCCAGCAAAAATAAAACTGGACTCACAATCCATTTTCTGGCATAACAGACTCATGCCAGAATCCTTCACATGCCAAGGCCGTTTGCTTCAGCCCGCCGATATTTCGTGGCTGCAATCATGGATCGTTGACCATCCTTCATGGAGTCGCTATCGCCTTGCCTGTGAGCTCTGCAAACTCTGGGATTGGTCTACTCCGACCGGTCAGCTCAAAGACTTTGCAGCACGTAGCTTCCTGGTCAAGCTCATGGCGCGCGGCCTCATCACCTTGCCGCCGGTCAGAACGGAAAAACAAAGGGCGCACGGCTATGCCAGTCCAGTTTCGGCTTCTGTCGTGGCCCTTCAACAACCGCTGGCTATTACTTCGAGCTTGGCGGAACTTACCCCCCTCTCGCTGAGCATCCCCGCAGCCGGTTCTTCCGAAGAACATCTCTACCACCACTACCTGTCGACCCATCATTACCTGGGATTTCAGCGTACTGTCGGCGAGAACCTCAAATATCTGATCAGCGATCACCACGGACGGCATCTCGCCTGCCTGCTCTTTGGTGCAGCCGCCTGGAAGACCAAACCCCGAGACCAGTTCATCGGTTGGACCGATGCCATTCGCTCCCGGCGCCTTTCAGCGGTGGCGAACAACAACCGCTTTCTCATCCTGCCCTGGGTCAGAGTTCCTCATCTGGCGAGCCATCTGCTATCCATTATCCTGAGAAGAATCAGCGCGGATTGGCAACACAAATACGGGCATCCGCTTCACCTGATAGAAACCTTTGTCGAGCGTGACCGCTTCCGGGGCACCTGTTATCTGGCCGCCAACTGGAAGCTGGTTGGGCAAACAACGGGGCGCAGTCGCCAGGATCGATATTCCACCATGAGCGTACCGGTCAAAGATATTTATCTCTACCCCTTGACGCCACGGTTTCGGGAGCTGCTTTGCCATGAAGACCGCCACTGAACTGCTCGAGTTGGGCCAGCGGGACCTTGACGGTCTGGTGGCATATTGCCTTACCCTTCAGGAAAGGCTTGCCGTCACCAGTCGCAACAGCAGCAAGCCTCCCTCCCAAGACGGTTATGTCAAGCCCAAGCCGAAAAGCCTGCGCGGCAAAACCGGGAAAAAATCAGGCGGCCAACCAAGTCATCTTGGGGCCACGCTCAAACCGGTCGAGAAACCAGACCGCATCAAAGTCCATCCCCTTTCGATTTGCCCGTGCGGCTGTGGCGGCGATCTCAGCGAACAAGCGGTTTTGCGCTATGAATCACGCCAAGTGTTTGACCTGCCACCGCAAAAACTTATGGTCACGGAGCATCGGGTCGAAGTCAAACTCTGCCCGCGTTCCGGAGAGTTGGTCCACTCCCCGTGGCCGGCCGGCGTCACCGCTCCTGTCCAATACGGACCAGGGTTTCTCGCCTGGCTGACCTATCAGAATACCCAGCAGTTCATACCATTGGCCAGGATCGGCCAGATGAGCTCTGATCTTTTCGGTCACCATGTCAGCGATGACACCATTCATGCCGCCATGAAGACTACCGGCCAGCAGCTCGTCCCTTTCTCTCTGGCGGTCACCAAACTGCTCCCACAGGAACCCGTGGTCAATGCCGATGAATCAGGATTACGAGTGGCCGCTTCGCTCAACTGGCTTCATGTCCTCTCCACCCCGACCCTGACCTGGTACGGAGTCCACCAGAAGCGTGGCCGGGAAGCGCTAAACTCCTTTGCCATCCTGCCCCAATTCATGGGCCGGCTCGTCCATGATTGCTGGAAAACCTATCTCGACCTTCCCTGCTTGCATGCGCTTTGCGTGGCCCATCTCCTCCGGGAACTCATCTTTATTCATGAAGAGTGTGACCAAGCCTGGGCCAGGACACTGGCCGATCTTCTCCTTGATATGAACCGGAAACGCGAGGAGCAAAAGCTGTCAGCTTCTTGCTTCCTCCCGGAATGTCTGGAGCAATGGCACCGGCAGTACCAAGGAGTTCTTCAGCAGGGAAGAGCGGTCAATCCGCCCATCCTCCCCTTGCCCAACGTCCCGAAAAAACGGGGCCGCAAAAAACAAACCAAGGCCCAAAACCTGCTTGATCGCCTGGAGAACCATGAGGAATGGGTGCTCGCTTTTCTCCACGATTTCCAGATCCCCTTCACCAATAATCTGGCGGAACAGGATATCCGCATGATAAAAGTGAAACAAAAAGTCTCAGGCTCTTTCCGAACATTCGAGGGCGCGGAACTCTTTGCCACCATCCGCAGCTATATCTCCACAGTACGCAAGCAGGGCCGGTTAATTTTTCAGGACCTCAAGGCAGCCATCGCCGGAAATCCTTTCATTCCTGATGTGTCTCCAATAGGATAGTATCTCTCCTCGCGACTTCCCCCACCCGTTATGTAACTTATCTGCACGATGGGATTTCCGCCTGCGGCTACCTGGGCAGTTAC
>JAHILF010000169.1 GCA_018897105.1 Pseudomonadota bacterium
CGGAGACCTCGCGGAGAATTGGATAAGGACATGAGGGGAAACCGACGACCGAAGAGCGGGTGGACTGGGTCAACGACTTCAATCTCGGTCAGCACCGTTGCCGGTGGGTTGTGGAGAGGGGTATCAAGTTGGCATATCGTTTGACACGGTGGATCACAGTCTGATGCTGGAAAAATGCCGCGGGATTATTGCGAGCCAGCAGATTCTCAGGCTCATTGAAATGTGGCTCAAGGCCGAGGTCTGGGACGGGACTTCCGTCTCGGTCCTGCCCTGCGGCCTACCGCAGGGCTCGCCTATTTCCCCGGTCTTGGCCAATCTCTTCCTTGATGAGCTGGATGAGGCGATGCTGGGCAAGGGCTATAAATTCATCCGGTATGCCGATGATTATGTCGTTCTCTGCAGGACCCGACAGGAGGCGGGCGACGCCCTGGAGCTGTCGGAACAGGTTCTGGAAAAACTCTTGCTGAAGCTCGATGAAGGGGATATTGTCAACTTTGAACAGGGTTTTACCTATCTCGGAGTTACCTTTGCCGGCAGTTTGATCATGACCCCCTTTGACCGCCCGAAGAAGAACCATAGGGTTCTCTTTTATCCTGATCCTTTTGATATGGAAACCTATCTGCGTGACAGGAGGAGAGATGCCGCCGGGCCTCGGGATGCGGGTGGCCGGAACGGGTGAATATTTCGCGAAAATTACTTTTAACGTGTTGAATTTGTGTCTGTATGGCTATTTTTTTCAACCTGGGTAAAACAGGGGGTGGTTACAGGAAATGTGTAACTTGTTGTTATTTTTTGGGAAAACCCTTGGAAAACTTCACCATAAAAGGAGGTGACGATTGGAATATGAGGCGCAATACAGGGGTTACAGGAAATTGCCTTATAACTATTTGGATATACATTCAAAAAGGGGGGTACTATCTGAAGGAATGACCTGACTATGAAGGGATTGAGACATCCTGCGCGTCCAGAGTCAGGGTCGCAGCAGCCAGCGTCATCTGAAGGAATGACCTGACTATGAAGGGATTGAGACTATTCCTGCCAGGTCGCAGGCTTCCCAGATGGTCATATCTGAAGGAATGACCTGACTATGAAGGGATTGAGACAGATTCAATGCTGTGTGAATCGCATCGTTCTGAGGATCTTGGATCTGAAGGAATGACCTGACTATGAAGGGATTGAGACCCTGTTATCTTGATATGGTCTAATGTCCCGTTTTTATCTGAAGGAATGACCTGACTATGAAGGGATTGAGACTTAATTCCGTGCGCCTCATCGCCAAGCACGATCTGGATCTGAAGGAATGACCTGACTATGAAGGGATTGAGACTTCCATTCAGCCTTTTTGCCGCCATAATGATATTATGATCTGAAGGAATGACCTGACTATGAAGGGATTGAGACGCCGCTTTGTACTCTTCCTATGGTATTGATTTATAAAATCTGAAGGAATGACCTGACTATGAAGGGATTGAGACGATAAATTGCCAATTGTTAATGGTTGTTTGCTTTCCATCTGAAGGAATGACCTGACTATGAAGGGATTGAGACCACAACCTTCTCGCTGGCTGGAGCCGACGAAATAGAGGTATCTGAAGGAATGACCTGACTATGAAGGGATTGAGACTGAATGAGCCACTGATTGCGCTCCCAGAGAGTTTCATCTGAAGGAATGACCTGACTATGAAGGGATTGAGACTAGGGAATATATCATCCCCCAGATACGAATTTGAGGCGATCTGAAGGAATGACCTGACTATGAAGGGATTGAGACTTCAAAATTAAGTTCGGAATAAAGAAGCCACACTCCTCTGTATCTGAAGGAATGACCTGACTATGAAGGGATTGAGACTCAATTAGACGGAGTTGGCGAGCGTAGAAATCATACTCAGCATCTGAAGGAATGACCTGACTATGAAGGGATTGAGACATAACATCGTATATTTTCCACTGTCCATTTGTGACAGACATCTGAAGGAATGACCTGACTATGAAGGGATTGAGACAGAGTCTCCGCTCCAAGTGGAGACGATATCTGAATAAAGATCTGAAGGAATGACCTGACTATGAAGGGATTGAGACCAACTTAAAAACGTTGCCATTTTCATCCGTATTCACTTATCTGAAGGAATGACCTGACTATGAAGGGATTGAGACCCTTTCGTATTTTCTCTTTCCGCTACTTCGTAAATATCGCGATCTGAAGGAATGACCTGACTATGAAGGGATTGAGACTTTACAAACTTCTGTATCTCGTTCAAGTTTTCTATATCTGAAGGAATGACCTGACTATGAAGGGATTGAGACCCAGTTTAAAACGACGCGGGCGCTGACCTGAAATCCGGATCTGAAGGAATGACCTGACTATGAAGGGATTGAGACCTTATCTAGGTCGAGTTCAGGATAGGCTTCCATAGCTTTGGCATCTGAAGGAATGACCTGACTATGAAGGGATTGAGACGTCCCGCGAACACCCACATAGCCCTGACCGAAAACATCTGAAGGAATGACCTGACTATGAAGGGATTGAGACTTGTAAATTTTTCCGCTATCACCCCTGAGAGTAATCACTTCATCTGAAGGAATGACCTGACTATGAAGGGATTGAGACTCTTTCACCCTTATTTGTTCCTGGATAAAAAACCATGATCTGAAGGAATGACCTGACTATGAAGGGATTGAGACATGAACGCTGCCAATTCCTTGTTGCTGCCTGATACATCTGAAGGAATGACCTGACTATGAAGGGATTGAGACGACATCCCCAATCTTACTCCCGGCATCAATGACTGTGATCTGAAGGAATGACCTGACTATGAAGGGATTGAGACATGTGGCTGCTCTGTCAGCTCACAAAAACATGATCAAAATCTGAAGGAATGACCTGACTATGAAGGGATTGAGACCGAGGATTAAATTTAGAAGAAACAAGACAAAAGAAAAAAATCTGAAGGAATGACCTGACTATGAAGGGATGGGGTGAAAAAACGTTCCAGCGTTTACAGACAGAAATCTCTACACGCAGTTGAAAGCGTTGCCGCGTTTGAACGTTTCAGCGCTTGAACGTTAGTTCTCGCATTGACCTGATTACGAAGGGATAAGGTAGCTCATGGCTCATGGCTGATAGGAACTGCAGAGGAAAAATCTGGTAGAATTTTTGGTGGAGATATGCTGGGCGTTTTTCGCGGTCCCGGCCAGCCGTTCCAGCAGCAGCGGCGAAGGGGACTTTTTGAAGATGTTGGTGATGATGTCGGCTGCCTGCCCTGATTAACCGCCAGTGCAGGCAGCTTGTCATTGTGGCCTGTTTGTGCTACAATTAAATTAGGGAGGTGATAGCATGAGCAAGACGGCAACCGTCCGGGCGCGGATACAGCCCGATTTGAAAAACCATGCGGAGGCGGTATTTGAGCGGTTGGGGATCAACGCTACCCAGGCGATTACCATGTTTTATAAACAGGTTGAAATACACAACGGCCTGCCCTTTGATCTGGTCATTCCGGCCCCGGCCACGAAAAAGACTTTCCAGGCCACCGATGCCGGCCGCGATCTGGTCGTCTGTGAAGACGCCGACGACATGTTCGCGAAATTGGGGATCTGATGTTCATCCCCGTTTACACGAAACAGTTTGACAAGGATGTCAGACTGGCCGGCCGCCGCGGCAAAAACCTGGAGAAGTTCAAGCTCATCGCCCGCACTCTGCTCGCCGATGAACCGCTTGACCCCCTGCACCGGGATCACCGGCTCATCGGCAATTTTCAAGGACGGCGCGAGTGTCATATCGAGGCGGACTGGCTGCTGATCTACAAAGTCGAGGAAACACGCATCATTTTTGAACGAATGGGAACCCATTCGGATCTCTTCAAAAAATGAGATCATGTGTCTGCATAGAAAGCAGCTACCTTCGACCACGCCGCCCTTCTTGCCGCCTTTGAGGCGGTCAAGGACAACCCTGGCTGTGCCGGGGTGGACGGGGTGATCATCGGCCAGTTCGAGAAGGACCTGTCCGTCAACCTCGCCAGGCTGCGAACAGAGCTGAATGAACAGACCTATTTTCCGCTGCCGCCGGGCCACGGGATGCGGATGGCCGGAACGGGTGAATATATTGCGAAAATTGTTTTTAACGTGTTGAATTTGTGTATGTTTGACTATTTTTTTTAACAGGGGTAAAATAAGGGGTGGTTACAGGAAATGCGTAACCTCTTGTTATTTGGTGAGAAAACGTTTGGAAAATTTCAGATAAAAGGAGGTGACGACCGGAAAATGCGACGCAAAACAGGGGTTACAGGAAATTGCCTTATAACTATCTGGGTATACAGTCAAAAAATGGGGTACAGTTGGCCGCATTGACCTGATTACGAAGGGATGGGGTGAAAAAACGTTCAAGCGTTTAAACGTGAAAACGTTCCAGCGTTTACAGACAGAAATCTCTACACGCAGTTGAAAGCGTTGCCGCGTTTGAACGTTTCAGCGCTTGAACGTTAGTTCTCGCATTGACCTGATTACGAAGGGATGGGTGAAAAACGTTCCAGCGTTTCAGCGTGAGAGCGTAGCAGCGTAAAAAAGCAGAAATGTCAGCTGGCAGTTGAAAGCGTTGCCGGGTTTGAACGTTTCAGCGCTTGAACGTTAAGTTCTCGCATTGACCTGATTACGAAGGGATTGAGACCTCAGCTTTCAACGTGGACCATTGATGACAGACGCCGGGAAGATAGGAAGACCATTGCTCTTGACAAACTGTATCTTGCAAGATACAGTTAAGCCATGAAGTACGAACTCCAAAGCACGAAACAATTCGACAAATGGTTTCTGGAATGCGGATTTACTACACCATCCGGGCCGGCCGCGTCGTCTTGCTGCTGGTCGGCGGCGATAAGTCCAGCCAAAAGAAAGACGTCCAAAAAGTCACCGGGCTTTTGGGAGAACTGGAGGATTAAAGTCATGGCACGGCAAACAAAACCTTTCGACATCGCCGAACACCTGAACACCCCTGAAGAAATACGCAATTTTCTGCAAGAGGTCGCCAGCACCGGCGACGAAGCCGACTTCATTCACGCCCTGAATATCGCGGCCAGGGCAATGGGCATGAGCGAGGTGGCGAAAAAGGCAGGGGTTACCCGCGCCAGCCTCTACAAGTCATTGGCGGAAAACGGCGACCCGAAATTTTCCACCATCAGCAAGGTGACAAAGGCCCTGGGCTGCAAGCTGGCTGTTATACAAACTCAGTCGCCGGCGTAGTATAGTGGACCCCCAAAATGAGACAGTATGTTAAAGTAGAATTTGTACTGCCTTGGAAGGGGAAATGAAGCGAAAACAATCATGGCCAATCTCTATCTGACCGAACAGAATTCCATCCTTCGCAAGACCGGCGACCGGCTCATCGTGCAGAAAAACGAGGAGACCCTGCTTGACGTGCAATGCCACAAAATCGAGGCGGTGCTCATCTTCGGCAATGTCCAGTTCACCACCCAGGTGGTGCATGAACTCTTTGAGCACGGCATCGAGATGGCCATCCTGACCCGGAGCGGCAGGCTCATCGGCCAGATCACCTCGCCCGCCACCAAGAATATCGCCCTGCGCATCGAGCAGTTCCGCAAATATGAGGATGAGGGTTTCCGGACAAGGATTTCCAGGGAGATCGTGGCCGGCAAGATCGGCAACTGCCTGCAGCTTCTCCGTAATTTTTCATACAACCACCCGGATATTGATCTCGGGGAGACGGCCGCGGGCCTGAAGGCGAAGCTGGCCACGGTTGCCGGGGCGACAGGGATCGAGCAGCTGATGGGGATTGAAGGGGATGCGGCCAAGACATATTTCCAGGGATTCGGCAGGATGGTGCTGGGGGATTTCGGCTTTCCGGGGAGGAGAAAACGGCCGCCGACCGATCCGGTCAATGCCATGCTTTCCCTGAGTTACACCATGATCTTTAATGAAATATCGTCACTGCTGGACGGCCTGGGATTTGATCCCTATCTCGGTTATTTCCACAGTGTCACCTATGGTCGGCAGTCGCTGGCAGCCGACCTCATGGAGGAGTTCCGCGCCCCTGTTGCCGACCGGCTTACCCTTAGACTGATAAACGACCGGATTTTTTCAGCCGATGATTTCCGGGAAAATCCCGGTGGCGAGGCGGTTTATTTCAAACGGGAAGCGATGAAACGCTATTTCGCCGAGTATGAGAAAATGATTACCGGTGAATTCACGCTCAAGGAGACCGGGGAGCAGACGACGCTGCGCAAATGTTTTCGCCGGCAAGCGGAGAAGATGGCGGCCGTCATCCGGGACGATGTGGCCTATGTGCCGTTCAGGCCGGAGGGATAGGGGATGCTCTATCTTGTTTCCTATGATATCCCTGACGACCGACGAAGGACAAAGCTGGCCAAAACCCTCAAGGATTTCGGTGACCGGGTACAGTTCAGCGTCTTTGAGTGTCTGCTTGATGCGGATCTGCTGGCGAAGATGACGGACAGGATCAGGGGTGTTATCTCCGAGGATGAGGACAGCGTCAGAATTTATACCCTGTGCGGTAATTGTGAAAGGGCCATCGCCATCATCGGCCAGGGGCAGGTGACGAAAAATGAGGATGTCTATATCCTGTGAGGACGAGTTGCGCTGCAATCCCCTTTCGCTCGTATGTCAACATCATCGCGCAATTTTTTGATTACTGCCTCGGCGATTTCGTTGGCATCCGGTCGTATGGCCTGTTGTGGTGTTGCCAACTCCCTTATAATTTCACCCTGATGCTGGCACCCAACTTCTCCATAGCTTACAAAGGTTGTCAAAACTTTCTCCTGGCCGAGGTTCTGGCGTCACGCCTTGAACTGTTCCGGGTTTTGCGCACTGCTTCGCTAACCCCCATCTCCGCAAGCGGGAACAACGAAGCATGAAAGTTCGCGGGGTAGGAGAGGGCCTTGCCCGCGAACTTTGGCATTGCCAAAACTCCGTTATCGCGGGCAAGGCCCGCTCTTACTGCAGGATGCATTACGCGCTGGGGAAACGGGTGAAATGGGGACAGATTAATTTTCTCAATCATCTGGTGGCTTAATGGGACCGACTACTAAAAGGTCTTTATCGGCACTACCAAAGAAAGGCCGCCAAATCAGAACCATCCACATCATCATCTTTATCAAAATCCCCGACACAGCCTCCGGTTTGATCGCATTCGAACTTGCCAAAATTGGCAGCAACAGCAGCCAGATTTGTAGTTTCATACTCGTAATCAAACACACCGCCACCCTCGGTTCCGGCATGGATTATGGTTGGCGTGGCAGGGTCGATGGCCAGGGCTAAGACATTTCTGTTAGTCAATCCTGTATTAAAATCTGTCCAGGTGCTGCCACCATCAGTGCTCTTTCCGACACCATAATTCGGGGAGGCTACATAAATTGTTGATGGCGTAAAAGGGTCAATAGCAAGATATTCCGGGAAAAAATCATATCCTACAAAAACAGCAGTCCAGTTACTGCCGCCATCGGTACTCTTGAATACACCACCGTAACCTGAGACAGAAGAGGCGCCTGCATAAATTGTGGTCGGTGTATCTGGATCTATCGCAAGGGCGCCATCGATATATTTATAAGTTAATCCTGTATTAACAGCAGTCCAGTTGCCGCCGCCATCGCTACTTTTGAACACCCCACCGCCCCACGTGCCTGCATAGATTGTTGATGGTGTAGCAGGATCTATGGCAAGGGCATAGACAAAGTCATCTGTTAATCCTGTATTCACAGCAGTCCAGTTGCTGCCCCCATTAGTGCTCTTGTAAACACCATCAAACCTTGTCCCTGCATAGATGGTTGAAGGAGTAGCAGGATCGATGGCAAGAGCAAAGACCCTTTTGTAAAGTAATCCTATAGAAGCCCAGTTCTCGCCTCCATCAATACTCTTGTAGGCACCACCGTAGCCGGTCCCAGCATAAACCGTTCCTGCATAGATGGTTGATGGTGAAGCAGGGTCTATGGCAAGGGCTTGAACATCAAAATTCGTAAATCCTGTATTCACAGCTGTCCAGCTGCCACCACCATCGGTGCTCTTGGACACACCACCCCCCTCGGTGCCCGCATAGATTGTAGCTGGTGTATCTGGATCTATTGCAAGGGCAGCGACATAGGTGTTGGTTAATCCTGTGTTAGCAGCAGTCATATTGCCACCACCATCGGTGCTCTTGAACACACCACCACCATGGGTGCCTGCATAGATTGTTGTTGGTGTAGCAGGATCTATGGCCAGGGCTTGGATACTTCCTTCAGTTAAGTCAGTTAATCCTGGCTCAACAGCAGTCCAGTTGCTGCCGCCATCGGTGCTCTTGAAGACACCATAACACCAGGCGCCTGAGATTCCTGCATAGATTGTTGTTGGTGTAACGGGATCTATAGCAAGGCTATCGATCCAAATGACACCGCCGGGGATTCCTGTATCAATCGGAGCGGTCCAGCTCTCGCCTCCGTCAGTGCTCTTGTAGACGCCATAAGTAGTGCTTGCATAGATTGTTGTGGGGGTAACTGGATCTATAGCAAGATTACCGACAGTGGCGTAGTCGGGTAATCCTGTATTAACAGCGGTCCAGGTGCCGCCGCCATCAATGCTCTTAAAGGCGCCATCGTTGGTACCGGCATAGATGGTTGCTGGTGAAGCAGGATCTATGGCCAGGTCTGTGATATATTTGCTATCATAGGTATTTAACCCTGTATTAACAGCGGTCCAGGTGCCGCCGCCATCGGTGCTTTTGAAGACGCCATCATGGGTACCGGCATAGATGGTTAATGGGGTATCGGGATCTATGGCCAGGGCTTCGACATAGGCAACGACCCAGGAATAATTGTTGGGTAATCCTGTATTAACTGCAGTCCAGGTGCCGCCGCCATCGGTGCTCTTGTAAACACCACTATCCACCTCATTACCAAACTCATCCTGATCACCGCCGCAGCCTGCATAGATTGTGGATGGTGTATCAGGATCAATAGCAAGGGCATGGATATTATGGTTAGTTAAACCTGTATTAACAACAGTCCAATTGCCGCCGCCATCCGTGCTCTTGTAGACACCACCATTATCCACACCATCACCCTCGGCGCCTGCATAGATTGTTGTTGGTGTTGCAGGATCTATGGCCAGGGCTGTGATTCGCCCACCTCCAGGCCCATTGCTGGTCCACTCATTGATGCCGGCATTTGCCATGCCGTTTATGGAAGACACCAGAATACTGGCTAACAAAATAGCTATTATCCAACGACAACCTGACATTATGCTGTAACGCATCATAGCCCCCCTAAACACGCCAACTAGCCGACAATATCCAGCGACTCTTACCTCTTGAGCACCTACGGATAAGACTATTTGCCTTCTTTCTTCTTGGCACCTTAATTCCCTTCACGCCATTTTTGGCGGCAAAACCCGTAACCTGCCCTTTCCCCCCCAAAAAAAAACAAAGCCGCGTTACCTACCAGTAGCAACTCGGCTTTGTCACGCACCTCCTTGTCATTTCGTCCATCACATACGGCAGGTTTTAGCTTTTTTACCCAACAATCCCTTGACCCACCCTTACAACAACATTAAATATTTTCAAAGAGGCAAATTGCCGCATCTCTTTAGATAGTTTCAACCACCACCAAAGCCGGTGTGAGAAATGGTGACTGATTTATTTTCTCAGTCAATCTAAAAAATAGTTCTGTCCCCATTTCCCTCCATATTCATTAATGATCTCCGTACGTTCATCCTCCAGATGCACCTTTTCTGCGCCATCTGACCCCAACTAAACAAGCCAAACCGCTTCCAAGCAGCCAGACTGCGCCAGGGATAGGGATGGGCGGGGCGGTACCTGCATGTTCAATAACCACGTCACCGTTCGGGTACTCTCTAAGTTTCCCGTAAAGAGTTCCATAAATGCCGCCAAGCCCGTCAATGCCGTCCCAGATATCAAAAGCTATCCCAGAGCCCCCATCGCATACATAATCGACAAGAGTTATCCTCAAATCAGGAAGACCAGATATTCCGAAGATGCTCATGTCGGGATCGAGGTGAAGTAATGCTGCATCGACATCGCCATTGTAGTACCCAACTGCTGACCCAGAGAACGATCTGGTTTCTAAGTCCAGAGGCATGGAGGTAGTGTTGTAAACAGTCCCAGCTCCAAGCCTCTTACCATTTCATCCTCCCAAGCAGTTCCTCCAGCGCAGACTCGATTCGTTCATCGCTGGTATCTCGCAAGTACAGATATAACGAGAGCCGGTCCACCAAGTCATTTTGCGCAAACAAATTCGGAGGATATCCCCAGACTTCGATTTCCACTGTTTGCGAATCCGGCCTGTCCAGTACAACCACTTCGTGTTTTTGCAAGAATACCTTCCACTCATTCTGACTCACGGCAAATACCTTGTGGCTGGGCTCCGCCAGCATGGAATAACTTGCCATGGCCGTCAACCCAGCCCGAAGACCTAATGCATCATCAAAGTCGGATCTAAACAGATAGTATCGTTGTTTGACTGGGCTACGCCAGAATGGCTGCAACGTATGCCAAAGTTCCTGGCCCGGTAAACTATGTTTCGCGTCATTATTGCGTCTTTCAGAGTCAAGCACTGCATCCAGGGCGGCATCCACTTCCTTGAAGGCCCTGGTCATGGTCATCTTGGAGTAGCCAAGAATTTTGGCCATTTCCGTGGGGGTGGCTCTTGCCTCGTTCTTATTGCTGTTGTAAATCCAGTACAGGACCAAGGCCTGGGTGGCCGGGCTGAACTTATCGGTAGTCATGCGTTTCTGGCGAAAATACTCCCGCAGGTCAATGGCCAGCATGGGTAAATACAACTGGTTACCTGGAACTATGAACGGCACACTCTGCTCGATCAGCCGTTTGCGGTTATAGGCCGTAACTCGATCACGGACGTAAATGACCTCATCGCACTTTTCCCGAACTTGTTCCATATGCTTCCGGACTGTGGCAGGGGACTGTTCTTCATCATTGGTATCCACCATCAACAGTACATTCAACCTAAATAGTTCTGTGCGGTAATAGTCATAGCTGTCTTGCAGAAAGAAGGGCAACTTCCTGCATTCATTCCATGGCCGCACGAACAAGGTAACATTCAGCGTATCACGAAGATACTGGATAAGTTGCTCGATCAATGTAGACATCACTTCCCCTTGTAACACTTTTTTTGCATAGTATCATTGCCTGAGTTACTGCGCAATAACAATGTTACTGGGCGCACATTACAGCCAAAAAGGGGCAATCCCAACATTCGCCCAAAAAGTGTAAAAGCGTCTTGTGCCGGCCCTCTTGTTGAACTGTTCGGAATTTCCTAATAGTTGCCTCGCAGTCCGTCATGGTGGACTTCAAAATAACGAATGGGAAAGGAAAAACCGTGGTCGATGCCGACCAATGTCGGAACTTCTTCAGACAAGCGTTCAACCAGCCATTCGGCAATACCTCGCCTGGTCCAATACTTGCGTGGACTGGGTGGCGGTTGCACCTCGTCCGGCAATGCTTCCCGGCTTCCTTCATAGACCCGCAAACCCTTCAGACTGGAAGTCGGAGTCTCCGCTCCAGAGTAGTCGATACCGATAAAGCGCCGGAAAGACGCCCCGGATTGATCCGGCATTTTCAAAATCACCATTCTCTTCTGCCTCGTTTCCCATCACCAGGGAAAATGCCGTCGATATCATGCGGGCCGGCCGGGCTCGCTGGAAGATCGAAAACGAGACCTTTAACACCTTGAAAAACCAGGGTTATAATCTCGGTCACAATTACGGGCTGGGCGAGAAGAATCTCA
>JAHILF010000129.1 GCA_018897105.1 Pseudomonadota bacterium
CAGGCCATCTTTGGCCGTGCCTCAATCGCAAAATCCTCGCCGGAGCACTGCTACGCCTGCGGTTTTGCTCAATCGGCGCAACCAAATCTGACCCAAATCCGGGCGCGATCCAGGTAAATTAACATTTTCCGAGTCCCTTATCTCTTTTCTAAGCAGTAATACCTAAGCCTAAATAAGTAATAAGGCCGATTCATTTTTCTAGATTTATAACATATATTTACTGTTAAGACGGGACGCTTGAACATCTGCGAGATGAAGCAACCTTTTCCGATTTGTATTTTTTGTCGCAGGCGATATTAAAGCCAATTGCAGGCGATGAAAAAAACGAGGGATGCTTCGGTTCTCTCATTGGAGGAGTGAAGAATGGTGCATGAGGCGGACTTGTAGTCTGCATGAAGAACAAGCCGAAGAAAAACAAGATAAAACCTTAAACTAATGGAGTGGTACCATGAAAAATCCTATCAAGAAATTATTTGTAATGTTGGCAATTGGCATGAGTTTCGTTGCAGTGCAGAGCGTGAGTGCCGAGACGGTGGAAGGAACGATTGATGCAATTTCAACTCGGCCCAATGTTGTCGTGGTAAACGGAATCGAGGTTTATGGTGTGAAGTTTAATTATCTAGCCAACCAATTTGACATTGTTCTCACGGTAGACCAAGATGTGAGTTTTGAAGTTTACGAATGGGAATGTTCTGCCGGTACAACCGTGCTTAAAGCCTGCGAAATAACGGTTGCCGATGAAACTGTTGCCTTGCGCACGTGCCCGTAACCCAGGCAGCATGAAGCGAAAACTCTGCCGATGAGCTGAGGGAATCCCGTAGAAGAAGCAATCAAGGGTGCAAGAAGAATTGAAAGCAACAGCAGCCGAATAAAGATTTCGAAAGATTCATTCAGGTGTCCTTCATGGCTTCTTTAAAAAGGTCCCCCGGTAATGCCGGGGGATTTTTTTTGGAGTCTTTGGTTCGACCATAGCCAATAAGGGACAATGGAGGACAATTATTTTTACTGTTCAGGTCTCCTGATTTCTACTCTGCCTATTTTTATCAGGGGATCAAGCCGTTGTCCCTGATCTGTTAAGCCGACAGCCTTACTGCCCTTGACAAGCCTAAGAAAAAGGAGATATCTCCGGAAAAAATTCTGTGTTACATTTACTGCGGAAATTTAATGATCAAGGCGGCTGTTCTGCTCGCACAGAGTAAGGGCGGACCGCTGAATCAGCTGAAAGAGGTTTAATATGAGGATCAGGAAATTGGTTAATGGAGTTGTGGCATTCCTATTTTTTTTCTGCATGCTGGCTGGCGTAAGCCCTGCCGAAGAGATCGGAAAGAAAATTGTCATAGCCGTTTCCCCTTGCAGTGATGTGGCGTTGAGCTTTAAAAAGTTCTATCCGCTGGTCACCTATCTGCAGGCGGAGACAGGATCTGAAATCAAGTTGGTGTATCCTCCGAATATCGCAGAATTTGAAAACCGGATCAGGAATAAGGATATTGATTTTGCTTTCCAGGACCCCAACGTGTACGTGAAGTTTGCCGCGCTCTATGACAAAAATACCCTGGTGAAGGCCCGCAACCCGAATGGGGGTGACTTCCAGGCCGGCGGGATCATTACCAGGAAGGACAGCAACATCAATTCAATGAAAGATCTGGTCGGTAAATCCGTCATGTTCGGGCCCAAGCTTTCCGCCTCCAAATGGGTGGTGGCGAAAATGTTGTTTGAAGAAAACGGCATCGACATCGACAAGGACTTAGCAAAAAAGTATGCCAATGGCGGCTGCTGCGAGGATATTGTCTTTAATGTGTTTCTCAAGGCCTTTGATGCAGGTGTGGTATGCGACCATTTTCTTAAAGAGCTTGAGAAAAAACAAGGGGAACTTGGCGTCAATGCCCAGGAACTCCACGTCATTGCCATGACCAGATGGGTGCCGACCAGAATATTTTCCGCCAGGAAGGAGTTAAATAAAGAGGTTATCGCCAAGTTCGACCGGGCCTTGCTGAAACTTAACAAAAACAACCCTGCACATGCCAAAATCCTTTACTCTGCCGGGATTGGAGGCTTTCAGTGGGCAAAGGATGAGGATTATGACGAGATTCGGGACCTCATCGGTGAAAAGAAGGTCAGGTAGAAGCGCTGCTTCCGGGAAAGGACGACAAAGAAGGCTGCCCATGGAAATCGACCCGCAAAAATGGGTGAAATTCAGCAGGAAAAGAAATCCCTGAGTATACGTACCTTCACAGCAGTAAGGAAAGTGCCCCTTTTTACCGGCCAAATCACTTCTTCAGGGCTTTCTTTAATGGGCAGCCCGGGGTGGTCTCAAGCCCATCTCTATATGCCTTCAGTAACTCTACTGAACGATTTGCCAACATTCTTCTCACCTCCCGTCTCTTGCCCTTTATCCTGGGAATCCTCATAGACTCATAAGCGGTGGTTTGATGCCTCATCCAGGCGATTACTGCTTTTGCCGCCCGCTCTTCGACAGGGATCATGGCTGTCCGCGCCACTGTTCCGCTGCCTACGGGAACCGCATGAAGGGTAATAGCCTCCGCCATCTCCTTTTCCAGCTCCCGGTGTCTTGGGGCAAAGGCGAGAAAGGCGCGGACTTCAAGGCAGAATTGCTTCTCATACTCAGCCTGTTTCTTATCCCGGCGCTGGCGGTCACTGTCTAATTTCTTCCGGTATGCCTCGGTTGAACGAACCGCCTCGACCTCTTGCCTGGCCATGGCGATGGTTTCCTGCGGCGCCCAGATTCCTTTGGAGATGATGCGCCGACCCATTTGCGCCTGAACCCGCCAGAAAATGCCCTTGGCTGTTACCTTTCTGGTGATGCCGGCATCGCCCGCAGCAAGGAAGGCCCACCCGTCCGGGGGAGACAACCTCTCGCCATTTTCACCGATAAGGGTACCGTTCAAGCCGGGTTTAACGATTATATTTCCTTGTTCCATGGACCTATCCGTTGGTGATGATTTCAATTCTTGTACTTGATCAGAGCCTGATCACAAATGGCAGGAGCACAAGTCCCACGCCAATGGTAATGGACATCCAGACACTGTTTATAAAATAGGGAAAGACACAAAGACCGACGCCGGCAAGCAGAGCCATCATGTTGGCTTGCTTTCGGCCATAGACGACATACCCCATGCCGATGGAACCGAAGATCAAGCCGGTGAATATCAGTTTGGTATCCATAGAGAATCCTTCAATTACTGCCGATGCTTGCGTTAAGCAATTCCTGAAGAGCCGTTTGCCGTTGGCTGGTATCCTGATTCTGAACCGCCATGGCCAGGGCTTTGCGTGTACCGACGAACACAGCCAGCTTCCTGGCTCTGGTCAGGCCGGTGTAAATAAGATTCCTGAAAAGCATTTTGAAATGCTGGGTGAGGACCGGAATAATGACTGCTTCAAATTCACTGCCCTGTGACTTATGGATCGTGATGGCGTAGGCCAGATCCAGTTCCACAATATTATCCTTTTGATACAAGACCTCCCTGTTGTCAGGGAAAAAGGAGATGACACAGGTCAATTCTTCATTGTCAATTTCCTTGATGGTGCCGATATCGCCGTTAAAAACACCCAGGTCATAATTATTTCTGCGATGAATAACCCTGTCGCCAACCCTGAAGATCCTTTCGCCGACCTTCAGCTGACTCTTCCCTTCAGTGGGCGGATTGGCCGCTTGCTGAATCATGGTATTGAGACTGACCGTGCCGAGGCTTCCCCTGGTCATGGGGGAAAGAATCTGGATTTCACAATTTTTGCCGAAATATTTCGGTATCCATTCCAGGTAAAGCTTCCTGACAATATCCGAGGCAGCCAGGCCATAATGCAGCGATGACCAGGGATGAACCTTTTTTAAAACCGCGAGCAATTCATCGACCCGGGACTCGGCTTTATAGACATCTTCCAGATTGACATGCTGAAATTTCCTGGGAATGACAAATTCAGACTCATAGGGGATCAACGGCTCATTGGTGCGGAATTCATAAAGGTTGGGGGCATTGGCCAAGTCAACGCCAGGGCCGGATGTTTTGAGGTCATGGAACCGTTTCACTTTAGCCACAAAGGATAGCTGTTCCTTGGTTGCCTCCTCGGAATCAAGGAACAGGCAATCAATTTTGTTGAGCCACAGTTCAGGTTTTTTGAACGGCGAATCGATGTAAGGCATTTCACCCTGGTTGATCTGATGGGCGTATTGAATAATGAGCGATTCCCGGGCCTGCCGGAAAATTCTGGTCAGATGAAAACATGGCACCTTGCCCGAGGCAATCATGTCTCGTAAAACGTTGCCGGCGCCCACCGAGGGCAGTTGATCCGCATCACCGATAAAGAGAACCTGGCTGCGATCAGGCACGGCCTTTAACAGAGAGGCGGTTAAATTGATGTCCAGCATGGAACATTCGTCAACAATAAGAAAATCCACCTCAAGTGGATCTTCTTCATTTTTCTTGAACTTCCCCAGCTGCCATTCCAAGAGACGATGGATCGTCTTTGCTTCCCGGCCGATAACCTCGGACATCCGCTGGGCGGCCCGGCCGGTTGGAGCGGCAAGCAGCACCTTCAACTGCATCGCCTCAAGCAATTTCACTATCACCAGGGTTGTGGTGGTCTTGCCGCAGCCGGGGCCGCCGGTAAGAATAGAGAACTTTTCACAGACGATATGGTTAACGGCAGCGGCCTGCTCATCGCTTAAGGATATATGCTTTGACTCGCAGTAACGGCTGATCCACTTGCCAATCCTGTCCTCATTAATTTGGGGAGGATTGCCAAAGCCAGCGACCTTCCTGGCCACATACAACTCATCGAAATAGAGAGACTTCGAGTAATAACATGATTCCGTCACCCCTGCCGGAGAAGTGAGCCGGCGGACCATCAACTGCCCCTCCTGCTCCATCTGACCAAGCAACCCGAGCAGCCTGTTGCCGAGGTCTAACTCCAGAAGCTCTTTGACCTGCACTGCTATTTGAGACTCGGTCAGATAGCAGTGACCGAAATCCCTGCTTGCGGCCAGGACATGTTTGATCCCTGCCATGATTCGTTGGGGGCTGTCAGTCGCCAGACCTATGCTCAAAGCAACCTTGTCCGCGGAGAAAAACCCTATCCCATAGAAATCATTGGCAAGCCGGTAGGGATCTTCCGTTACATAGGGGATGGCCTTATCGCCGTATTGCTTGTAAATGCGCACCGCAAAAAGGGTGCTTATGCCATGGGTCTGCAGGAACATCATCACTTCCCGGATCGCGCGATGCTCAGCCCAGGCAGCACTGATCATTTCCAGTTTCTTCGTGGCAATGCCGGGAACCTCTGTCAGCCGGTCTATTTCTCCTTCAAAAATATCGAGTGTCTGCTTGCCGAAATGACCGACAATCCTTTTGGCGGTCTTCGGGCCTACTCCTTTGATCAGTCCCGAGCCCAGATATTTTTCCAGCGCGGCTGCGGTGGCCGGTTTCTTTTCCACGGCTTTGATCGCCTGAAACTGCCGGCCATACTGCGGGTTAATTGTCCAGGCGCCGCTGAACTCCATGGTAGCACCGGCAAACACCTTGGTTTGGTGGACGACGACGGTTTCCATCTGTTGAGGATTGTTGAAGGGGAAGACGCGCAAGATTGAAAAGCCATTGTCGGCATTGTGAAAGGTGACACGATCCACAATCCCCCGCAGGGTTTCTTCAATAACGCCAGTTTGCTTGATTACTGATTGCCGCATGAGAAAAAGATTGCCTGTCCGATAAACATCCTGACCGCCTGAGATTAAAGTTAAACTTGGGGGGAAAATTTTGTTTGCAGATTACACCTCCTCCCCCGACATTCCACATAAAAAATATGCCGGACTTCTCTTTGGCACAAATCTGCTAATCATTTTAATCAGTTAAAGTTACATTTTTTTGTCGCAAGACGCCCATAGCCGAGTCAGATTGATTTTCGCCAAAACCGCGGAAAAAATTCAGCCCCCTCGGTCCGGAGGAAAAATTAAATCTGTCTCCCGGCCTTATGTTACCGACATTGATATCGAAATACTAACGGAATGGTTATTCCGCAACGCCCCCTCAGGTTCAAAAATATTACGTGAGGATGTTGACATGCGAGCTACAGCGACGGCCCTGTAAAAAGTATAGCGTAAAAAACCTCGCTTAGTCAGCTGTCTCAGCCAATACTTGCCTTTTTTTGCCACCCAAATGATATTCACGACCAAATTTGACAACCCTAAACCAGCGATCAGGGCCATTGATTTTGGATTTTCCGGCAAGAAACCGCGGACCACAACGATTTCTGCCCGTTTTTTGCGTTTTTCGGACGCACTTGTCCCTTTGCCTTCCAGTTCGGTATTGAGAGAACAATGCCGTTAA
>JAHILF010000130.1 GCA_018897105.1 Pseudomonadota bacterium
AGAAAAACTGACTACACTCGTCGTCACCCCGGCGAAGGCCGGGGTCCAGAATTGTCGTAACTACCTGGATTCCGGCCTTCGCCGGAATGACGAACCTGGGCTCAGGCAACCGGCGAAAAGGCTTAAGTTAATGACATTGATCGCGCACCTGGAAAAAACGGTAGTGACCAATGTCGGGCTTTTGCAGGACAAGCTGCAGCTGCAGCAGGGCAAGATTGTCATCAAGGTTTTCCCGGAACTGCATAACCTCCGACCGGCCATGTTTGCCCCTGACCGCCTTACAAAAGGCCAGCCTCAGATTGTCCAGTGTCGCAATAGAGGTATACAGGTTAGCTGCCCGTTTCATCCTGCTGGCGCTCTTCGACGGTCATACCCCGCATGATTTGTATAACCGAGTCACCGTATTTTTTGATCCTGGCTTCACCTATACCGTCAATCTCCCGCAAACCGGTATTGGAGCTAATGCGCTGGGCAGCGATCTGGGCAAGCTGCTCATTGGTGAATATGGTATAGAGCGGTACCCCTGTCTCATCGGCTTTTTTCCTTGCGCCATTCCCGCAATCTGGCAAACACTGCAAAATCTCCGGGAGAGAGGACCTCCTTATAGTCCACCCGGTCTTTTTCGGTACGGCCGGGCGACTGCCCAGTTGCCCGGTTTCCACCGGCCAGATACTCAACAGCCAGATTCCAGTATGAATTTTCACCGTTCTGGACGAATTCACGGTGAATGGTCAGTATCCGATTGTGCCGGAGAAAACGGTTCAGGCACTCTTCGTCTTCCCCGTCGCCGCGGGCTGAAATGGTGAAGAATTTATATTGCACAGGCATGCCGATGGCCCCTATTAAAAAAATCGCGCGTGCTCCGCACAGGGCCAGGCCTGCCCAGTCTGGAACAGCCCTTCGTCCCTCCGGGCTGCCTCAGGCTGTGCCTGCCTGTTCCCTCGTGCTCCGCTCCCTTCCCTGGCTCACTGACCTGGGGGCAGGACAAGCCGGAATCCCAGGCTGCCGCGTCGGCCGCCCGGCGAACCCCTGCCGCGGAACGCCGAGCGCACGCCCCCGGCGCGGTCGTTCCAGCCGCCGCCGCGATCCACGCGGGAGGAGCCCGGTGAAGGCCCCTGTGGATTGTTGCCGGGGCTGATGCTGTAGTAATCCTCCCCGTACCAGTCCTGGCACCACTCCCAGACATTGCCCAGCATGTCATACAGCCCGAAATTATTTTCCTTGAATTTTCCCACCGGCGCGGCAAACTGGTAGGAGTCCTCGCAGGGAAATGATGGGGACCAATACTTCGGGTTTGCCACATTTGCATAGTCACAGGCATTGCTGTCCACCGCATCACCCCAATAACGGATCGTCCGGCTGCCGGCCCGGGCCGCGTACTCCCATTCCGCCTCGGTGGGCAGGCGGAATTCGCGGCCGGATTTCCGGTTGAGCCAGGCAATAAACTTCTGGGCGTCGTTCCAGCTCACACAGGCAACCGGATAATCCTCTTGCTGGGGAAAACCGACCTGCCGCCAGCTATAGCCGCTCTGCCAGCCCCACTTATCGTCTTTGAAAGCATAACAGCCATCCGCTCCTCCGGCATTGCCTTCCGCATCCGTTTCATAGCCGGTTTCGTTGACAAACTGCCGGAACTGGCCGACGGTCACCTCGTATTTACCCATATAAAAACCGTCCACGCACACCCGGTGCAAGGGCACTTCCTCGGCAAAGTATTTTTTATAGGTGTCCTCTCCTACCTCCTGGATGAGCTGTTCCTTTTCGGCCTTCCGCTGGCCCATGTCGAAGCAGCCGCCCTCTACCCAGACAAATTTCATGCCGGTGATAGAATCGCGGAAGATGGAGCCGGCGGCTGGTTTTGCCCCTGCGCCTGCGCCGCCCTTCATCACCGAATCCGCAGCAACCTTTTCAGGCGGGGGTGGTGGCGGAAAAGGGGAACGGAAGAGGAAATTCCCCTGTTCATGACCGGCGATCGTCCCTCCCCGTGGGGTCTGGGAGGCCCCGGAGGCAGCTCCCTCCAGATAGCTATTCAGCTCGGAAGCGGTGATATAGCCGTCCGGGTACAAATCAGCCTTGCCATCCTCCAGGGCCGACAGCAGAAAGCCGGTGAAATAACTGTAGCCCGCCTTGGGCCCGGAGGCAGGCACCCTCTCGCCACTGCCGCCGGCAGTCAGATATTGCCTGGCCTTCTGGCTGGAGATGCGTTCGATATAATGTGGGAATTTTTCATCTATTGAGGACAGGGGACCTTTTTCAGCAAACAGCCCGCCGAAGCAGGAGTCAAATATATAGAGCTGGTGCCGGGCGGCACCGAGTTTGCGTGACAGCTCCCGCAATTTGTCCATGGAAATCCAGGTGGATGGTTTGCCCTTTTCCCCTTCGTACGGAATGATATAACCATAATCCTGCCCACCCAGCGAAAGAGTCTCGCCATGGCCGGAAAAATAGAAAAGAAAACGATCCTGCCCGGTAACACGGGGGGCCAGGGTGTCTTCCAGATAGGAGATGATCTTGCCGCTGACCGCCTCATCGCGAAAAAATGGTTTGACTTCAAACCCCTGGGATTCGAGGTAACGCTTCATCTCCCTGGCATCATTGACTGAATTGGGAAGATAATCCCAATAATCCGACTGGTATCGGTCAATGCCGACGACAACCGCGTAACTCTTCCTGAAGAGTTCCTCCGCCTGGGCAGTCGTCCCGGCAAACCACGATACGAAAAAAAGAAGCGAAATGGCAAATGATCGGAAAGACATGTCCTCAACTCCTGTACGGTTACATCAGTCAATTGCATCAATTATTGAAATCAGTCACCTTTGCTCCATAATTCTTGTCGTCCAGCCGGGCGGCTTGGCGGATCGCCTCCTGCGCTCCGGCCAAATCGCCCGCCGCCTTGAGTGACAAGGCCAGAGTATAGAAGTGGGAAGCCTCGTTCGGCATGAGAGTCACCGCCTGCCGGGCATGCATTACGGCTTCTGCAAAGTCTTCTTTTTTATAAAGAACATTGGCAAGGGTGTCATGGTATACCCCGTTCTCCTTGTCAACCTGGACCGCCAGACGGGCAAGGGGCAGGGCCTCATCCGTTCTTTTCTGCGTGAGGTACAGGCAGGCGATCTGATTGAAGGCCTTGGCCGCTTCAATAAGGGGGGTATCTGGGATGGACAGGGCTTTGCCATAAGCGGACATGGCGGCAGCATCATCGCCGTTCCTTTCCAGACTGATGCCAAATTTAAGGAGGGCAGCAAATTCACCGCTTTCAGAAAGACCGGCGTCAGCTGCGCCGCCTTTCATCTGGATGCGCCTGACTACGTCTTCATGGGCGGCCTGGTTTTTGCCGACTTTATCCAGCTCTTCAATAACAAGTTCCGGTCCGCCTTTTACCAGCATAACGGCAATGATTATACAGCCGAAAAGAGCAAAACAGGTGCCTGGGGCGGCATTTTTGACGGTGAGCCTGACATCACCCGCCTGTCCTTCTACATCAGAAGTCTGCTGCGGCATGACTCCCCGCAGAAAAAGACGGTAGCCAAGAATAATACAGACAAGACCGGCGCCGATAACCGAGAGGCGGAAGAAAGTGGTATATATAAGGAATCCCGTAATCATATCCATCTCCCCTGTTTCCTTTTTCTCTTACGAGTTTTCCTGAAAATGAATGTATGTTCATTAACTTGTGCCTCAACAAATTGCAAGGGATAGTATCTGTTTGTTGGGTACTTGTTAAAGTTGAACGCCAGAGTAAGAGTACCGTCAAAGGGAAAAAGCACGGACACTAATTCTGCACTAATTCTGGGGACGCCTTACTAAATCCAGCAGAGATATGCTATCCCTAGAACAGCTCCAATTGAACTTTCCAAAATTGGCCTCTATCGGCCGCCGTTTCGTCATGTCCAGCTCGAATTCTCCAAAGGATTCACATGGTTGTCAATTCAGGGTACCACGGTCATTCGTGCGTAAATATACGCTAAGCCGTTGTAAAAAAATAACATGGCCAGAGAAATGCGAGGAACGGCACTCTTTTCAGTACCCCCTTGAGGGGTATAAGGAGCCGTAACGAAATTGAAAAAATGGCCATGTTATTTCGTAACGGCTCCTAATCCTTTTTATGGGATTACGACAATTACAATGTTGCGTTTCGTACCTTTATGCAAGTTTGCCCGAAGGTGCCTTAACCGGGTTTTTCGTTCCATTGCTCCCTAAACCCCTATCTGAAGCGGAAAACGGGAGCAGGATATGGACGGACCTGTTGTGGCAGTCCGTGGCGTCAGGCTTTCGCATACACCCCATGGGATGTATTCTTTATTTTCCCCTGCTGCTTTAACCTATGCACTATGTTATACAGCTTGGTCTTCGAATAGCCGGTTTTTTCAACCAATTTTTCTATAGTGATACCTGCTTTATTGGCAACGATTAATTCAACAACCTGGCCTGTAGCGGTTTTAGAGCCTCTTTTAGAAACCTTTACTTTTTGGCGGGCGTTTGGTGAGTTGCCCAAAATGTCTTTATTTTCTTTTTGGGAATAGAGGCTCTTATCCAGCTGCGCAGGGTTTGAAGTTTTTGGGATGTTTCTCTGCTTCCGAGGTAACGCAATGGGCTTGGCTATTTTTTTCACAGCTGACTTCTTACTCACCGCCGTTGTTCCGTTGCCGGCAAAGTCAGGTTTATTATCCAGGTCAATGCCAAAAATATCTGCAAGGTCGGCATCAACTATGACCTTGGCACTCTTTGTTTTTGTTTTTGCCAGCAATTCCTCTGTTTTATCTTTTACAGCTCGTGTAATAAGATCACCAGTATCTGCTCCCCGTAGTTTAAAAAATAAGGAAGGATCTTCATCAAATCTTGCGCCGATTCCATAGAGAGCAGCTGCGACATGTTTACACATGGAGGCCCAGTCAGGACAACTGCAATCAAAACTGATAGCCTGCGGACTAGGGAATAATCCTTTCTCTTCAGCGAAAAAGATATCTGCCAATATTTTGGGAAACTTTCCGGCAAGCAGGTCCTGCAATGATTTCAATTGCCCTTCACACTGTTTTTTTATTGCGCTCCAGTTGGCCTGACTGATGGCTTGAATTTTTATTTCCACTTCATAGGGTCTGGAAGTTGAACCCTGGACAAGAGCAGTTACTTTCCCGGTATCTATCTTGAGGTCAAGGACTGCCCCGTGGCGGACATAACTCCTGCCCCTGCCGATACGATTGGCATAGTCCGCGTACCGTTCAAGATTTTGATTCCACGACTTTCCCCACCAGGTGCGGGCCAGAATGTTGCCTTCAATAACAACAGGCTGGATGCCCGGATTTTTTTTCTGAAGCTGCTTTAATTTTTTCTCTGCCTTGGCCTTTTTTTCGGCAACGGAAACATATCGCGGATATCCCCAATAGCTCATAATGTTCTCGACTAAAAAAATTATATTTTCAATGTAAACAGTTCAAACAACGCCTCATTGCTCATCTCGGTTATCCAATTTTCACCGGACGCCGCGACAACTTCATTGGACAACTTTAACTTCAGCGTAAGCATTTCGTCAATTTTTTCTTCAATAGTGCCTTTGGTCAGGAACTTATGGACCATGACATTTTTTTTCTGACCAATACGAAAGACTCTGTCCGTTGCCTGGTTCTCCACCGCCGGATTCCACCACCGATCAAAGTGAATCACATGATTGGCTGCAGTCAGGTTGAGCCCTACCCCGCCTGCTTTTAATGATAAAACAAAAAACGGCACATATTCATGGCCTTGAAATTTTTCGATGAGTTCTTTTCGTTTTCCAACAGGAACGCTTCCATGAAGAACCAGCCCTTCCCTCTTAAAAATGGTAGCGAGAAACCTGGACAAAGGCCCTGTCATTTCCTTGAATTGGGTGAAGACAAGGACTTTTTCCCTTTTTTCGTAGATCGTTTCACAGATCTCCCGCAGCCTTTCGAACTTACCACTCTCTTTTTCCTCAAACAGGTCCAGACCAAGATACTGAGCTGGATGATTACAGAGCTGCTTGAACTTCATCAGGGCTGATAAGATGAGGCCTTTTCTTTGCATCCCCTCTGCATTTTCGATAACCTTTCTGATCCCCTGTATGATTTCACTGTAGAGTACAGTCTGTTTTTTGCTCATTGCAGCCCAGGTTTTCACTTCCACCTTGTCAGGCAGATCGGAAATAATCGACTTATCGGTCTTTAACCGCCTGAGTATAAAAGGACTGACGACTTTGCGCAGACCGGCATAACCATTCGGGTCATTGGCAAGTCCTTTGGTAAAGCCGGCAAATTCTTTTGCATTGCCAAGCAGTCCAGGGTTCAGAAAATCGAAAAGGCTCCAGAGATCAGACAACCTGTTTTCAACCGGAGTGCCGGTCATGACAAGTCTGTTGCCGGCGGACAGCTTTTTCACTGCCTTGGTCTGCTTTGTTCCAGGATTCTTGATGGCCTGCGCCTCATCTAGAATAACGTAGTTCCAGGAATAGTCCTGAATCCAGTTATATCTCTGAACCAAAGCGTAAGTGGTTATAACCAGATCCAGTGCGTCCAGTTTTTTCGGACTCAGCTCCAAGGCCTTGCCTGGCTTATGAAGATCGGGGTGGGCGGCAAAATATGCAAGGCTCGGGCAAAATGACTGTATTTCATTGATCCAGTTTGAGAGCAGTGATGCCGGGATGACCAGCAAAGATGCCCCGGCTGTTCTTGCCGCTTTCTTATCTGCTGTCTTCAGTGCATTGAGAAAAGCAAGCGCCTGCACGGTCTTCCCCAGCCCCATGTCGTCCGCCAGGCAAGCGCCGATCTTCATTTTATGCAGGTAATAAAGCCAGTTCAGACCATCCTGTTGATAGCCGCGGAGTTTGGCCTTGAATGTTTTAGCAGTTTTGACAGTGTCCATTGTTTGCGGACGGTGCAATTTGTCAAAAACTGATTGCAGCCATTCACCATTAGAGACGCTGGTAAGCGCTTCTCCATCCTCAGCGCCAAGCAGTTTTTGTGGGTTGATGGCAAGACGCATGGCATCAAGAAAGCTGACACCTTCCTCTGAGTTCAGTTTCCGGGCGTTTTCATATGCAACCAAGGTCTGCTGTAATTTCTTCGGATCAACGGCAACCCACTTATTTTTCAGAAAAGCCAACCCCTCGGACTCATGAAGCAGTCGACGGGCCTCTTCTTCTGATATTTCAGTATCACCAATCATGAGCCGGGGCCTGAAATCAAGCAGGACATTCAGGCCCACCATAGACGGTGTTTTCTCCCCTATACTGACATTTATACCGATGTTTGCGGCCTTGCCCTTCCACCAGTTGGGGATGCGACAGAGAATACCTGATTTTTCGTAAAGCGGTATCTCCCGTAAAAAGGTAAACGCTTCTTTTGCAGACCAGGCCAGCGGATAAAACAGCTCCCCAGTATCCCGCAACTCCGCAACCAGCTCGCTCTGTTGCGCAGCTTCATCTACGGTAACAAGAAGCTGAAGAAGTTTTTCATTGTCGCCTTCGTATTCTTCCAAGGCATACTTTAATGGCAGATGCCTGGACTCCCCTTCATCATTCAGCCTGGTTGAATACGTGGCAAGAAAAGCAAATGGGGCCTCGTGATTCTTGTTCTCAACTAAATGAAAATAGATCCTGCCAACCAGGTGTATGTCAGGGCTGTATTCTTTGACAAATTCTTTAACAGAACCATCGTATGCTTCAATTTTTCTGGAAAAAATGCCATGAAGCGTATCCCACAATGCGAGAAACACCTCTTCATGCAGATACTCCCCCCCAGGCATTAAGGGTACCGTTTCGCCAAGTTCGGTGAGTTCCTCCTCGGCAAGGGGTATGGCAATCTCACCGCGCTGTTCTTCAATATCAGGGGTTAAACTGAGTTTGCGAATGAAAAGGCCTGAGAATCTACGCCAAAAGCTCAACGATGGAGAGAGATTTATTTTTTTATTGCAAAAGCCAAGGTAAAAAAACCAGCTGTCGGAGTCTGATGAATACCGCTCAAATATTTCATTCTGCAATAATTCACCGTATTTGCTGATTTTCCCGGCAGCCGGCGCCCATTCAAGCTGGATTGTGCCATCAGGCATCATTACAGCATCAAGTTCATCTATCACCCTTATCACCGTCATTCATGTTTCAGGCAAATTCCAACTGCGCATAGTCAAGTCTGAGTGTTTTCATGCCGTGGCGGGGAAAAAAAACATCCACCGTCTTTTCTCCTGATATCTTTTTGATCTGCCCGTGGCCGAAGAAAGGGTGTTTTACTGCCACCCCTTCGGAAAGCAGGCTGGTGCTGGTGATTTTACCCGTGTCTGAAGCGGCATTTGTCTGTGAAAACTTGTCCTTCTTTTCGCAGGAAAAGATACTGTCCGGTTTTTCCTGATGGGAAAACCGCCCGACCAGCGCACTATAGCCGCTGTAAAAACTGCTACCGGGACTGACATTATTGATCAGCCCTGCCGAAAGTTGGGCCAGAAAGGGGGAAATAGTGCAAAAGTGCCGCGACCGGTCAGGGGCGATGGTTTCCCGCGGATAGGTGAGAAAAAGACGTGTTTTCGCCCGGGTTGCCGCCACATAAAGCAGGCGTCTCTCCTCTTCAAACTGATCGGGAAAGGGGATGGAATGGGCCGAGGGAAACTTGCCGTCCGCCAGATCGATGATGAAAACCGTGTCCCACTCCAGCCCTTTGGCCGAGTGGATGGTGGAAAGGATAAGGGTCTTGTTGTCTGATGCGGCCAAAGGGTCTGCCGTCAGATTCGGCGGATCAAGGGAGGCATCGTCAAGAAAGTCCTGCAGCGTCTGATATTCACCGATAATGTTTTTGAACTGTTCCAGATCCCGGGCGCGGCTGGGATAATCATCATGGTAAAGGCGCTCGAAAACGGGTTGATAATACTCCATGATCCTTTCAAACTGAGCAAGCGGGGTCCGGCTGTTGCCCAGGTCATAAAGCATACGAACCAGCTCATTAAATTCGTTTTTCCAGGCCGGCGCCGGAGGATATTGGCTTAAGGCGGCCAGGGGATCTTCCGCAGCGGCCACCGTCGCCACGATCTTCTGGGCGGTTTTCGGTCCGACCTTGGGCAGATGCAGCAGGATCCGGTGCCAGGACAGGCTGTCCCGCATGTTGGCGATAAGACGCAGATAGGAAATGACATCCTTGACATGGGCCGTTTCGGTCAGTTTCAACCCTCCCCATTTTTCAAAGGCAATCTGGCTGCCGGCCAGCTCAAGTTCCAGTTTGAAGGAATGGAACCCGGCGCGAAACAGTACAGCCATCTCGTGATAGGGGGTCCCCTGCCGATGGAGTTCATCTATCTTTTGGGCCACATATCTGGCCTGCTCTTTTTCGTCCCGGGCGGCAAAGAGTGCTGGTTTTTCCCCTGCTGCGATATTGCTGAACAGCTTTTTGGGGTATCTTTCCTGGGCCTGTTCGATAATTGCGTTTGTCATTTCCAGAATTTTCTGGCTGCTCCGGTAATTCTCCTCCAGCCGGATAATCTTGGTGCCTGAGTAAATTTTCGGGAAATCCATGATATTGCGAAAATCAGCGCCGCGAAAACTGTAAATGGACTGGCTGTCATCGCCGACCACCATGACATTGTCATGACTTGAGGCGATGAGCCGCACGATCTGCGCCTGAATTTTGTTGGTGTCCTGATACTCATCCACCATCAGATACTGAAAACGGGCGGAGACTTCGCGGCGGACATTTTCATTTTCAGCCAGTACGTCGCGGAAATTAACCAGCAGATCATCATAGTCCATGAGGCCGTGATCGCGCTTGAACTGCTGATAATGGTTGCGGATACGGTGCAGATCATCCATGAATTCAGCCAGATGAAAGTACTGGCTGCTGACAAGTTCCTCAAGCGAATGGGATTTGTTGACTGAGCCGCTGATGATGTTCAGGATAACCCGTTTGGAGGGAAACCGTTTGCCGGCCCCGCTCAGATCAAGGGATGATTTGATAAGATTGATAATCCCCTCGGCATCGGCCCTGTCGAGAATGGTGAAGTTCGGGGCATAGCCCACATGATGGCCATAACGGCGCAGCAGCAGATTGGCCACGGCATGAAAGGTGCCGCCCATGACCCGCTGACAGGTGTCATCCAGCAGGGTTGCCGCCCTGCTCACCATTTGCTGCGCTGCTTTGCGGGTAAAGGTGAGCAGGAGAATATTATCCGGGGCAATTCCCTGCTCCACCATATGGACCAGCCGATAGACCAGGGTACGGGTCTTGCCGCTGCCGGCCCCGGCAATGACCAGCACCGGACCGTTTATCGTTCTGACGGCTTCAAACTGGGGGGGATTCAGATCATCTGGACCGATACGTGACGGCAAAGGGTTGGCGGAGCTGCTGTTTAAGGGAAAAAGGCTTGTCTGTTCCATAGTTATGAACTATATGTTTTTTTTGGTTTGACCTGAACTTTCAAAGAAAGTAGTATAGCAAATTATAAATGATATTCAATTACTACGCATATTCACACAGTGAGGAGGTTTTCTGAAAATGGCTGATTTGCACGAAATTTTCACAGATGATGCGCTCCAGAAACTCTTCCCTGCCGGCCGGGCCGACGATTTTTTTGATGCCCTGTTCGGTGACGCCTCGGAAGGCGCCTATGATATTTCTCTGAAATTCAACGGCTACCGGTCTGAGGGCAAGGAACTCAATTTTGCCCTGCATCTCATCCAGCGTCCGGGCAAATGTCTTGCCTGTAATCTGACCTATGGGCTGCCCGAGGTTTTTTCCCGCCATCCGGTTATCAACATCAAGGGCCTGGTGGCCGACATCAACAAACTTCTTGAAGGGCAGCTGAACTGCAAACAGTGGTCACTGACCAACACCAGGTCCGTTTCCAGCGCCCTGCACATTATTCCGCTGGTGATTCAGGTGGAATAACGCCCCTACAAAATCTACAGTAAAAAGTGTCGAGTCCCTTTTTACTGGCCGAATTAATTACGTTTTAAAGAACATTTGTCGGCACCTGACGCCCACAACTGAGGCTTAAATGTAGACGGGTTATCAATAGGAAATACTCCGATATCTCGACGAATTGCCATAAGAAGGATTGCAAGCAATTTGTCATGTTGCTCCTTAGTACGATTAAAATTTGATATTCGGATTTCATTCCAGAAAGCGTCCAGTGCCTCAATAACGGATTGTGGTGCGAACAGTAAGAGATTGTTCGAAGCTTGCGCAAAGTTCCGCTGACCATCTGGCGTTGAATCTCCCTCGACAGCACCGCTTAGACTTTCGACAAAGGTTTTGTAGTAGGCTAGCTTTTCCTTTCTCCACTCAGCTTCTCGCTCACGCTTTTTCGTAAACCAGTATGTTGCCGCTGCAACAGCGAGACCTGCGATTAAACTGATTATTGCAACCGCTATCTGTGCATCCATTGATCTAACCATACCCCTATCATCTACCCAAGCAACCCCGGCAGCCTGTCAAAATACCGCCCCACATCTTGGGGACGATGAGCATCAGAGCCGGCCACCAGTCTGACTCCCAGCCGCTGGGCCTCTTTGAGCAGCCTCAGCGAGGGAAACGGTTCATCCCGCAGGGGATAACCTGAGGTGTTCACCTCCAGCGCCACATCCTTTTCCCGCATGAGGGAGAGGATTTCCACCGTCCGGGCAACATGCTCCTCGGCAAAGGCAAAGGACGGGCAGTGGCGCATCACCGCATCAAGATGGCAGACCACATCAGCGGGAATCACGGCCAGGGCCTTTTTCAGGCCGTCGAAATAGGCGGCGGCGACATTTGCCACCCCGACTTTTTCCATCAGGGCAATGCTTGCCGGCCTGCGGCTCACCATATTGACATAACCCTCATCCGTTTTCAGGTAATGATAGGAGAGGCCGATGCGCTCCCAGTTGAATTTACCTAGAAAATCCACGGCATCCTGCAGATGCTCCGGGTTGGCGCCCACCTCGACGCCGGTGCCTACCGCAATGATCCCCTGATATTTTTCCGCCAGCCGCCTGCCTTCCCCATGATAATAAACAAAATCCGCTTCGGTCAGCCAGGTTGATTCAAGGTAGTCGATGCCTGTTTCATAATGCTCCAGAAAGATAATTTTTTTGAGCCCTGCGGCAACCGCGGCCTGCACATATTCTTCCATCTCGCCCCTGGCATGGTGACAGAGCCGGGTATGGACGTGACCGTCAGTGGTGATATCGATGGCTGCTCGCGGCATGATAAAATAGTCTGTAGGTATTTAGTCTGTTAGTAATGAAAAATTACCAGATGAGGCCGGTTTTGACCTCTTCATTTCGACCTGTTTGTGAACAAATTTTAGACTTAAGGGACTTCGAAGTTATAAAAGTACCGTTTATCTTTGCCGTCATGCCAGCATGTTTTTAGATGGCATCCAGCTGATGGACGGGATTCCGGCTAAAAACATGCCGGAATGACGGACGTTTCAAGGCTTTATAAACGGTATATCAACAATTGCTGAGTCCCTAATACTTATGGCTTGGAATGCTTTGTTTTTTTTACCTAACAGACTACAGTCTAATAGTCTAAACAACCTGAGCACTTACGTTTTATCAATAATTTTTGCGGGCCAGAACTTCCCTGGGTTTTGCCCCGTCCGCAGGGCCGATGATCCCTTCCTTTTCCATGGTTTCAATCATGCGGGCCGCCCGGTTGTAACCCACCCGCAGACGGCGTTGAACCATGGAGATGGAAGCCTGACCGGTGTCACAGACAATAGCCACCGCTTCATCATATTTTTCGTCAAAATCTTCATCAGAATCCCCGTCCGGGGCGTCCTCCTCCTTTTCCACGCTCTGGATGACGGACTCATCATATCGGGCGCTGCCCTGCTGTTTAAGAAATTCAATCAGCCGTTCGGATTCCTGTTCCGAGATATAGGCGCCGTGAATGCGCTGGAGCCGTGCCGTTCCCGGCGGCAGAAAGAGCATGTCGCCTGAGCCGAGCAGATGTTCCGCCCCGCTGGTATCAAGAATGGTGCGGGAATCGATCTTGGAAGAGACCTTGAAAGACATCCTGGTGGGGAAATTGGCCTTGATCAGTCCGGTCAGGACATCAACCGAGGGCCGCTGGGTGGCCAGGATAAGATGCATGCCGGCGGCTCTGGCCATCTGGGCCAGACGGGCCACGGAGGTTTCCACGTCGTTGGAGGAAACCATCATCAGATCGGCCAACTCATCAATGATGATGACGATATAGGGGAGTTTTTCCTCGGCAATCTCATTGTAGCTGACAAAGCCCTTGACCCGCATGGCCTCCATGAGGATGTAGCGGCGCTCCATCTCCCTGACGGCCCACTGCAGGGCGCGGCTTGCCATTTTCGGATCAACCACGACCGGATGCAGCAGATGGGGTATGGCCTCATAGCTGGAGAGTTCGATACGCTTGGGATCAACCATGAGCAGGCGCACCTCATCCGGGGTGGCCTTGAAAAGAATACTGGCGATAATGGCGTTAATGGCCACACTTTTGCCCGCCCCGGTGGCCCCGGCAATGAGCAGATGCGGCATTCTCGTCAGATCGGCACAGACCGGTCGACCGACCACATCCATGCCGAGCCCGATGGTAAGCTTGGATTCAGCTTTGATGAATTTTTCCGTAGCCAGAATTTCCCGGATGGTAACGGTTTTCCTGATAGGATTGGGAATCTCGATGCCCACTGCCGCCTTGCCGGGAATAGAGCCGATGATGCGCACACTTTCCGCCTGCAGGCCAAGGGCGAGATCATCCGCCAGTGAAACGATCCGGTTGATCTTGACACCCGGAGCAGGCGCAAATTCATAGGTGGTGATCACCGGACCGGGAGAGATGCCGGTGACATTGCCCTTGACGCCAAAATCAGCGAGTTTGCTTTCCAGGGTGCGGCTGACGGCAAGATAATGCTCCCTTTCAATGACCACATCATTCTTGTCGGGCTCATTGAGCAGCGAAAGGCTCGGCAGCTGAAAATTGCCGGGTTGCACGGGCAGGGGCTGGAATTCCTCCTTGGTGGCGGCATTTTTCAGGGTAATCGGTTCATGCAGTTGCGGAATGGCCAGCCGTGGTTCGGATAGTTCATCAGTCCGGCCACGGTCTGCACCGTTGGCGCCCGGTTTTTCTTCCATTGCCTTTAGCTGTTTGCGCTCTTTCAGTTTCTGGTTGATCGTGCCGCAGGTCTGCACCACACTTCTCCCCACAAAGAAGGGAGAAAAACGCACAGTGGCCATCAACGACAGCAGCATGATGGTGCAGTAAAAGAGAAAGGCGCCCGCCCAGCCGAAGTAGGTGCTGGTCACCCCGAAGAGAATATCGCCCAGCCGGCCGGCAATGGGGTAACTGTGCCCGAACAGGGTCATGGTATGCCAGCAAAAGGAGGCCAAAAGAGCGCTGCTGCCCATGAGCAGGCCGGTACATCCGCCGCAGATAATGGGTAAACGCTGGATGGCAAACCTGCCGAAAAAAATCGACACGCCGAAAAAAAGAAAGAGAACCGGCAGCCAGAAGGAACTGAGGCCTAGAAAACTCATGAACAGCGTGGCCAGGAAATTGCCCACACTGCCGCACCAGTTGGCTGATGCGCCCGGAGTGTACGGTTCAACCGGCGGGGTGAAACTGACAAAGGACAGGAGCAGAAAAAGACCCGCTACTATGGCAAGAACAGCTGCTACCTCTTGCACAAGAGTAGGCTGATACGTGTGATTTGTGGTGGCTTTTACCATGGCATAGCCAAAAGACTGTTCACCGATCCCGATTGAATGATAACTGACTTATTCCTTCCTTACGTTGCGGCAGATGGAGTCGAGAATACCGTTGATAAAGGGTGCGGCATCATCGGTGCTGAAACGTTTGGCAATCTCAATGGCCTCATTGAGGATCACGGATGCAGGAACATCAGGCATATGAGCCAGCTCAAAGCTGGCAATGCGGAGGATATTGCGGTCAATGACCGCCATGCGGCTCAAACGCCAGTTTTTGGCGTGCAGCTCGATCATGCTGTTTATAGCATCCCATTGCAGCTGGATGCCGCTGAGCAGTTCCTGGGCATAGGGAACCGCCTTTTTGTTCACATCAAAATGATCGCTCATGAGGGCAATATCAACCTGCGGATTGCCGCTCTGATCAATCTGATAGAGACATTGCAGGGCGAGTTCCCTTGATTTACGGCGAATACTCATATCAGGCTTTTTAACAGATTCACCATCTCGATGGCGGCAGCCGCGCATTCAGAACCTTTGTTGCCGGCCTTTGATCCGGCCCTCTCAATGGCCTGTTCGATTGTATCGGTGGTAAGCACGCCGAAGATGATGGGCACTCCGCTCTCCATGCTGGCCTGAGCGATGCCCTTGGCCGCTTCGTTGGCCACGAAATCAAAATGAGGTGTGGCCCCGCGAATAACGGCGCCGAGGCAGATTACCGCGTCATAACGTCCGGATTTCGCCATTTTCTGGGCAACCAGTGGAATTTCAAATGCCCCCGGCACCCGGGCGACCTCAATGTCGTCATCTGCCGCACCAAAACGGAGCAAGGTGTCGAGTGCTCCTTCAAGCAGGCGTTCTGCGATAAATGAATTAAAACGGGCCAGCACTATGCCGATTTTTTTACCTTCAGCCTGGAAATTTCCTTCAAAACATTTTGCCATTGAAACACTCCAAATTTCTTTTCAGTCTTCGTTTTCAGAACCATTCAGTTCCAGAAGATGGCCCATTTTATCTTTTTTACAACGCAGATAACCCAGATTCTCGGGAACAGGATCGGTCTCGATTTTTACCCGGTCCACCACCTTCAGTCCGTATCCCTCAAGCCCGACAATCTTTTTGGGATTGTTGGTCATCAGTTTCATCTTGCGAACGCCGATATCACGCAGAATCTGGGCGCCGATGCCGTAATCACGCAGATCGGCCTTAAAACCAAGCTTCAGATTGGCCTCAACCGTGTCAAGGCCCTTGTCCTGCAGGGCGTAAGCCTTGATCTTATTGGCCAGGCCGATGCCCCTGCCCTCCTGATGCATATAGAGGATGACACCGCAACCCTCCTTGTTCACCATGCGCATGGCCGCCTGCAACTGGCCGCCGCAGTCGCAGCGCATGGAGCCGAAAACATCACCGGTCAGGCATTCGGAATGCACCCGCACCAGCACATCTTTGTTTCCGTCGATCTCACCCTTGATCAGGGCCAGATGTTCATAGTCATCAACATCATTGGTGTATACCACGGCCCTGAATTCACCGCCATAACGGGTGGGTATCTTGGTTTCCGCCGCCCGATGGACAAGTTTATCCATCTTCATTCTGTAGGCGACCAGATCGGCTATGGTTGCTATTTTGAGACCATGTTCCCTGGCAAAAATTTCAAGATCAGGCATCCTGGCCATGGTACCGTCGGTTTTCATGATCTCGCAAATGACACCGGCCGGTGCAAGCCCGGCAAGCCTGGAAATATCGACTGACCCTTCGGTCTGACCGGTGCGCACCAGCACGCCTCCCCTTCTCGCCCGCAAGGGAAAAACATGACCCGGGCTGACCAGATCTTCAGGTTTCACATCAGGAGCGACTGCCGCCTGCACCGTCCTTGCCCTGTCAGCCGCGGAGATGCCGGTCGTCACTCCTTGACGCGCCTCAATGCTTACGGTAAAGGCGGTTTGATAAGGGGACTGATTATTCTGCACCATCATGGGCAATTTCAGTTTATCAAGATGCTCCGGGGTCAGGGTCAGGCAAATCAAACCCCGGCCATGGGTCGCCATGAAGTTGATGGCCTCCGGGGTAGCCATCTGGGCGGCCATATACAGATCACCTTCATTTTCTCTGTCCTCATCATCAACCAGGATGATCATCTTACCATCCCTGATGTCTTCTATTACCTCTTCTATACTGCTTACCGGCATATTTTCACCTGATCCGGTCCGTCCGGATATGAAAGATTAATATAATAAAAGTGTAAATTAAGGGCTACTGTAAGTATCTTTGCAATTTAATCCAGCTCTGTTTCCAAGAAAATAAGATTATTTTAAAAAACCATGCTCTGCCAGAAAAGCGGGATTGATGCGTGATGTTTGCGGCCTTTCGCCGTTTTCTTTGACCTGCAGCAGCTTTTCCACATATTTACCGATCAGATCAACCTCAATATTCACCAGGTCCCCCTGTTTCAGCAAACCCAGGGTTGTGACCTGCAGGGTGTGGGGGATGATGGAAACGGAAAAGATGCGATCATCGCAGCTATTTACCGTAAGACTGATGCCATTGATGGTGATGGAACCTTTTTCAATAATATAGCGGCCTAATCCTTGCGGCACCGCAAATTGAAAACGAACGAAATCACCTTCAGGCTTTATTTCCAAAACCTTCGTGGTAGCATCCACGTGGCCGCTGACCAGATGGCCGCCAAGGCGATCACTTAAACGCAGTGCCCGTTCCAGATTCAGCTTCATGCCGACGGCAATACCGCCCAAATTGGTGCAGGACAGGCTTTCCGGAGAAACATCAACCTCAAAACGTCTGCCGGTAATCTTCTTGGCGGTCAGACAGACGCCGTTACAGGCGATGGATTCGCCTTCCGCCGGCTCAGTGAGATCAAAATCCGCCTCCACCCCGAAAACCATGCCGCCGCCTGACGGCCGTTTCCCGATGAGTTTGCCTTTTCCCTGGATAATTCCTGTAAACATTTTATTGAGTAACATCTTTTTCGTTAAATGATCAACTGAGTGCCTGACTGGAGAAATTTCCCTCACGCACTGGTAAACAAGCCGTCGATCAGCACATCGTCATCAAAACGTCTGATGCGGCGGGTAACAAATCTTTTGGCTTCCTGTACTCCGGCCAGCCTGAGACTGTCGATAACCGGCACGGCATCGCCTCCTAAAAAAAGAGGCGCCAGGAAAATACAGACCTGATCCACCAAGCTTGCCCGCAGAAACGAGCCATGCACCTGACTGCCGCCTTCCACCAACAGGCTGTTAATCTGAGAGGCACCTAAAAACTGCAGCACCTGCAGCAGGTCAAGGCAGCCGTCCTGATCTTTGTCAATGCGGATGATTTTTGCTCCCGCCTTTTCCAGGGCAGCCGCTTTGGCCGGATCAGCTTGCTGAGAACAGAAAATCCAGGTCGGCGCTGTGGACTGCTGCCTGAGCATCCTGGCACCTGGGGTCAGACGGAGCTTACCGTCCAACACAACCCGCAAAGGATCTTTTCCCTTTTTCCCCTTTAATCTGGTGGTAAGTGACGGATCATCGACCAGGGCCGTACCCGCCCCGATCAGTATCGCGTCAACCCGGTTGCGGATGCGATGCACCTCCGCCCTTGATTTTGCGCAGGTAATCCAGCTGCTCTGGCCGTTTGCCGCGGCTATACGTCCATCAAGACTGCAACCTGCCTTCATGATAACCCACGGTAACCCGGTGGTTATATGCTTGATAAAAGGGTAATTCAACTCCCGGCATTCATCGGCCAGCACCTCGACTCTGACCTCGATACCGTTGCTTTGCAGAAAGGCACAACCGGAACCGGCAACCAGCGGATTCGGGTCAATCATGCCGACCACAACTCTCTTGATGCCGGAGGCAAGTATGGCGCGGGTACAGGGCGGGGTGCGTCCGGTATGGTTACAGGGCTCAAGAGTAACGTAAATAGTCGCCCCCATGGCATTCTCCCCTGCGTCTCGCAGGGCGTGAATTTCAGCATGGGGCGTGCCCGCCTTTTTATGATAGCCTCTGCCAATCACCCTGCCGTCCTGCACCACCACAGAGCCGACAGCAGGATTAGGGGAGGTTCTGCCCAGACCCTTGCGGGCCTCCCGCAGGGCCATTCTCATAAAGACAAGGTCAGGATCCTTCACTCTTTTCATCTTCCCGGCCGCCGAGCAAACCCTTCAGTTCTTCCATGAATTCATTTAAATCCTTGAATTGCCGGTAAACCGAGGCAAAACGGACATAGGCTACCTCGTCGATATTGCGCAGGGCGTCCATCACCCGGGCGCCTACTATACGGACGGGTATCTCCCTCTCCCCCATATCCTGCAGTTCTCTTTCAAGATTATCCACGAATTCTTCGATCTGGGTCATGCTCACCGGCCTCTTTTCACATGCCTTTTTCAGGCCGGCAACAACCTTTGAACGGTCCCATGCTTCACGGCGATCATCTTTTTTGATGAGCATGGGCATTGTCACCTCCAACCGTTCATAGGTGGTGAAACGCCGACCGCAGGAATCGCACAGACGCCGGCGACGAGTTATTGTGTAGTCTTTATTGAGGCGGGAATCAACCACCTTGTTTTCAAGCTGGCCACAGTAGGGGCATTTCATTTTTCAGCCTGCAATAATTCTTAAATGAAACAAAGGCCACTAAGAGATCGGCGCCTCTCTGTGGCCAATGCAAGGGGAATTTATACTCCGTCTTTTTCAGCCGTTCTCTGCCTGGTTTCCCATCTGGATAAGGGGAATGCCTGCTTCGGCCAGCATCGAGGCGGCCAGGGTGTCAGCATAGCCGTCCTTGTAGTATATGGCCTTGACCCGGGCATTGATCAGCATCTTGCTGCAGATTGAACAGGGCATATTGGTACAGTAAACCGTTGAATTTTCCACACTGACACCGTGCAGGGCCGCCTGAATAATGGCATTCTGCTCGGCATGCAGCCCCCTGCACAATTCATGTCGTTCCCCGGAAGGAATATTCTGCTGTGTACGCAGACACCCGACTTCAAGGCAATGGCGAACCTTGGTCGGAGCGCCATTATAACCGGTGGCAATGATTCGTTTGTCCCGCACCAGGATTGCGCCAACCTTGCGCCGGGTGCAGGTTGAACGCTGGGCAACAAGTTCCGTAATGGAAAGAAAATATTCAGACCATGACGGGCGTAGATCGGTATTAATCATCATCACGCACTAAATCAGGATACAAGGGGAATTCATCACATAACATCCGTACTTCCAGCCGGATGGCAGCCAGTTCCTCCTTGCGGTCGCGGTTGACAATAGCCCTGTTGATCCAGGCGGCAATTTTTGCCATTTCAGGCTCTTTAAAACCTCTTGTCGTCACCGAGGGAGTGCCGATGCGGATGCCGCCCGTGACGAAGCGGCTCTGGGTATCAAAAGGTATGGCATTCTTATTAACCGTAAGGCCTGAGCCCTCCAGGACCTCCTCGGCAAGTTTGCCGGTGATATTCTTGTTATTTAAATCGACCAGCAGCAGATGATTGTCCGTGCCGCCGGAGAAGAGCTGGAAGCCGTACTTCTGCAGGTTTTCCGCCAGCGCTCTGGCATTTTTCACCACCTGGGCCTGATAGATTTTAAACTCTTCAGTCATGGCCTCCTTGAAGCTCACCGCTTTGGCCGCAATAACATGGACCAGCGGTCCACCCTGAATGCCAGGAAATATTTTACTGTTCAGTCTCTTATCAAACTCCCCCTTGGCCAGGATCAATCCCCCCCGGGGACCACGCATGGTCTTATGGGTGGTGGTGGTGACAAAATGGGCATGGGGCACAGGTGAAGGGTGAACGCCGGCTGCAACCAAACCGGCAATATGGGCCATATCCACCATGAAAAGGGCATCAATCTTATCAGCAATTTTGCGAAATGCCTCAAAGTCAATCAGCCGGGGATAGGCGCTTGCCCCGGCGACAATCATCTTCGGTTTTTCAGTAAGGGCGATGCGTTCCACCTCTTCCATGTCAATCTGGCCGGTTTCCTTTTTTACCCCATAGGAGACGAAATCATAGAGCTGTCCGGAGAAATTGACACTGCTGCCGTGGGTAAGATGTCCGCCGTGGGCCAGATCCATACCAAGCACCTTGTCGCCGGGCTTGAGAGTGGCAAAGTAGACAGCCATATTGGCCTGGCTGCCGGAATGGGGCTGCACATTGGCATATTCGGCCCCGAAGATTTCCTTTGCCCGGTTAATAGCCAGAGACTCGATCTCGTCGGCATACTCACACCCGCCATAATATCTCTTGCTCGGATAGCCTTCAGCGTATTTGTTGGTGAAAATGGATCCCTGGGCCTCAAGAACTGCCATGCTGACGATATTTTCGGAAGCGATCAGCTCAAGTTGGTTGGTCTGGCGCTCAAGTTCATATCTGATGGCTCGATAAACAGCCGGGTCTGTTTGTTTTAATGATGACATACTATACTCTTTGATTTGGTAGGGGTGCAAAAAACTCATGAGAGGTACATGCTAAACCGCATAGCCTTTCGGACAATTTCGCTGTCGCACATCGTCAGCATACTGGAGTTTACGACGGCTGTTTCATTACAATTAAAACATTTCAATACGGCGCAGATGTCGATCCCCGGCAAAGTCAGTGGTAAGCCAGGTGCGGACGATTTCCTCGGCAAGGCCCGGTCCCGTTACCCTGGCCCCGAGACATAATACATTGGCGTTATTGTGTTCCCGGCTCATTCGGGCCGAAAACATCTCGGTGCATAAGGCAGCCCTGATCTTTTTATTGCGGTTGGCAGCCATGGACATGCCGAGTCCGGTGCCGCAGATCAAAATGCCGCAGTCACAGGTATTGTCAGCCACCAGATCACACACGGCTTTGGCATAGTGGGGATAATCGACCGAGAGAGTCGAGTTGGTTCCCTGATCATTTACCTCATGTCCGAGTTCCGAAAGCAGAGGCAGAATGACTTCTTTTAAGGCAATACCGCCGTGATCACAGCCGATGGCAATCTTCACATCTATCCCTCAAAGCGTTTCATGATGATGACGGCGTTTGTCCCGCCGAATCCGAACGAATTGGACATTGCCGCCCGGATTTTCATGTTTCTGCAGCTCCCCGGCACATAATCAAGATCGCATTCATCACCAGGATTTTCAAGGTTTGCCGTGGGAGGAACGATCTGATTATGAATGGACAGTGCGGTAAAAATGGCTTCAATACCCCCTGCCCCTCCCAGCATATGACCGGTCATGGATTTAGTCGAACTGATGGCAAGCTTTCTGGCATGATCACCATAAACACTCTTTATTGCCCGTGTCTCGACAACGTCATTTAATGGCGTTGAGGTGCCATGGGCATTAATATAGTCGATTTGGTCCACATTCATTTGCGCATCGGCAAGGGCCATTTTCATACAGCGGGCTGCGCCATCTCCATCTTCAGGAGGGGCCGCCATGTGGAATCCGTCGCCGGACAGACCATAACCAGCCATTTCTGCATAAATGCGAGCGCCCCTTGCCTTGGCATGCTCCAGTTCCTCTAAAATGAGAATTCCTGCACCCTCGGCAATGATGAAACCGTCACGATCCCGGTCAAAGGGCCGTGAGGCTTGCTCCGGGAAGTCATTATTTTTGGAAAGGGCCTTCATTGCGTTAAATCCGCCAACTGCGAGAGGGCAGATAACGGATTCGCTGCCCCCGGTGACGGCCACGTCGCAGACGCCGGCGCTCACCAGGCGGAAGGCTTCGCCAACGGCATGGGTTCCGGCCGCACAGGCGGTGGTCACTGACAAATTGGGTCCCTTGAGCTTTTTAACGATGGAGATCTGCCCGGCGCCCATGTTGGGTATCACCATGGGAATGAAAAATGGGGTGATACGTTTCGGCCCCCGCTCAACACAGATCTGGTGGTACTTCTCAATGGTGGACAGTCCGCCGAGACCGCAACCGGTAATGACGCCAATACGGGCGGCATTTTCCTCAGTCACGGCAACGCCCGAATCGGTGAAAGCCATCTCCGCCGCAGCAACAGCATACTGCACAAAGGGATCCAAGTGCTTAGCCGTTTTAGGGTCAATGAAATCTTCGGCAATAAAATCCTTGACCTCAGCAGCAATCTTGACTGCATGGTCTGTGGTATCAAAGCGGGTTATCAGACCGACTCCGCTCTTGCCGGCACAGATTCCATTCCATGTTTTTTCATTTCCTGTACCAAGCGGAGTAACGAGACCAACACCTGTGACTACTACTCTTCTAGCCATTCGCAACCTCGAAAGCTTGAGATATTACAAAACCCTGAATCATCGGCGCATATCACCCGATCATGGAGGATGTCAAGCGCGATAAGGCAGATTATTTCAAGGAGTTAATGTGATCGATCGCATGCTGAACAGTCGTAATCTTCTCAGCTACGTCGTCCGGGATCTCGGTATCAAAGGCCTCTTCCATTGCCATAATGAGCTCGACAAGATCCAGAGAATCTGCGCCAAGATCATCAACGAAAGAGGCTGCGGAAACTACTTTTGTTTTATCAACACTGAGCTGTTCAACAATAATATCAATAAGTTTTTCTTCTTTAGACATGATTTTCTCCTTCTTTTTCCTTATAACCCATCATGTTGCCCGTTAAGGGCACCAGAGGTCTGCATACGTTTTTTCCCTAACCCATGAACATTCCGCCGTTAACATGGATAAACTGACCGGTGACATATCGGGCCTCTTCTGAAACAAGATACGCAACGGCAGCAGCCACATCTTCAACAGTCCCTAAAGAATTCATGGGGATTTCCGCTTTGATTTTTTCAGTTACCTCTTCAGACAGCTCCTTGGTCATATCTGTATCAATATAACCGGGAGCAATACCATTGACAGTGACCCCGCGTGATGCAAGTTCTTTGGCCACGGAGCGGGTCAGCCCCACCATACCCGCCTTGGCCGCCGCATAGTTGGCCTGCCCGGCATTCCCAGCAAAACCGATTACTGACGTAATCGAAACAATCCGTCCCCAACGCTGTTTCATCATGGGACGGCTTACAGCCTTGATACAATTGAAAGCGCCTTTCAGATTGGTGTCAATAACCTCATCCCATGCCTGTTCCTTCATCATGGCAATGAGGCCATCGCGGGTTATCCCCGCATTGTTGACAAGAATATCAACACGCCCGAAATCGGTCAGTATCTTTTTAATAGCGGCCTGCACCTGCTCTGTATCTGCAACGTCGAACTGGTAGGCCGCGGCGTTGCCGCCCGTTTCTTTAATCGATGCAACAGTAGCTTCAGCAGCATCGGGCCGGCTTACATAATTGACTACCACAGTGGCACCCATTCTGGCAAGCCGCAAGCAGATCGCCCTGCCTATTCCGCGGCTTCCTCCGGTGACCACTGCTATTTTCCCGTCCAATGTCATGTCGATCCTATTGGTTCTGTTGGTTATCAAATTTAAGGGAACCGTGAAAAATTGCCCTTTTTCCGATTACTGCGTCGCAGCGAAAAGAAAAATGCTCATATATGCCCAATATGCGGAGTTTATACCCCCATCGGGGTACTTTTTATTTTCACCGCTCCTTGTCCTCGAACCAGATGCCTGATTTTTCAAGGCACCCTTATGCTGAACGCGCCTGCTTTATTTTTTCAATTAATTTCGGCAGAATTTCAAAAACATCACCGACAACGCCGTATGTTGCCACATCAAATATGGGGGCATGCGGGTCCCGGTTAATAGCAAAAATGGTATCGGATGACTGCATGCCAACAAGATGCTGGATTGCCCCGGAAATACCACAGGCGATATACACCTTGGGACTGACGGTTTTTCCGGTCTGCCCAACCTGATGGGGATAGGGCATCCAGCCGCTGTCAACAGCCGCCCTGGAGGCAGCTACAGCCCCGTCAAGCAATTGCGCCAATTCGGCAATCAATTTAAATCCCTTTTCACCTTCAAGACCACGGCCGCCTGATACAACAATATCGGCCTCGTTGAGATTGACCTGATCTCCTTCCAGGGCGACAAACTTGCGCACCTTTACCCGGGAAGCAAGCCGCTCAGTGGCAATGGTGCAATGAATGACTTCTCCTTGGCGGGCAGGGTCAGGCACATTGGCCTTCATCACAAGCGGCCGCACGGTTGCCATCTGAGGCCGGGTATTGGAACTGGCAATGGTGGCCATGATATTGCCGCCAAAGGCGGGCCTGGTCTGCAGCAGGGCGCCGTCTTCCTGCTGGATATCGAGTTGCGTGCAGTCAGCAGTGAGACCTGTTTTAAGCGATGTTGCCACCCGGGGAATAAAGGAACGACCGATTGCCGTTGCGCCGGCAAGAATCACTTCAGGTTTATACTGACGGGCCAGATCCTCAAGGGCGTTGCCGTAAGCCTCATCGGTAAACTGCGCAAGGGCCTGATCTTCGACAACATACACCTTATCCGCACCATAGGAAACAAGCTGAACCGGCACATCTCCTGCCTTGTCGGTCAGCAGCACAGCCGACAACGGCACCTTCTTCAGGTCTGCGAGTTTACGGCCGATACCGAGCAGCTCATGGGTGACAGGGGCGATTCTGCCATGACGGTACTCGGCATAAACCCATATGCCGGACCATGCAGACAGATCATCATTCTCCTCGCGATCTATGCCCTCAATTTTCAAGGCACCGACTTCGCAGTCATCAACGCAACCACCGCACAGTTTACAGTTTTCGTTCACCTCGGCAATGCCGTCAACCACATGAATTGCATCAAAGGCGCAATTTGTTTCACAGAGTCCGCAGCCGATACAGGCATCAATATCTATCAGTAACATAAGACTAACACCATTCCATCAATTTTTCAGCCAACTGATCGACCTGTGCCTGTACGGTGCCTTCAATCATGGTCCGTTCACCCTTCAACTGGGGGGCAAAAACCCTGACCACCCAGGTGGGGGAACCTTTCAGTCCTAACTGGGCAGTATCGGCATCAATATCTGCGGCTGTCAGAGTGGTTATGGCCAGCTTTTTCGCCTTCATTTTCCCTTTGAGAGAAGGAAGACGGGGTTCATTGATTTCCTTGACCACGGTAAAGAGCGCCGGCAACTCGACTTCTACCTCGTCATAGCCGTCGTCCATCAATCTTTCGACAACGAATGTCTTGTCACTCACCTCAACTATCTTGCGGACGCAGGTGACATAGGGAATGTCCATTCGTACGGCAAGGCCGGGTCCGACCTGGGCGGTATCTCCATCGATTGCCTGTTTGCCACACAAAATAAGGTCAGCCCCGCCTATTTTTTTGATGGCCTGGGACAGGGTGTAGGTCGTTGCCAGGGTATCGGCGCCGGCAAATGCCCTGTCAGAGACAAGCACCGCCTCATCGGCCCCGCAGGAAACAGACTCCCGCAGAATCTCCTGGGCCTGGGGCGGCCCCATGGTCAGCACAATCACTGTGCCGCCATGCTTTTCCTTGAGGCGAACAGCCTCTTCAAGGGCATGGCGGTCATAGGGATTAATAATGGACTGCACCCCTTCCCGGGATAAGGTGTTGGTCTTGGGGTCCAGACGGACATCCTTTGCATCCGGAACCTGTTTGATACAGACAAGAATCTTCATCAGTCTTATGTGTACTCCTTGTTCAGCTCCTGACCAACCACGTTTCGCTGTATCTGATTGGTTCCTTCATAAATCTGCAGGATTTTAGCATCTCGCATCATCTTCTCAACCGGATAATCACGCATATAACCATAACCGCCGAGAACCTGGACCGCATCAACCGTGACCTTCATCGCCATATCGGTTGCAAAAACCTTACACATGGAAGAGGCTTTGGACATATCCTTCGGATGGGCGTCAATATGCTTGGCAGCAGCATAAACAAGAGCTCGGGCAGCTTCAAGCTGGATCGCCATATCGGCCAGCATGTGCTGCACGGCCTGAAAAGAGATAATCGGTTTACCGAACTGCACTCTCTGCTTGGCATAGGTGACCGCCTCATCCAAGGCCGCCTGGCCAAGTCCGACGCCGAGGATGGCGATACCCGGCCGCGACTTATCCAGAGTTTTCATTACCGTAATAAAGCCGGTGCCTTGCCGGCCGATAAGCCGGTCTTTGGGAATGCGGCAGTCCTTGAAGATAAGCTCCCGGGTTGAAGATGCCCGGATGCCCAGTTTCTTTTCCTTGACCCCATAAGAAAAACCCGAGTCAGTATCTTCAACGACAAACATGGAAGCCCCCCTGGGCCCTTTGGAACGATCGGTGATGGCTATAACCGTATAAATTTTGGCTTCGCCGGCGTTGGTTATCCACTGTTTGGTGCCGTTCAGAACCCATTCATCGCCATCGAGCACAGCGGTGGTCTGGATGCCGGAAGCATCACTACCGGCATTGGCTTCGGTGAGGGCAAAAGCGGCTTTTTTTGCGCCGGTGGCGATATCAGGCAGATATTTCTGCTTCATTTCTTCACTGCCGGAAATCATAATGGGAAATGCGCCAAGGGCACTGGCGGCAAATGCCGTTGCCACCCCGACACAACCACGACCAAACTGTTCCAGGGCTAAAACGATTTCAAAGGTGCCTGCCCCGAAACCGCCATATTCTTCGGGGATATAAATACCAAAAAGATCTGCTTTGGCAACAGCGTCAAGAATATCTTTCGGAAACTCTTCGGATTCATCGAGAGCTGCACGTTGGGGAATGATTAACTCGTCGGCAATCTGCCGGGAGAGATCAACGATCATCTGCTGTTCTTCAGTTAAAAAATAATCCACAGCTTAACTCCTCAACAAAATTATAATCAGAAAATTCTACCATCGAAATAAAGTGGCACCCCAGGTGAAACCTCCACCAAAGGCGCAGAGCAGAACAAGATCTCCGGCATTAATACGCCCTTCCCGATTCGCCTCGTCCAAGGCTATAGGGATACTAGCCGCCGATGTATTACCATATTTGTCCAGATTTATGTAGACTTTTTCACTGGCTACACCCAGCCTTTCTCCCAGGCTTTTCAAGATACGGATATTGGCCTGATGAGGAATAATAAGGGCAATATCATCGACCGAAACCTGCACCTGGTCAAGCACGTTCATGATAGCCATGTCCATGGAGCGAACGGCATACTTGAAAACATCCCGGCCGGCCATCTTGATATAGGAACCGTCATTTTCTTGGGAGGCCAGATTCTTGTTCATACTCGGCGCATTGTCCATATAGAGAAGCTTGTAAAGACTGCCGTCTGAAAAGAGTTTGCTGGCCAGCATACCGCGATGCTCTGTTGTTCCTGTAACCACGCAGGCCCCAGCTCCATCACCGAAGAGAACGCAGGTGTTGCGATCTTCCCAGTTGACCCGGCTCGACAATGTCTCGGCACCGACAACCAAAATTTTCATGTCTGGATCTGCTTTGACGTATTTATCAGCCACATCGAGACAAAAGACAAAACCCGAACAGGCGGCATTGAGATCAAGAGCAAATGCGCGTGTAGCGCCAAGTTCCTTCTGCACCAGGCAGGCACATGAGGGCATGCCCATATCGGGTGTGATCGTGCCGACAATAATCATGTCGATTTCGGCAGCTGGCAGTTGTGCCATATCCATGGCTCTGCTGGCGGCTATGGTGGCGAGTTTGGACGTTTCCTCTCCCTGACCGGCGATGCGTCTGTTTTTTATGCCCGTCCGGGTGGTGATCCATTCGTCCGAGGTATCCACCATTTTTTCCAGGTCCGCATTAGACAGCACTCTCTCCGGCAGCGCTGAACCAGTGCCGAGGACAACCATTCTGTTCATTTAAGCTGCTCCCGCCGGAACATCACTTTCATCAAAATGAGATAAAGCCGGTTTTGTAGTTTCAAGCATTGCGAGAATATGGTCATTCACATTATTCTTGGCCAGACCATCAGCTACCAGCAGGGCATTCTTGATGGCCACCATATTGGACCTGCCATGGCAGATAACACCTGTGCCGTTAAAGCCAAGCAAGGGAGCCCCGCCATATTCGGCATAGTCGACTCGTTTTTTGAAATTGCTGAAGGCCTGCTTGGCGAGAAAATATCCCATTCTCGCTTTGAATGTTTTGCAGATTTCTTCCCTGAGCATGGATAAAACAGCTTCAGCCAACCCTTCGCTGAGCTTCAGGCAAACATTGCCAACAAATCCGTCACAGACGATAACATCCACATCGCCGACAAATGTATCACGGCCCTCGACATTGCCTATATAATTAAGTCCACTGCTCTGAAAAAGCGAATGGGCGCTTTTAACCAGGGCATTTCCCTTGCCGCCCTCTTCGCCGATACTCAGCAGGCCGACACGAGGCTTTTCAATACCATACATAATACGGGAAAAAGCAGAAGCCATAACACCGAACTGCAAGAGGTGTTTCGGGCGGCAATCAACATTTGCCCCGACATCCATGACCACAACCGGGCCTTTCAGTGTCGGGAAAACGCTGGCAATCCCCGGACGAGATATATCTTTCAACCTACCGAGAAATTTGATGGCTGCGGCCATGACTGCACCGGAATTCCCGGGGCTGACCACTGCATCGACTTCATGCTTTCTGAGAAGTTCAAACGCAACGACAACAGAAGAGTCTTTCTTTTTGCGAACGGCCTCGATCGGTGAGTCGTGCATAGTAATGACCTGGGAGGTCGGCACAAAATCAACCAGGTGAGAGATACCTTCTTTTTTCAGAGCGGGTATAATCTGCTCCTCACCACCGACTATGGTAATATGCACATCAGTAACACGGACAGCCAACGCGGCACCTGCAACCATTTCCGCAGGGCCACGGTCACTTCCCATGGCATCAAGAGCTATCCGCACGCAACTTCTCCTCTGGCTAAATGAGCACGTTTCTTTTTGAACTGAAGCAGGCTCTTCAATGCATTTCCCAGGTCTTTACATCTTGAGGCAGCTTAATCACACACTACTGCTACCCCAAATTCAGTCAGTGGAGATTAGTCAAGATTTTCTTCACCTAGATCGATTACTTTACGACCCTTATAGGAACCGCATCCGGAACAGAGCCGATGTGGCAGTTTTGGTTCGCCACACTCAGAGCATGTGGAAATAGTGGGTGCGGTCAATCCGTCATGGGAACGACGAATTCTGGTACGGGAACGAGAGTGTCTTCTTTTCGGTAAGGCCATTATTTTTCCTCCAACCAACGAGTTTATGTAAAAAAAATTTACTTTTAAAATACTGCATAAATATTAACCCTTCAATTTGGCTAACACACTGAAGGGCGAAGAAGTATCCGGCTGACATCGACATTGTTCATAATTGAGATTTACCCCGCATTTACTACACATTCCACGACACTCTTCGGAGCAAAGTTTTTTTATGGGCACGGCAAGGTATACCTGCTGCTGCAATATATCGGTAATATTTATTTCACCATTTTCAAGAACTTCCATATCCATCTCATTATCGTGACAGTAATGGTCTTTTTCCTCTAGTTCACTTGTGCCTTCCGTAGGAAGTTCCAGATCTATTCTGAAATCGGAGTCCAACGGCAGATGAAATTTCCCGAGACAACGGTCACATGCAAAGACAGCGGTAGCTGTAATTCTCCCTGTAACAACAACACGTTGCCCAAGCCTTTTCAGGCTAAGCGAAGACTCCACTTTCCCCAAGCGTTCCAACTCTTCAGGAAACCAGTGAGCATCGTCTAAAGAGAGAGACAAACCCTCTTTCGGAATTTCATAAAAATCAATCTTCACAACACAAGCTCCAAAAGCGATATATTGCAGGCAAAGGAACAAGAAATTATAAATAAAATTAATTTCTTGTCAAGAGCTTTCATTGAGGCGGACAGAAATAGGAAGGGAATGAAGAAAAAAAGAAGCCTTATGCACCCTAAAGAAGTTCCGCCAGCCTTGACCCGGTATGCTGCAGGCGTAAACCGCAAACTACTATGATTTTCTTGAGAAGTTTTATAGATAAAGCAGGTTCTTTCTGAAAAAGATTCTGGGCATTGTCAAAGGAGAGGACATAGGCCTGTGTTTCTTCAACAGCGGAAATCGTGACCGAATGTGGATGGGATGCGGCAACAGCCATCTCCCCAAAGAGGGAACCTTTTTCTAAAATTGCCAGTATGATATTTTTGCCCGGGAATCTGCCTTCACGTTTGATAACTAGTTTGCCTTCAACCAGTAACCCCATAAACTCCAGGGGATCGCTCTGTTGCCATACTATCGCCCCTTGCGCGTAGCGACGGAGTTCAAGATAACAAATAAGTTTCTCAACCTCGTTTTCCATAAATTCAGGAAACACATTATGAAACTGCCGTTGCGCTGTCTGAGATTCTGATGTTTTTTCTTGCGCAGCTTGCATAACAGTGCCTATTCCCCTTCCGACGCAATTTTTCCCACTTTTTCATCAATCCGCCTCACCAGCCCCGCATATTTTTCTTTCATGATAATGCTGTTGAACTGGCTCCGGTAATTCTGCACCAGACTGACACCTTCAATAACCACATCGTAAATACGCCAGCTGTCCTGGGTCTTATAAAGCTTATAACTAATCGGGATATCAAGATTGTTGCGCTTGATAACAGTTGGAACCAATGATTTGTTTCCCCTCACAGATTCTTTCAGGAAAATGATCTTTTCATCTGAATAGGCTTCAATTTTATTTATATAGGAATTTTCAATCATCTGGGAAAAGAACTCAATGAAATGGTCCTTTTCAGCATCAGTTATATCTTTCCAATGTTTTCCCAGTGTCAATTTCGACATCTCTTTAAAATCAAAATGGTGGCGAAGGACGGTAAGGATCAGTTTCCTTTTGTACTGGCTATTTTCAGGTAGTTTCAGCTGATCCGTATTCACTATAGCCATTATTTCTTCTACTGCGCTCTGCATATATTCAGCAGGGCTGTTCAGACAGGCGGCCTCATCGGCTTTAAGCAGCAGGGCAAAAAGGCAATACATAAATATTGCCGTTGTTTGCCAGCAAACAGATAATTTATTCATAACGAAGCGAATAATAATCAAATCGGGGTAAAGATGAAGAATACCCAACGACCGACGGCAGAAATGCCAATGGACAGTTGAGGGGAATTTCAATAAATTTTATTATTTTGTTTTGAATCTTTGATTTTGCTCTGGCGATACTGAATATATGCGTCGCGAAGCGAAATATAAGGGTCAAAGGATGATTGCAGAAATGCCTCGTAATCTCCGATAACCAAAGAGGTATTATTCACCTGCTGGCCTCCGTACAGGGCCAGGCCATCTTCAAGATCATTCTGCATGACCCAGCCAAGGGGGCTCAGATAGGAGTCTCCGAACAATCCGAAGCTATCACGCATAGTGGACGGCCCCAGAACAGGCCAACAAAAATAGATACCATTGCCGATTCCCCAGTATCCGAAAGTCTGTCCCAGATCCTCTTCCTTTATTTCAAGATTGAAGACATCCTTGGCAGGATCGCCAAACCCTGCCACCCCTGCGGTTGTATTAATGACAAAACGGGATGCTTCAATGCCGGCGTTTTTAAATTTTCCCTGTAATACATTATTAACAAAACGAACCGGAAAAAACAGATTATGAAAGGCATTTCGTATGCAGATGCGAATATCCTGGGGCAAAACCGCACCATAAACTCGGGCTACAGGCTTTAACGCCCAAAAATAAAGCTTGTCGTTGAAATGGAAAAAAAAGCGATTGACCGGCTCAAGCGGATCACTGACCTCCACACCTGTCCACTGCTCATCCCGCTCATCATCAAGGAAGTCTGCGTCACCCATCTCGTCTGCAGCCCATGCCGATGATTGAAAGTTTACCCTCAGCAATCTGTGGTTATCCCAGCCGGAAACCAGCACCAGCAGAAACACGAGAACAGCGATTAATTTCGCATTGACAATATTCTTTATCACAATAATTCCCCGTTGTTAAATCCTACTAAGCCGTTGTAAAAAAAATAACTAAACATTTCATTGTATTGGTCGGCATAAGGGCCCTAACCGAAATGGTTAGAAATGTAAGGGTATTTCGTAACGGCCTCTACTCATGTGCTTCAATATCATTTTGTTGATTTTCCTGAATTTTTTCTTCCATGCGGCGGACCAGACCGTCATAACCTTCGTTTTTAATTATCCGGTCAAATTGTTGCCGATAGTTTTGCACGAGACTGACACCTTCTATAATAATATCATAGATCAGCCATTGTCCCTTATCATCTTTTACACGGTAAACAATTGGGATTTCTTGATTATTCTTTACTATCTCACTATAGACAATCGCCTTGTCATTGTTAACAATCTGTTTTTTAAATGTTACTTCTTCATCAGAATATGATTTGAGCCTGTTAATATAGGTGGTTTCAAGCACCTGGGAAAAAAGCGAAACAAACTGTTCTTTTTCCTGTCCAGTCCGGGCTCTCCAGTTAAGCGCCAACACCCGCTGGGCCAGCTCGTGGGAAGCAAACCTGCTTTTAACGATTTTGACAATCTCTTCTTTTTTGGTTACCCATTGCTCCCCCGGATCGTCTCTGCGTAAAATATCGACAATTTGGTTCACAGTGTCACGCAGCTGATCCATTGGTTCATTGGCGGCATGACAGGGAACAGAAGTATTGATAAAAATAAAAAAAGTCAGAGAAAGCGACATCAACAGGGGAGCAATCGAAAGTTTATTTATTTTTTTCATCCCCGTTCATCTTTTTTCATAGTGAAGTTTACCAAGAGTAACCACGGTTGATCCATAAAAACAGAAGGATAGTGATTATATTTTACCAAATATATATTTGCTGATCAAATCTTCAATATCAACGGCAGATTCCGTATCCGTGATCGCCCCCCCCCCCTTGAGATAGGTTTCCGATCCGCCCTGACTGATACGGATATACTTGTCACCTATAATACCTTGAGTCTTGATGGAGGCAATGGCATCTTCAGTGATCTCGACATCATTGGAAAGATAGAGTGAGACTTCCGCCCGCTGTTCTTTGGTTAGTCTGATGTTAGAGACTGTTCCCACGCTGACCCCGGCAATAGTGATACCCGCCCCTTTTTTTAAACCCGACACGTCATCAAAGTCGGCTGACAATGTATAATTCTGCCCTCTGGCGAAAATTGAAAATTCGCCGAACTGCAACGAAATATAGGCAAAGGCTAGAAAACCGAGGATCAAGAATATCCCCACAACAAATTCAATGTTGTTTTTTTTCATATATTATGTTCCATCTTTCTGCTTGAGTAGATATGCCCCATGGTCTCGGTGGCAAAGGAAACAATCTCTGGTTCGGTGCTTAAGGGAATATCTTCAGGGCTTGAAAAAGTCATCATCTTTCCTTTATTCAACAAAACTACCTCATCTGCCAGATTAAACACCTTGGGAATATCATGGCTGACAATGATCGACGTATAGCCGAACTGCTTCTGACTTTTAAAAAAAAGCCGGTAGATATCCATGGTTATCTGTGGATCGAGACCTGTTGTCGGCTCATCAAAGAGCATGATATCAGGCTGCAGCATCAATGCCCTGGCCAGACCTACCCTCTTTTTCATCCCGCCGCTGAGCTGAGCGGGAAATTTATCTTCATGGCCCTCTAGATTAAACTGGGCAAGCATCTGTCTGACTCGTTGGGCAATTTCCTGACTTTTATATTTTGTCCTTTCATTCAGAGGCAATGCAACATTATCAAAAACGGTCATTGAGTCAAGGAGTGCGGAGCCCTGGAACAAAACCCCGAATTTCTCCCTGATTTTGTTTAATTCCCGCTGTTTCATCCGGGTAATATCTCGACCGTTCACCAGAATCTGACCTGAATCAGGAGAGAGCAGGCCAAGGATCAGCTTTAACGTGACACTTTTCCCCTGACCGCTTCCGCCACCAATCACCGTCGTCTTACCGGACTTGAAGGAAACGGAAACATCATCCAGAACCCGCTGTTGCCCAAATGACTTGACCACGTTTTGAAATTCGATTATGGCGGGACTCATAGCATGATCGCCGTAATCAGATAATCCCAGATCAATACAGAGATGGAGGAAAGCACCACGGCCTGGGTTGTGGCCCGACTGACACCTTCTGCACCGAATCCGGCGTTACGTAGAATATGTACAAAATACCCCCTTCCGGTACAAATCCAGACCACCAGCAGGGCAAAAACAAAGGATTTGACGATTCCGAGATTGATATCCTCATTGACAACACTCTGTACTATGCCGTCATAAAAAGCTCCCGGGTTTACCCCCAGCAGGACGACTCCGGCCACATACCCCCCGGCTATGCCGATAACATTAAAAAATTGAGTCAGGATAGGAAGCGAGATGATTGTCGCGAGAAATTTCGGGGTGATGAGATAGCGGAAAGGATTGATAACCATACATTCCAAGGCATCAATCTGTTCGCTATTGCGCATGATGCCGATCTCGGCACACATTGCCGAACCGGCGCGACCGGTGACCATAAGGGCGGTCAGAACTGGTCCGAGTTCGCGGATCAAACTCAGGGCCACTGCAGAACCAAGCATGCCTTCTGATCCGAATTTCCGTAAGGTATAGTAGCCCTGCAGGCCTAGCACCATACCGGTAAAAATAGAGATAAAAAAAATCACGGCAAATGAATTTGCCCCGATAATTTGAATCTGCCGCACGGTTTCACGGAATCGGAAGGGACGTGAAAATATTGCCAGCAGGGCTGACAGCAGGAAAAGCCCCATACGTCCCAGGTCCCGGACCATATAGAGAAATGAATCTCCGAGCTTGGTTATAAAAGAAATCATTATTTTTGTTTAACAAATATATTTAAATCGCAGGACTTATTGCGATCGATTGAAAATACCTTTAAAAAAAACGCAATCAGCTTGACAGTCTTAAAATGTTTTAATAATAACTGTCAAGTATTTCTTCGTGCTCAGCACGTTTACCACTACCAGAAAAATACTTATCAAATCAAAATGTTAGACCACATAAAATCGGCTTATGAAATTCTCTTTAATCGGCTTTAACTGCAGATTTACCCACTCCTGCCTGAGTCTGTTCTATCTGAGACAAGAACTTTGTAAGAATATAGATGACGTTGCTGTAAACATCAATCAATTTACCATCAATGATCCCTATTATCCTACCCTGATGCAAATCAGCTCATTCGCGGCTGACGCATTTTTTTTCTCGGTTTATATCTGGAACGCCCATATCATAAAAAGAATAATAAATGATCTTGCCCAAATTCAACCATTTCCCCGTTTTATTCTCGGCGGGCCCCATGGGATTGCTTTCAATGCGGATGAACTTCCGGCAGGATGTACCGTGGTAAGCGGTGAAATCGAAGGGATAGACCGGTCATTTTATACTGATCTCAAAAATGGTTCACTTCGCCCAAGTTATCATTGTTCCAGATCCAGAGAATTTGCTTCCCCTTTTACGTCGGAAGACTTCGCAGACCAACTTGTCAACCGCCATATATACTACGAATCATCCAGGGGATGCCCTTATTCGTGCAGTTACTGCATATCTTCACTGGAGCCAGGAGTCCGTTACAAGGACATGCACAAGGTCCGCCAGGAACTTACTGAGATCCTTGCCCATAAACCACTAAGTCTCCGTTTTGTCGACAGAACGTTCAATGCTTCAGACAAAAGAGCTTTGGAAATCTGGCAATTTCTTCGAGAAGAATCCCCCGGGACCACTTTTCATTTTGAAATTGCTCCGGACCTCTTTTCAGAAGATATGTTTGCGTTTCTGCAAACAATACCGCCACAACTCTTTCAATTTGAGGTCGGCATCCAATCGACCCATACAGAGACCCTTGCCGCCATCAACCGGAAAAGCAGCATCAGCTCATCCCTTGATAACATTAAACGCCTGATGCAGATAAATACCATCCATCTGCATGTAGATCTTATTCTGGGCCTCCCCTATGAGACATTTGCATCGTTTGGTAAATCATTTAACGATATCTTTGCCATCGGTCCCCATTATATCCAGATGGGACTGTTAAAAGTACTTCCCCACACCCCACTCAGCGGGCAACTGCCGGAATTCTCCATACAGCACTGCAAGTATCCCCCCTATGAAGTTCTGTCCACCAGATGGCTGCCCCATGACGAATTGGCGGAGCTCTTCTGGTTCGGAGAATGTTTCGAGGCTTTCTACAATAACCGTTATTTCAGGGCCTTTTTCGGATTTTTACAGAGAAATGGTCGGGATGGTTTCCAGTTTTTTCTGGATCTGCTTGCAGCATGCAGAAAACATCACTTCTTCAACAGGGCAAAGACCCAGCTGTTGATGAGCGAAATCCTTGCTGATTTCATCCGGAATGATCCGATGGGAGGGTTACTGCAAGAACTCCTGATTTACGACTGGCTACGTAGCGGCCATCGTTTTCTCCCCGATCACCTCGGCCCACACGTTTTAAAACAGACGAAAGACCAACTCTGGCGAGAACTGCCCCAGGAGTTACTCCCTTTTTACAACTGTGTAAGCAGGAGTAATTTCTTCAAACTGTCACTATTTGTTAAATTTGCCGGCGAGACACTGAAAGAACTGGGGCTGACAAATGGAGAGGAAGGCGTTCTCTGTTTTCTTAACGAAAAGGAGAACGCTCTATTGGAATTACATAAAGTGGCACTGATTGGGCCTTTAGGCCCGTACACTTAGAAGAACAGGGTTGTCCGAGAGATATGTAAGTTCACAGAAGAACTGTTTCATTTTGCCAAAAGGTCGGGAGACAGATTTAATTTTTCTTCCAGACTGAGGGGACTGAATTTTTTTCGCTGTTTTGGCGAAAATCATTCTGTCCCCGGCTTTGTAAAACCAAGCCAGATCAAAAGGTAACGGTCTCTGTCAAGAAACAGCAGAATCAGGCTCAAAGGTGAAATTGATTGCTGAAATTAATTTCAGACCACCTGACCTCGGGAGTAGCATGTGACTTGCGCTGAAAAAATAACTCGTTGAATTTGTGAGATAATCATGGCTTGCTCGCGTGGATGGCAACTTTTGTTGTCGAAGCGGGAAGATTTTGATAAGGTACC
>JAHILF010000131.1 GCA_018897105.1 Pseudomonadota bacterium
GCTGCGGGAGATTTTCTCCGTGCAGCAGCGGGTCACCGCCACTTTTAAACAGCGGAATGGGAGGACCCTGCATGTCCGCAAGACAACGGTTGCCGAGCCGAAACTGCAGAGACTCTATGATGCCCTGGACCTATCAGCTTCACCGGGTGGGGTACGAAAACTGGTTAACTGATGACTAAAATACACGGATGTAGTGCCACTACGTTTTTTTTAAAGATGTAACATATTGGTTGTACTGGAAAAATAATTTATGTTGTTAAATATGGGTTAACAGGCCGTTATCACCAACGTATCGACGCAGGAGCCGGCAAAGGCCGTAACAGGGGGCAAATTTTCCAGGAGAAATCCGGGTAAAGGCAGGGAGGTTAGCGGAGGGCGGGACCCCAATTCGTCCATATCGGCAGATAAATTGCCGAGGCAGGATAAAGATCTTTTGGGTTCGATGACAAGGCAGAAGTCGCCGGCGGATTTGGCCTTGTCATGATAATGAATGGCCGGATAAGAGATGGGCGAAAAGCAATCAAAGACCTTTTTGTCTGATGATTTCAAACATGATGACGCCGGCCGCGACCGAGGCGTTTAAGGAATCAATTTCCCGCTGCATGGGGATGGTCACCTTGAAGTCGCACTGTTCCTGAACCAGCGGCCTGATGCCTTTTTCCTCGCCGCCGATCACCAGGCAGAGCGGACCGGAAAAATCCGTCTGATAGATGGAAACGCCGCCATCCTTGATGGTGCCGTAAATCCAGATACCCTGCTCTTTTAATTTCTGCAGTATCCTGGCGAAGTTGGTGCTCTGGCAGACGGGCAGGTGGGCCAAGGCGCCGGCAGATATTTTCGCCACCGTGCCGCTTAAGGGAGCTGAGCGGTCCTTGGGCACAATGAGCCCGGTTACCCCTGCGGCCGAGGCGGAACGGATAATGGCCCCCAGGTTGTGGGGGTCCTGGATGGAATCAAGGGCCAGCACAAAAGGGGTTTTGCTTTGGCCAAGAAGCGCCAGAAAGGCCTCTTCCTGCAGGGTTTCAAAGGGCATGATTCGGGCAATGACACCCTGATGGTTCATCTGCCTGCTGCCGGATATTCTGAACTGGGGGGTGAATTTTACCTTTACCTGCTCTTTTCTCGCCAGATCAATGATGTCCTGCAGTTTCCTGCTTGTTTTGCCCTTCTCGATCAAGATTTCGTGGATTGAGCGGGGTCTGGCGGCCAGCAGTTCATAAACCGGATGGATGCCCCAGACAAGCTGGTCTTCGTTAAGCGGTGTGTTGTCGTTCATAAACCGACCTGTGAAAGGTTAGTGGGCAGAGCCGCGGTGTGCGGCAAAAAAAACAGCATGCAGTCGCAGGGCAAGTGATGACAAGGAGTTGATCATTGCCCGGGCAGGATAAGGGGCAGTCCGTCCGGGTTGCGCCTGGTGCGGCTGCGCTGGGCAATGATGATGGCCCGCAGGGTGTCAACCGCCTGTTCCACGGTGTCATTGACGATCAGAAAATCGTAGAGCCCGGCATCCTGCATTTCTTTCCTGGCATTCAGCAGGCGGAGCCGGATGGTTTCAGGGGAATCGGTTCCCCGGCCGGTCAGCCGCCTTTCTTGTTCTTCCCATGACGGCGGGACAATAAAGATGGAGAAACATTCGCCTCCGGCCGCCTCCCTGACCTGCCTGGCACCCTGGACATCAATATCCAGGAAGACATCAAGTCCCTGGAGGAGATGCCGGTCCACCTCTCTTCTGCTGGTCCCGTAAAAGTTGCCGTGCACCTCAGCCCATTCAAGAAATTCATTATCCTCCCGCAACCGCTGGAAGGTAGGCTGATCGACAAAATAGTAGTCAACCCCGTCCTTTTCGCCTGCCCTAGGCCCTCTGGTAGTATGGGATACCGAAAATGTCACCCCTTTTACTTCCGCAAAAAGCCTTTTGAGGATGGTGGTTTTTCCGGTCCCGGATGGGGCGGAAATGATGATGAGATTCCCTCTCACAACGTGTCATCCGTCAGTGAGGAGGGATCCTGCTGGGTGGCAGGGGCGAAGCGCTGGGTAATCGTTTCCGGCTGGACAGCGGAGAGGATAACGTGGTTGCTGTCCAGGATGATGATGGAGCGGGTTTTCCGCCCCTCGGTAACGTCGATAAGCTTTTTCTGCTCCTTGGCTTCCTCCTTGAGCTTTTTTATCGGGGAAGACTTCGGCTTTACAACTGCAAGGATACGGCTGGCCACCACTGAGTTGCCAAACCCCACATTGATCATTCTCTGGTCCATGGTTATAACCTTTTTTGGTCTTATTGGTCCGACTGGATCTAACTGGTCTAACTGGTCCGACTGGTCCGACTAGCCCAGCTGGTTCATTGAATTTGACCAATAAGACTAATCATTCAAGATTCTGCACCTGTTCTCGCATTTTTTCCAGTTCGTTTTTCAGTTCGACCGCCTGATGAGCAATGCCGGCATCTGAAATTTTTGACGCCATGGTATTGATCTCCCGTAAGAGTTCCTGCAGAAGAAAATCAAGGCGCCGTCCCACGGGTTCCTGCTGTTCAAGAAAATGGCGGAATTGATCGATGTGACTGGTCAATCGCACCAGCTCTTCGGTCACATCGGCTTTGTCGGCAATAATGGCAATCTCCTGGACAATGCGGCTAGGGTCAATGTCAATGTCTTTGGCCAGTTTTGCTATCCTTTCCTGCAGAGAAACCTGTTTCTGTGCGGTAAGTTCCGGTATCTTCTCTTTTACCTGTTCTTTGGTGGCGGCCAGAAAGTCAAGCCGGGTGAGAAGATCGTTTTTCAGGCTCAAGCCTTCGCGCTCCCGCATATCCCGGGTCAGCTCCAGGGCCTGCAGCAGGGCTTGTCTCAGGACATCCCAGATGGCCTCCAGGTCTTCCTTTTCATCCATGGCATAGATGACATTGGGATAATTTGCCACCAGGGTCAGTTCAGTGCCTGATGCGGGCAGATCCAGATAGTTTTTGATCTCCAGCAGGCAGTTGCCATACTGAAGGGCAAGGGGAAGATTGACGCCCAGGGTTTTGGCCTCAACCAGATTCGGGGCGGGAGTAACCACCACCTCAATATGGCCTCTGCTGTAAAAAGGAGTGATTTCTTTTTTTATTCTTTCTTCAAGGGCAGCGTACTGTCTGGGTATTTTGATGCGGATATCGAAAAACCGGTGATTGACTGATTTGATCTCCACCGTCCAGCCGATGTTTTCAGAGAGGTGTTCTCCCCGTCCGAAGGCCGTCATGCTTATCGGAAATTTCATGAAATAAGCTCCATAAGTTCTTTGGCTGATGCCGTTGCCGTACCGATCTTGGCGACAACTATTCCTGCGGCAAAATTGGCCAGGGTTGCGGCCTCTGCAAAGCTGAGGCCGCTGGCAAGTCCAAGGGCAAGACTTGCAATCACCGTATCACCCGCGCCGGTAACATCATAAATCTCTTTGGCCACCGTTGGAATAGTGAAAATCTGTTTTTCTTTTTCCAGCAGTGCCATGCCCGCCTCGCCCCGGGTAATGAGAACTGCCGTGCTGTCAAGTTTTTGCAGCAGGGCAGTGGCTGCCTGGAAAAGAGATTCGTCATCAACGATGGTCACGCCGGACATCTTTTCCGCCTCGTGATGGTTGGGGGTGATGATGGTCGCCCCGTGAAAGAGGTCGGTATGAATCGGTTTCGGGTCCACGATCATCGGCACATGGTGGAGGCTTACCAGTCGGCGCAGGTGGTCCATCAGTGGTGCGCAGATCACCCCTTTGCAGTAGTCGGAAATAACGACTGCGTCAAAGGCGGTGATGTTCGCCTCGATAAACGCGCACAGGGCGTCCAGGGTTTCACCAGGCAGTGGCCCTGTTTTTTCCCGGTCAAAACGGACGACCTGCTGGCTCTGGGCCACAATTCTGGTTTTTTTGGTGGTGGGCCGGTCATGGGTCATGATGATGCCTGCGGTGGGTGAATCCATCTGCTGCAGAAGTTGCAGCAGATGTTGGCCCATCAGATCCTCGCCGATCACCCCGCACAGGGTCGCCCTGGCCCCGAGATCGTAAAGGTTGTGCAGCACGTTGGCCGAACCGCCGAGCAGAAGACTCTCGTCAGTCACATTGACAACAGGCACCGGCGCCTCGGGCGAGATGCGGGAAACACTCCCCCAGATGAAATGATCAACAATGATATCGCCGATAACCAGTACATTGGCAGAGGGAAATTTTTCAATGGCCTGTTGCAGGTGCCGCCAATTTATGTCTTCTAGCACATCTTGCTCCTGTTGCTCTTTTTTTGAAATATTGCCATGGCAGGTTTTTTACCTTGTTTTGTCTTGTTTGCCATTTATTTTATCAGATTTTTTTCTCTGTCAGGATCATCCGGCAGAATTTTTCAGCCAGTTCCGTCAGCTCGGTTTCGGTAAGATGGCGGCTATCCTTGATGCGGATGGTTGTGGTTGAACCGGATTTGTCCAGAGGGCGCCATCTGTCGAAAAAACGGTCATTCGGGGCACCGGCGAAACAGATGACCGACCGCGTTCCTCTGGCCGTGGCCAGATGCTGGCAGCAGGAATCGTAGCCGAAAAAAACATCCGTCTGATCGATAAGGGCCGAAAGCATGCCGATGCCGCCCTGAATGCAAATCAGTCCATGTTGGAAAGGGATCTGTCTGGTAGCCAGATTTTTTTCCGAAACAGCCACAGTTTGAAATGCATTCATCTGGATGATTTCCATGAGCGCCCGTGCCCTCTCCCGCTCCTCCGGGTGGCACCCGCTGTCAAGAACCACCAGTGCTCGGTCGTCCTGTAAAAGCCCGGTGAGCAGTTTCTCCTCAAAGGGGTCGGGTAGTCGTTTTCTGCTGTCATTGCCGACCCCGAGATTGATGACAATTTTTTTGCAGTCCGGTGGGAACTGGGCAAAAAAACTCTTGATACTGTCCTCATGGGCCGGTCGGATGGAAATCTGCGGGAGGATGCTGATCTGTTCACTCAGCACCTCGTTCAACCATCTGTTGGTCAGCTGACTCAGTCTGCTTGTGTCATCCTCCTGATCGGTGCGGGAAGGGAAATGCCTGGTATACCGGTCGCCCAGCAGGGGAAGAAGGGCGAGCTGGCTGAGCCTGCTGTCCGGGTCGAAGAGAAGGGTCTGGCCGTCATGCAGGCCTTCCCATTCCATTTTCAACTGCTGGTACAGCGCGGTATAGCCGGTCAGACGGCCGATTAAGCCCCCGTCACGCTGGTAATGGAATTTTGCCCAGTGCACCCTGGGCAGTCCGTAAAAAATTTCCGGCAGATGGGCTGGTCCGTAGACAATAATTTCGGCCTTGGGAAATGAACGGAGCAGGCGGTGCACTATGATTGAGGTAATGGCCACGTCGGCTCCGACAGTAACGCGTGAAAGGACAAGAATTTTTCTGATTGTTTCTTTGAGTTCCAGGCGGAAGGCAATGTCTTGGTGGATCCTTTCGTAGCGTGCCAGAAGGGGGTTTTGCTCCGGGTAATTCAGCTCGTTCAGCAGGCGGTCTAAGCTCTCCCCCTCCTTTTGCCGGCGGATGAAGCCGATCATGTGCAGCAGCACAAGATTGCAGAGTTCGACGCCTCTGGTGGTAAAGTCATCACAGAGCTGCTCAACAATATTTTTATAAAGGGCGGCAACCGCCGCTTTACGCACTAGGAAGTTTTCTTCAAAAAGGGCCATGCCGCAAAGCAGGTCAATGGCGCGGAAATCAGGTTTTTCATCGGCCGCCAGCTGACTCATGAAGCTGCTGCTTAATTCGCCGGCAATGACTTCCGGGGAAATGATGGGATTACCGGCCAGAAATTGCTGCCAGTTATGATATGCTGTTTCTATTTTCATTGATACCTGTTTCATGAAGGGAGATATGCTCAACATGTTAATATAGACGTATAGCGTAAAGCAGGCAATTTAATTCTGCGAAAAGAGCAGATGGGGTCGGTTGAAGTGGCCGTGGTTTCTGGGGAAAAAGAAAAGAGGCAGAGCGATAAAGAAGTTCCGCAGGATAAGCAGGTAAACGGGGGTGGGGCTCCCCCCGCCGAAACAGCCGCAATCAATCGGCAGGAGGAGATATCCCTCTGAAACGAGGATGAGCAGCAGGGTGTAAAAAAGATAAATCAACCCGGTGACTCTGGCAAGAAAAGCTGCCTGGATGCCGCTGAGGGCAGCAAAGCCAAAAGCGATTTCCAGGGGTGGCTTCCAGCGGGAGATAAAAACCAACTGCTTCAGGCTGATTATGTTCTGCGCAAGAAGTGATTCCAGCAGGTCGCCCACCCCGGGGGAGGTGATTTTGCTTACCCCGGCCCAGACGAGAAGGAGAGCGGCCAGGTAATAATCGCCGATGACAAGCAACTGAAGAAATTTTTTCACTGATCATGCAACTTGATTTTTTTTGTGGCTTCCTTCCCAGAAGGTCATCAGTTCTTCAATCATCAGATGGAGCCTCTCCACCTGTTCCTTTACATCCTGCACTGTGGCCGAACTTTCTTCCGACATGGCGGCCTGGGACTGCACCATATCATCAATGGAGTTAACCGCCTGTCTGATTTTTTCTTCGGTTTCGGACTGCTGCCTGCCGGTTTCCTTGATTTTTGTCATCTCGCGGACCACAGAGTCGGACCCGTTGTTGATTTCGACGAAGGTCGTTTTCAGATTGTCCACCATTTGCACACCCGAGGTAACCTTGTCGTCGAGGCGCTTGATGATAACGGCAACCTTGCTGGATGTTTCCGTTGTCCGGATGGCGAGATTTCTTACCTCAGCGGCTACCACGGCAAATCCCGCACCGGCTTCACCTGCCCTGGCGGCTTCAACCGCGGCATTCAAGGCAAGAAGATTGGTCTGGAAGGCAATATCTTCTATGGTCTTGACCAGGGATGAAATTTCCCGATCCGCCTCAACCATGGCGGTCATCGCCTCAACCACATCATTGATGGATTTAGTGGACCGGGTTGCCGTGCTGTTGAGTGTATTGGCCGACTTATCAGCTGTTTGGGCGGCGGCGAGATTTTCCTTGGCCTGATCAGTCATCTGATCCATGGTCGTGGCAATTTCTTCCAGGGCGGCTGACGATGAGCTTGTTTCAGCGGCCAGTTGGCTGGACATGGCATTAATGTTGTCGACTGCCTCAAGCAGTCCGCCGGTGGCCTGGGTTGATTCCACACCCATCCTGTCAAACTGTTTTGATATCAGCGAAATCATGTAAAAGATGACAGTGCCGATGATGACCATGAGTGAGATGGAAAAAACAAGGACTCTGTTGAGCTGTCGGCTGACGGCAAGTACATGGTCCATTGCCCTCATGTGGCTCTGGGTGCTGGATGTGACGATGTTGTTCAGCGATTGCAGAAGATTTTTGTTCTGCTCATCAAATTTTTTCGTCCACGCTGCTTCCTCGCCATAATCCTGGGCGATGCTGGCTGTGATCATCTGCTTTCCCGCCTCAAAGGATGCCTGGTATATTCCTCTGACAGCATCAATCTGCCGGGAACCTTCAGGATTTTCGTTGTTGAGGTTCTGCAGGCTGGTCAACAGGCCGCTGATCTGTTGATCTATTGCCTGGATGTTTGCCAACTCACCTTCAGTGCCGGCAGCCCTGGAGACATTGAATTTTTCAATAACATTGGTCACCAGACCTTTTATCTCAATGGCAACTTTCGTCTCAGGATAGACCTGTTGACTTACCTTTCTTACCTCGCGGTTGAATTCTTTCGTGGCCAGCAGAGCGTAGGAGATAATCGCACCGGAGATGGTGAAAAGGAGGAGAAAGAAGAAATAGAGTTTTCTTTTGCTGCCGATCTTCATAAGCCATTCTCAACAAATATCTGCGATATTACTGATAAATATCTGGTTGTCACAGCTTTTATAAATAAAAAAAGGAGATGGCGCTCGGATATGCATCTCCTTTTTCATCCATAGATTTACCGGGAATTTATTGGGTGGGCAGCCCGGCACGCTTCCAGGCCAGAATCCCGCCATCCATCACGGCCAGGTCGTCATAACCCTTCATGGCCAGAAATTTTGCGCAGATGTTAACCTGTTTGCCGGCATGGTCGAAGATAATAACTTTTTTACCCTTGGGCAGAGTGCTGAATTTTTCTTCCAGGTCATCCATGGGGATGCTGAAGGCGTCTTTGATTCGGCCGACATCTTTTACCTCGTCACCGCGGATGTCAAGCAGAACGGCACTGGCAGTCTGAGCCTGCACTTCCTGGGGGGACAGACGGGGGATTTCAACTTTCGGGTAGTCCACCAGGGTTTCAACAGGGTAGCGGTTCTTGGCCCAGTCGGGAAGACCGTCATTGTAAACCATGACATTGGTGTAGCCCAGGGCAATGGCCCGGTCCGCCGCCTCCTTGCTTTTGGAGCATTTGGGGCCCTTACAGTAGAAAATAAGCAGACTCGCCTTGTCTGCCGGCATGAGTGGATTGCCAGCGGTGACCTTACTGCTGGGAATATTGATCGAACCGACGATTGCCAGTTCATTATGCTCGATGGAACTCAAGGCATCAATGAGGGTGAGGGGTTCGTGGGCATCCATTTTCTGCTTTAATTCCGCGGTGGAGATTGTTTTGAATTTTTCCTCTGCCGCCATCGTAGATGTCTGCAGGAGAAGAAAGCCACAACAGATAAATAGGGTGAGTAGATACGGTATCCGTTGCTTTTGCATAAATAATCCCTCCATTTATTCAGTTACAGATCGAAAGAAAAAGACTTCCCAGATCAAACGATTTTTGTGAAAGTAAAGTAGATTTTTGTGGTACAAGTTCATTTTTATTTTATGTCGAAAAACGAAAGAAAATCAAAGTATTTTGCGAAAAATCACTTTTCTTAACTGTTGAATTTTCAAAAAATATAATCGGGTTGGAAAAATCCTGGAAAAATACTTTCCTTCTCTTTTTTCAAACTCTATACTTTGTTTAATTATCAACTGGTTATCAGTATCAGCTTTTTTGGGCGGTTTAATTGCAGTTTCTTAACTCAAAAAACACCCCTTAGAGTTACATAAATTGTGGTCAGTGAGAGTTTCATCTGGAAAAATTATGATTACAGGGAGAAATGAAGAACGTTATGCAGGAGATTGACCTTTTGGTAAACGGTTGTGAGGTGGATTTCGCGACGGCAAGAAAGATTGCTTTGGCCGTTGCCGGTCAGGATGAAGAGGAACCCATGCTGATTGCCTGGAATGACAAAGCCAGAGATAAACACTCGCCAAGCTGCCTGCAGTGTGAGATCAAAGGGGCACCCGGCTGGGAGATCTATGGACGCAATCATGGCGGTCGGCTCAGGATCAGTATCAATCATGACGATTATGTTTTTATCTACAGCTGATCAATTCCTGCCTGCGCCATGTACGTAAACAGCAATCTCTGGATCGGGTAGCAGCACTTGCCCGGCCATTTTTGCATATCATCATCAGATAAGAGTTTTCTCCAAATATTCATGGCTTTTGCTGTAGGTCCGTTCCCGCCCGCATTCGGGCAATGCTTCCCGGTTACTCTTTGCCCGTCCCCAAATCTGCCGAGCGCCCGATCAAACCGTTGCCGAATTAAGCGATCTTGATATTCGACATAAGGAATCCTCCGTCAAGGCCGCGCGCCCTCCGGCAGCGAACCTTGATTTGCTTGCCCATTCCAGCCCCTGGTTTGGCGCTGGCGCTCCGTTTTCGCCTCTGGCAGCATCCCCCCGTTCTCTACCCGCCACCCATCGGTATCGACCATGCTAGAGATCAAAATAATAACGTAAAATCAATGAGATATAACGACAAAATTTTTGACTTTCCTGCGCAGGTATGCTATCCATGCAGGCATGAACTCCTTGCGGGAAGAAGCATCAGACAATATTGCCAAGCGCCTCGGCTGGCAGAACGGGGTTAAAGGTCAGGCCGGTATCGCCTCTGATCTCGCCAGTGGCAAGGACTTCCAGGAAATCTACGGCCCTGGCGAGGCAGGACTCTTCGATGAGTTCTTCTACTTCCTCCGCGAGATCGGCGTCATGCCCCTCCTGGAAGCTCTCGCCCCCCAACGGCTTGAGAAAGCGGGCCAGCAACATCAAGTTTCCCGCCGTTATCCTCGTCTATCTCATGCGTATTATCTCAGGGCTTCGTTTTTTCTGGCACGTCGAACCCGTGCTTTTGCAGTCCCAGGCGCTCATGCATCTCGTCGGCTTTAACGGCCGGGAAATCCTCGAGGGCTCCACCAGGAGGGGGCTGCCGAAGGCTGCCGCCGTGCCCGAAAAAAAAACTGCCGAGGTCCGGGGGCCGATGGGGGCCGATTCCGTTGCCGACTATATCCAGGCCATCGCCGCCAAGACGCTCGAAAAGTTCTTCAACCGCGTCGTTGGGGTGTCCTCGCCGCCAATTCCTTCTTTCCCAAGCGTGTGCATGCCCTGCTTGACGCCTCCGCAATCGAATCTCACGTAAAAATGCGTCGGCTGCGGCATGGTCAAAAAGGAAAAGGCCCCGGAGTTAAGTCTGCGCCGGGGACGGATCCGCAAAGTGGTGGAAAAAGTCTTCGGGTTTAAAATCTGGGTCGTCTGGGACCCCAACAGCAAACTGCCGCTCGCCATGCGGTTCGCCACCATCAACGTCGCCGACTGCGCCATGACGAAAGAAGTCGTCGAACAGGCTCTATCGCCAACCTCGTCTCCCTCGCTCTTGACAGAGGCTTTCTCGACGGCGCGCTCCTCTGGTGGCTCCACACGACCGGCATCACCTTTTACATGCCGGTAAAGAGCAACCTCGATGTTTACCGGGATGCCCTCTCCCTTACTGACGCGGGCGTGCGGCAAACTCGCGAGAAAACCCGCGCCGTGGGCCGCGGCAAAGACAGAAAGACCGTCGCGGGCATCGAAGGCCTCACCTCGGCCGGATTCTATGGCGAGCGTGGCAGCGGCAGTCACGAACATAACCGCGACTTTGTTCCCAACCCCATCAATGCCGTGGTCGTCCTCTACGACCCATACCGGGAAAACAATCCCAACGCCAAGACGCTCGTTATCCTTACCAACGGCCCGGTCCAAAAACCGCTTGTCGTCTACGACGCTTATGACGCGCGCAGCGAAATCGAAAACTCCCTCTTCCGCGAGGCCAAGCAGGCCTGGTTCATCGAGCGACCGGCGAAAAATACGACCAAGGCCTTCCGCGCCCACTGCTATCTCACCCTTATTACCATGGCGCTCACCACCGCCTTTCTTGCCTGGATGATTGCCACGGAAAAACGAGAACATAGGGGCGAGGAGACGGGTATCCGCATATTCCGGCAAGAGGTGCGGGTGGAAAACTGCAACAAGCTTATCGTGTTCGACCAAGACCGCTACGCCATCTTCGAAGAGTATGAGCTGGTTATTCTCCTCGGCAAAAAGGTGCGCATGCCCCGCGGGCGGGGTTCCCGAGACGATTACCAGAGAAGACATCCTGCGCAAATATGGCGCGCTCCGGGAGTAGATACTCCGGTTGTCCGTTCCTTGCATTTCCTCCGCCCCGCTCTCGCAGCGAGATGTTCCGTCCGCTGATTGGGGAACTTTTTTCTTCTCACATATGAAACTTACCCCCTCAACGTCCTCTTCCTCCTTTCTGCATTGCTTCTGCCGTAGAGCCCCCTTGCCAATGCATCGACCGCATAATCAAAGGGCGCCCAGGCGCGTTCCATGGCGATGATGGGAAGAGCTACCAGACTCGTCCTGCTGTTATGTCGAATATCCAGA
>JAHILF010000132.1 GCA_018897105.1 Pseudomonadota bacterium
GGGAGTATATTGGCTATCAAAGAACGATTTTTTGTCGCGCATGAGAAAAAACGAAATAAAACCTGTCCCAAATGAAACAAAAAAATAATTGAGGTCGACAAACCTCTTATTGAGCAAACAGAGTTTTTACGAGACCATCATGGATGGTATTTCTAAAGAAATTTTAATTGCATTAAAAGCAATGGCAAAAGCAAAGACACCAGAGGAAAAATTAAAATACAGTGAAATCGTAAAAAACCTTTGTGATTCACTCGGTGTTTTTCTTGGCGTATTAAGTGAAATGGCACCATACAATGACGACGACGTCGACGGGCCAATACCATTTTAATAGCAAAGATTCTATCGAACACATTGAAATAAAAACAAAAACATAGCGGCGTAACCGCCGGTAATCGCGGCGCCAATTGCCGGAACAAGGCACTTCCCGAGGGCTCTCGCCTGCATGCGTCTGCGGCGCGGCAAGCTTCGCTCCACGGGTCAACGCCGCGATTAAACTAAGGCCGGGAGACAGATTTAATTTTTCTTCCAGACTGATGGGACTGAATTTTTTTCGCGGTTTTGGCGAAAATCATTCTGTCCCCGGCTTTGGCAAAAAAAAATAAAATCAGTCCCCTCTGCAACTCACTCTTAAGTTAATGACATTGTATTGCACATTGACATATAGTCTTCATGTGGTACCATATTAAGACAGGAGGTGCACCATGAACATATCATCCGATATCAAACCGGTATCTTTTCTTAAATCCCACGCAGCAGACATCTTAAAACAAATTAATGAGACTCATCGGCCCATTGTAATTACTCAAAATGGTGAACCCAGGGGCGTTCTCCAAGACCCTGAGAGCTATGACAATATGCGTAAAGCTATTGGCCTGTTAAAGCTTATATCCCTGGGCGAGGAAGACGTCAAACAAGGTAACATCAAAAGCCAGGAGAGAGTTTTTAAAAACATTGAAAAAATGTTGGCGAAAAAAGAAAAATGAGTAGTACACCATTCAAAGTTCACTGGGCCAGCATTGCCGAAGAAGACCTAAAAAATATAATTCTGTATATCGCAGAAGATAGTCCCACCAACGCCAAAAATATTTTTGAGAAAATAAAAGAAACGGCATCGAGCCTCACCCATTTACCGGACAGGGGGCGCATAGTTCCCGAACTGCAAGATCAGGGTATATTTCTCTATCGCGAATTTATATTAGCACCATGGAGAATCGTATATAGAGTTTCTGACAAAAAAGTTTACGTATTGTCGGTAATTGATTCTCGTCAAAATGTTGAAGATATCCTCTTAAAAAGACTAATAAAATAGTAAAAATCCGTTAACCTGTCACTGCCGCGGACGGTGAAGAGGCTCGGTGGCCCGCTGCTGAGTTCAAACGTTTCAGGCGGCGCCTCAAGCCCTTTCCACTGGTCAGCACCACGATGAGATCAATCATAAAAGGAGAAAAACATGAAACTGCCGGAGTATATAACGCCGCTGTTGAGTTTACTCAACAGCGGCGATAAGCTCGTCCGCGTCAGTGGGCGAGCTTATCAGCCGATGAGGTAAAAAGAGTCTGCGCCGAAATTGGTTTGCGAGACTGGTCCAAAATCACGGAGCCAACTATTGCGGATGAAGAAGCCTCCACGATTCTCAATATTGTCAATACCAAAGGGATGGATATCCCCCTTAGCGCCTTCCGACAAGGCTTAGAAGTTGAGCTTGAACATGGGACAAGATTTGAGGATGCAAACGTAACGAACAACCACCCCATCCTGACAGGCAAGATCGTTATCGCCCATCTTAAAGAGACCATGGACTATTACGAAAGAATCGATGTGGCGGAAGTGGAAGGCGACTTGTTGAAGGCTATTCTGGACCGGAATATCGAGAAAATAGAATCAAAGTATAAACAGCTTATCCAGGCCCAGAATGTGCTGAATCAATCGGTGGCTAACCAGTTGAAGAAACGGATCTAACATGTGCCTACCTCGCGGCCTGCGAAGTAGGCGTCATAATCACCCCATAATCGCTTCACTTTATGATGCGATTATGGGAGGTAATCGCCTCAGGGTCAACCTGATATTACCTCCAGGACTCTGCAACAACCAATCCGGCCACAGGCAGACAAGTTTTCTCCTCCTCCATGCCAGGCAACATCTTTTGGCCCGGCAATTTCCCAAAACATATCCTTGCCAATGAACATCCCAGTAAAGTAGAAAATATTAGCAAGTGATGATTTCTTACAGCGTGGCAACCAACTGACCAAAAGAGGGAATACATGATTGGAAAACGTTTTTTTTCGATTGTTGTGGCATCTGTGTTTTTTGCAGTCTGTCCCTGTTGCTAACCCCCATCTCCGCAAGCGGGAACAACGAAGCATGAAACTTTGGGGAAAATAGGTCATAGTTATCCCCCTAAATTTTCCATGACGAAAACACAAGTAGGATAACCATGGCCAAGAAGCCAAAAGATACCAGATTACTGTCAGTGATACACCCGATTTGTTGCGGGCTTGATGTCCACAAGCCACGGCATTGTCCTTGGCCCGTGTGATGATGTGGAGCAGTCGTTCGCCATTTTCCAAAACCGTGTCTTTGGCGATTTTGAACATCGGGGCGGCTGCGAAGAAGGCGTCCAAAACCGCGACACAGGGCGCGGCAAGGTTGCCGGCCACGGTTGCAAGGAGAACGCCCATCAGCGTAACCACCGTGGTTTTCTCGACCCCCTCGACCGTGGGGGGCCGATTTGCCCTGAAGATGCCGCATGGCTTCGGCTCCCTCATGGAGTTCAGCGGCAAGGGGGATACAGAAAGCCTTTTTCTCACACCCCGCCAGCATACCGACCACCCCGAAGTGATGCCCAAAAATCCAGGGGGGCTTCCAGAGTTCTCGGATTCCTGATGCAGCTTTTTGACGCCGGGCATTAACTCGGCCTCCTTAGCCGCCTTGATCCCGTCTGCGAGCAACACAGACGCTCCGGACCGAGTGCGGCGTATTGCGCAGCGTCTGGCGATCAGCAGTTGCCAGTGCCGCTGAATAGCACCAAGCTTGACCGCACCGGAACGGAAGAAAGCCAGGAAAGTTTCGCGCAAATCCTCTCGCACCGCAGCCAGCGAATACTCGAAGACACCCCATGGTGGTCAAGGCGAGTGATAAAACCAAAAACTGCCGCCACAAACCAGTGAAACGCGCCTCTCTGGGAAAAGCCTTCCTGAAGCTCATCAGCATGATTCCAAGTTGTCCTGTCATGGGGCGCCTAACCGCAATGGCTTGAAAAGGATGAACCTAATGACCGAGACGGCATCTCAGCTCATGTCTGTTTCAAGCCAAAGGTGTTGGGGGCAATCCGTACGAAGCGTTTACCCTTGCGGACCTGTTTGGTGATCGCGGATGACAGCGAATCCCGGTCGAGGGTGACACCGAACTCTTTCTCGACAGCCGCGATGATCTCTGTGACGTGCAAGGGCTTACCCGCGGCTTTCAGTACGACCTCCATCATGGAAGAATTCGACGTACGTTTTGCTCGAATCTTTCCAGGCAAGTCGGCATCGCCAGACAACTTCCGGATGAGTTCGAGCTTGAATTCGGCAACCTCCTTTTCATACAGCAAAAATAGTTCGTTCGGCTTCATGACTACTCCTCCAGGCGTTAGGGTGAGTTGGATTGAAAGAACGTAGTCATAAAAAAAGCATGCCCGACTTGAAGCCGGGCATGCTTTTTTTGTTACGGATAAAAAACTATCTTATTCTTTTACATTGGCTGAGATGACAGCCACAACACGACGGTTTTCCTGGCGTCCCTGCTCTGTTTTGTTGGTGGCAATGGGCCTTGAGAACCCATAGCCCTTTGTTGTCAGCCGGGCAGGGTCGATGTTGAATTTATTCACCAGATATTTTTTCACACTTCCCGCTCTGCGCATTGACAGGCCTTCATTGTAAGCTTCTGAACCATAATTGTCAGTGTGGCCTTCAAGTACGGCAGATGTTTGCGGGTGTGCCTTCATAAAGGCGGCAAACTCATCAAGCTGGTCTTGCTCGCGGGGACGGACCTTGTCTTTGTCAAAATCAAACAACACATTGAAGTTCATGGTGATGGTTTTTCCCATAACAGGAGCGGGCACCACCTTCTGAACAACTGGTTTGGCAACCTCTTTTTCCAGGAAGACCTGCTCAACAAACTCGGCCATTCCCTGGCTGGTGGCTACAGCACCTTCCGTGGTGGCAAAGCCGCACTTACCTGCTGCAGCAACATCTTCCAGCGTCTTTTTTCCCACCGGACTGTCGCCGATCAGGATGGTATAGATACAGATCCTGTCGCCAAAGGCATTTTTCAGGGTTTCCGCGGCCTCAACCGGGGATTGAGTGTAGGTATCCATGCCGTCGCTGACGATGATGACTGCGATTTTCCCCGTGCTGTCTTTCAGGTCGGCAACACTTTTCAGCAGCGGTTTGGCTAATGGGGTCAGCCCGCCAACCTGAACGGTTTTGACTGCTGCAGCAAGATCTGCGGCATTATAGTCGGTCATGCCGTATATCAGTTTGCTGTCTTCCATATTCGGTCCCAGGGTGGGGCCGAATACATGCAAGCCGGCCTGCATCTTAAGGGGCGGCAGCGTGTCGTTCATATGCAGAACGACATTTTTGGCCTGCACAACTTTCCGGTTGCCATCCTCCTTGTCATACATGGAAGACGAGGCATCCAGGATAATCACGGCATTGTCAACCTTTTGCTTGTAACCCTGTGCCAGTTTGCCTGAAAGGTCAGTGGCCATAAATGGGCTTTCCGTCGTCATGGGGGCACAGCCGGCAACAAACCCGATTAGAATTAAAATCCATAATGATTTCAAAATGTTCATTTTCTCAACTCCTCCTCTTCTCTCTTGTCTTTTTTAACTTCCGGTACGTTAAGCTTTTGTCAGTTACTGCAATTTATTGATTTGTTTACTCAAGACACATTCCGGTGCGGAAATGGAATTGTTCTTCCTCCTTGTCAAAAGTGTTTTACTTTTTCTGTCATATCAAAAGAAACCGACCAGTAATCATCGGATTGTTCCCTGAGCCACCCGCTGAAAGTTCGGCAACAGCCCCTGTCGCCAGCCAGAAGACCACGGCAAAATAAGTATGAGACTAGCGGCGATGCCGGAAAGAGAATCCTTTACGACAAGGCCTGCCACCAAAGCTGCGATACCGATTACGATCTGGAAGGGTTTGGTTTTGATGCTCAAATGACAGGTTGCAGTAACCAGAACAAGGATCAGCAGTGTATAACAGAGAAAATTGTCCAGGAAGTGAAAGATGATCAATTTAACCCTGTATTTTTCAATAAGTCTGGTCGCAGGCCTGAAAATACGACGGATTAGGCAATTCCAGGCAAAAAAGCCAAGCAGCGCAGCTAGCAGTTTCACGGAGTGAGTGCTGACCCAGAATGAAACTGTTTCAAAAATATGGTCGAAATCCACGAAGCCCTCTTGGCTGCCTGACTTGGAATAATAATCGATTAATGCATTAGTTTATAGTGAGGGCAAAGGGGTGTCAAGAGAAATGAAAAATGCAGCGATGTCTTTTGGTTATGTTGAGAGGTCAGTTTCAGAGGAAATGCTAGGCACAGTTTGAGGGGCTGCATGTGCTGCCCTTCGTTCTGCAACAAATCGCCGAGGAGTAATGATTGACTGCATCATGCAGGCTATTCATTGCGGCCGAATCAGACGGAAATGGTTGCCGGGCTCTCTCCAGGGCACCCCCCCCCCACTCCGTCACTCGGGCACGGCCAGTTGCTGCGTGCTGATATGAAGTTGACGAATCACCAGCATAGTGACCGAGGTATCGGGCACAACCCCGGAAACAAACTGCTCCGGCAAGAATTACTTTCCTTCGGCCTTTTCCTTAAACAGGTGAAGATAGCTGCCGTATCCTTCTTTTTCAAGCTGGTCTACGGGGATGAAGCGCAGGGCCGCCGAGTTCATACAGTAGCGTTTGCCGGTGGGAGGCGGTCCGTCATCAAAAACATGGCCGAGATGGGAATCGGCATACCTGCTGCGCACCTCCGTGCGTCGCGTGAAAAAGCCGAAATCATTGCGCAGGACAATGTTATCGGGTTCCAGCAGTCTGCTGAAGCTGGGCCAGCCCGTGCCGGAATCATATTTGCCCAGGGAGCTGAAAAGGGGTTCCCCAGAAACAATATCCACATAAATCCCCGCTTTTTTGTTGTCCCAGTATTCATTGCGGAAGGGCGGCTCCGTGCCCTCCTCCTGGGTTACTTTATACTGCAGGGGCGTATGCTTCGCCTTTAATTCATCTTTGGTGAAGGTTTTTGTCTGCCATGGTTCCTGGGCCATGAGGGCACCTGTGATCACGAGTGAAAAAAGAACAGCAAAGGAGATAGCGAAGGCATATCTGTTCATAAAAAATCCTCTCTTGTTTTGCTGCTTGGGTTTTTACCTAAAAAGAGTTATTCTCTGTTGATTGATAAGACCAGGCAGTTCGCAAAATGTTCAGGCGGGAGGCAAACTTATGGATATGCAAAATGACAGTCACAGTAAAACAATCGGCTATATCCTCTGGATTTTCGGCTTCACCGGCTCCCACCGCTTTTATTATGGTAAACCCATTTCCGGCACCATTTATTTCTGCACCCTGGGGCTGCTCGGCATTGGCTGGCTCATCGATTTGTTCCTGATTCCTTCGATGGACCGGCAGGCTGACCTGCGCTTCAAGAAGGGAAAAATAGATTACTCGGCTGCCTGGATTCTGCTCACATTTTTAGGCCTGTTCGGCATTCATAGAATGTATATGGGAAAATGGCTTACCGGTCTGATCTATTTTCTCACCGGTGCCATATTCGGCGCCGGCTACATCTATGATTTCTGGACCCTGAACACTCAGGTGAGTTTTCTCAACATGCAACACGAAATGCTGTCCTAGCTCAGTAAGCCGTTTCCCATGAATGAACAGGAGAGAGAGTCACGCCCCATCCATTATGGCTGGTATGTTGTGGCGGCAGGGACGCTCTGCATATTCGCCGGTCTCGGCTTTGGTCGCTTTGCCCTGGGCATGCTGCTGCCGTCCATGGGAGCCTCACTCGGTCTTTCCTTTTCCCAGATGGGCCTTATCAGCACCTCGAATTTTGTCGGCTATCTGATCGCCGTGCTGCTGTGCGGCAAACTGTCCGCCCGTTTCGGGGCAAGAAAACTGATAGGTTTTGCCCTTTTGCTGGTGGGGCTTTCCATGCTCTGTATCGGTGCTAGCGCCAAGCTGTTTATGATCATCGTCTTTTATACCCTGACCGGCATGGGTAGCGGCATGTCCAATGTGTCGATGATGGCCCTGGTTTCCGCCTGGTTTACCAGCCGTTCGCGGGGAAAGGCGGCGGGATTTATCGTCATCGGCAGCGGCTTTGCCATTGTCATTGCCGGCAGGCTGGTGCCGTGGCTCAATGGGAAGGGCGGCGAAGGCTGGCGGATAAGCTGGCTGGTCCTTGGCACCATTGTTACCTTGGTTTCCGCCATCTGTTATCTGATATTGCGTGACAGACCGCGGGAACTGGGCCTGGAGCCGGTGGGCAGCAGTCAAGCCTCCACACCGGGTCAGAGCAGGGCTATTTTTGAGAAAGAGCAGGTGCGGCCCAGCCTCATCTATCACTGTGCCGCCATTTACTTTCTTTTCGGGTTTACCTATGTGATCTATGCGACCTTCGTGGTCACCGTCATGGTGCAGGAGCGCGGCTTTTCCGAAGCTGTGGCAGGCAACTTCTGGTCATGGGTCGGTTTTTTGAGCCTCTTTTCCGGGCCTGTTTTCGGCGTCATGTCCGATAAGTTCGGTAGAAAGGCGGCTCTGATCACGGTTTTTTGCATTCAAGCCATGGCTTATCTGCTTATTGCCGTCAATCTGCCTGGACTTTTTTTATATCTCTCCATCGGCTTCTACGGCATCGTGGCCTGGAGTATTCCCTCCATCATGGCCGCCCTGATCGCTGATTACGTTGGCCCGCACAGGACGGTTTCCGTTTTTGGCTTCATCACCTTTATTTTTGGCATCGGCCAGATTGCCGGGCCCTATCTGGCCGGGGTGCTTGCCGAGACAACAGGCAGCTTTTCGAGCAGTTTTTATCTCGCTTCCGGCATGGCTGTGCTGGCTGCTGTTCTTTCTGCCGCCTTACCCCGGGAAAGTCCCGCCCTGGTTTCCGGGGGCGCTTGAGCGAAAGGAGAATCGCTCCGGTGGATTGCCACCGGTTAACGGGTAGACAGCCGGCAATTACAGTCTGTTTTTCTGGTCAGGATGGCAGCGGTTGCAGCCGTTCATCGGAAAGGCGACGGTCATGTGGCAGGTACCACAATACATGCCGTAGAGATTTTTTTCCTTGTCAAATTCCACTGTTCCCATCTGGGCAATGGAGAACAGGTCGGGATGACAGTTGGAGCAGTCCAGCCACAGGATGTGCGACTCATGGGAAAAGACCACCAGGGTTCTGGGTGAGCGGGTGGTCCAGCGCAGCGGCATTTTCAGATGTTGCGGCAAGGGCATGGACGACGGGGGATTTTCCGCATTGAGTGAATTGAGCGGGGAGATTGCCCCGCTTTTGATCGCCTCCACCCAGTTGATGCCGTCGCCATACTCCTGGGTTGGCAGATTCCTGCCGCCGAGCATGGCATCTTTTTTTGCCTGGTAGTGGCCTTCCTTATCAACCTTGACATGGCACAGGTTACAGGAGTATTTGACCGAAAAGGCAACATCCCCGTTGTGGCAGGCTCCGCAGTAAAGACCCTCCAGATACTCCTCCCTGGTAAGGCCTGTTCCTCCTTTTTTCATAGTGAATTCAAGCTCAACATGGCAGACCCGGCAGGTGTATCTGCTGCGGTGGATCCGGTGGGAGAAAACAACCGGATCCATGCGGTGTTTTTCGCTGCGGTCACGCAGAACGATATCGCCATACTGCTCCGGTGGCCCTTTATACAGGGCCATGTCCAGCAGCAGGTTCAGCTCGGAACGCGATAGGGATTCGGTGGTGTATCTTTTCTGAAAGATGGGGTTGCCCGGTTCGACAGGCTCTTTCTGGGCAAGAAACCGGTCAAAGTTGTCCCCGCAACCGGCAAGCAGCAGGCACAGCAGCACGGCCAGCCCGCAACTCCGGAGGGGGTTGTTTTTTCTCCCCAGATCGAGGTGTTGTTGCAGGAAAGCCATAGCGATCATGAGCCCGGATTTAAGACTGGTTTCGAATGGCAGCGGGTGCAGTCGTTCAGAGCAAAGGCGATGGTCCCATGGCAGCGGCCGCAGAATTTCCCCTCGGTTATCGCCTTCATGGTTATCGGAGTTTTGCCGCTTTCCAGGGCAAAGGTATCCGGATGGCACATGCCGCACCCATTCCAGACCACATGTTTGGCGTGGGAAAAAATGATGTTCGGCAAACCTGGCAGGGCCGGTGTGCGTGGCTCTTCGCGGCTGTTGACCATCTTTTCATTTTTACGGAGACTGATACCCTGCAGGAAATCCTTGGGCTTGATAATGCCATCTTGCTCGGCCTTCATCCAGTCGATCTTGTTGCCATAGGTGGCAGGTGGCAGGGTTTTCTTCAGTTCCTGAAATTCACGTTTGGCCTGCTGAGCCAGTTGCTGTTCATGCTGTTTGTCCTTGGGATGGCATCTGGTGCAGGCTTCCAAGGCAAAGGCCTCTTTGCCGTTATGACATGCCCCGCAGTACATGCCGTTGCGGTTATCCTCTTCCGTCACGCCTGTACCATTGGCAAGCTGGGCAAATTCCAGATCAACATGGCAGAGGCGGCAGGTGTATTTGCCGCGATGGGACCAGTGCCGGAAGGTGACGGGAAGAGCTGTATTGTCTTTACCTGGCTCGCTCATGAGTACGTTGCCATATTCATAGCTTTTGGCCGCGGCAAAGGCGATTCCGGTTCCGCACAAAGAAATGAATAATCCAAAAACTACTCCGGCGTGAAACGTTTTAGCCATCCCTCTTTTCATCATTTTTCTCCTTTCCGGCTTTGCAGCATGCCCGTAAATAATTTTTTTGTTCTCCCATACGTCTTTTGGCCGCCTCGCAATCAGCAAATCTTCAACGTAGCAGCGCTACGCCTGCGGTTTGGTTCAATCGGCTCGACCAAATCCGCCTCAAAGCACGGCGTGATTCCTGAAAAGCTTATTTACGGACATGCTCAAATTTCAGGAAGATCAGTTTTCATTCTTATTCTTGTTTTAAGATGCGGTCTTGGTTGGGGTCAAGCAAAAGATGCAAAAAATAGGTATTATTCCAAGCCTATCCTGCGGGGAAAGCGTTTGGGGAGGTTCACTCTGCTTTGAAGCTGATCTCAGGTGATAACAATAATTAATTTATTTGCAAGACAGCTAAAAAACATTTTCTTTTTCCGTTAAGTGTGTTATAGAAATAAAACTATACTGAGCTGTGACTGTTTGAAGTATTAGCAATACAAAAAAAGTTAACCGCATCCTCGAAGACGAGGCAGTGCGGTTTTTTTTTGCTTAATGGTCCAAACCGTCGGCTTGCCGGTCGTTTTTGCACATATCGGAAAGACCAGTTTTTTTAATGGCCACAGGTTGGGCCAGATTCCAGGGAGTATTGTAAAGTGATTGAAGGTAAAGTGAAGTGGTTTAATGCGGCAAAAGGTTTTGGTTTTATTGAATCTGATAATGGCGGTGATGTTTTCGTTCATCATTCTGCCATAAATAGCCAAGGCTATAAATCCCTCGATGAAGGGGCTCGGGTTCAGTTTGAGATCGTAGACGGTCCCAAAGGTCCGGCAGCTGCCAACGTTGTTCAGCTGTAAAAACTAAAGCAAATTGCAGCTCCTGCCCCGCATAGCGCGGGGCTTTTTTTATGCAGTGCCGGAAAACATCCTCTTGCCCTGCAAACATTTATTACAAAGAAGAAAATATGACTACATTTGCAGAGTTAGGCGTTCAGGATAATATTCTCAGAGGGATTCAAGCGTTGGGTTTCACTGATCCCACCTTGGTGCAGGAACAGGTCATTCCCATCGTATTGAACAGGCAGGCCGACCTGGTCGGCCTGGCCCAGACCGGCACCGGCAAAACAGCAGCCTTTGGCATTCCGCTCATTCAGTTGACTGATATCAGCCGCGGACAGACCCAGTCCCTGGTTTTATGCCCCACCAGGGAGCTTTGCGTGCAGGTTGCCAGGGATATCGGCGATCTTTCCAAATATGTCTCCGGTTTACATGTTGTGGCCGTATATGGCGGGGCCAGCATTGACGGTCAGATCAAAGCGCTGCGCAGCGGTGCCCAGATTATTGTGGCAACACCGGGGCGGTTGCATGATCTGATCCGGCGGGGGGCTGTGGATATTTCCGCTATCAGACAGGTAGTTCTTGATGAGGCGGATGAAATGCTCCAGATGGGTTTTCAGGATGAACTGAATGCCATATTGGCCAGTACCCCGGCCAGCAAAAATACCCTGCTTTTTTCCGCGACCATGCCCCGGGGCGTGGCGGAAATCGCCAGCAAGTACATGAACAAGCCGGTGGAGATCACCATCGGCCAGCGCAATGCCGGAGCAGAGAACATCCGGCATATTTATTATATGGTGCAGGCGCGCGACAGATTTCTTGCCTTGCGGCGGATCGTCGACATGAACCCTGATATCTATGCCATTGTCTTTTGCCGGACACGACAGGAAACAAATGATGTCGCTGAGCAGCTGATCCAGAGCGGTTACGGTGCCGATGCCCTGCACGGCGATCTTTCCCAGGCTCAGCGGGACCAGGTGATGAATAAATTCCGCAGCAAGAATCTGCAGCTGCTGGTGGCAACCGATGTGGCTGCCCGCGGCCTGGACGTCAATGATCTGACCCATGTCATCAACTACAACCTGCCGGATGAAATAGCAAATTACACCCACCGCAGCGGGCGCACCGGCCGAGCGGGGAAAGCGGGAATTTCCGTCGCCATCATCCACATGCGCGAAAGACATAAAATCAGGGAAATTGAAAAGATGCTCAAGCGGACTTTTGAGGAAGGACGCATACCGAGCGGCCATGAAATCTGCCAAAAACAGCTTTTCCGACTGGTCGAAACCGTAAAAAATGTCGATGTTGCCCATGAGCAGCTGCATCCATTTTTTGCCGCCATTGTTGACGAGCTTGCCTCCCTTGACCGGGAAGAATTGATTAAGCGCTTTTTCTCCATAGAATTTAAACGGTTCCTGGAGATGTATCGAAATGCACCTGATTTAAACATCTCTGATAAGGAGAAAAAACAGGATTCCCGGCAGAATAGAGATGGGAAATCCCGCAGGCCTGGCAGCGACGAAAAGTTCACCCGCTTCCTCATCAATGTGGGGAAAAAAGATGGTGTGCACCCGGCGCGACTCATCGGTCAAATCAATGATAATGCCGCTATTTCCCGCATCAAAATCGGCAAGATTGAGGTCATGAACTATTCTTCCATACTGGAGGCGGAAAGCAGGTTCGCCCCGCACGTTCTCAAGGCCTTTGCCCACCTGATGATTAACGGTAAAGAAGTTTCGATCGAAATTGCCCCCGAGGCCGCAAAGCCGAAGTGGCAAAAGGACAACGCCGCAGTTGATGGCAAATCTTTCCGCAACAGCAGGGCCGTGGGGCAGAAGCCGGAAAAGGGTAAAAAAGCCTCCAAGAAAAGACTGTGGGAAGCCAAGGATCCTTTTCTCTTTCTACACTAATGCAGTTGATGCTGTTCCTCAGTTTTGTGCTGCAGGGCGGTAAATGATATACGGATTATCAGTCCGGATTAATGGGACAATCACCAAAGTGATTGTCCCATTCTTTTCGTTTGAGAAACGATGCGAAAGAATTAAGGCAGTGATGATGTGATGGGTAAGAGCTAGATATTGTGATTGACTTGATATTCAATCCCGTATGCTGAATAATTTCGGCTGCCAATCGCATTATGCAGAATGAAATTATTTAACTGATGACGCTGATCATCGGTTAATTTCTGAAATTTTAAATGGCATATCCGCGTAAATACATTAAAAATTGATGCGCCACTTGTTATTTCCGTTTCCAGAATATTAATCCCCATTTTCTCTAAATACATGTTGTTTTTCAAGCATCGTATATCTATTTTATCCTCTGATGCTGGATCCAAATCTTCGTTTATGCACGAACAGCATAATCCCCCCATGCTGATATCTTCAATCTTCCCGACATTTTTTGAGTGTATAATAAAATGGCCGTTGCCAACTTTGAATCTCTGACTTTTTCTTCTTTCCAGCATCTTGTTTGTCCTCATAATTGGCTATTTTTTAATAGTAATTAATGTGTTTTTAGGAAAAAAGGAATGTGGCAAATTGTCACGCAAAAATAGTTGCTCTTTGCGTAAAAACAATTTTCATTAATTATTCTAAACGTGAAGAGCATGGGGATGGTTCCCTGGAATTATACGGATCTCCGGCAAGAAATGACCGGGATTTTCACTATTGTCAGTTCATCATGCCGTAATCAGAACGTTTTTCTATTTTTATTTCCGCCCAGGAAAATTCTGACAAGGATGGTTTTACCTTTCTTTGCATTCGACTTTTCTTATTTCGATAAAGGGCATGAATATATTTGTCGGTCGTCTTATGGACGTCCCCTTGCCCCTGAAGCTGTTGAAAAGCTGCCTTGTGCTTGCTGATTCTGCGTCAAAATGTGGTTCACAGTGCCGTATAAACACCGCTTTGCTACGAGGCGCCCCATTATTACCCGGAAAGGCTAACATTTTAAAAGCCCTGCCTATTCAGGTTGTTCAAGTTTGTGCGGTGCGGTCAGTGGCTTCAGGCGGGAAATAATACGGTTGAATTATTCAGTGAATATGTCAAATTGGAATAATGATTTTTCCCATCAACCTGGCGCTGGAAAAATTGGTGCCAGCCGAATGCAAAAACGGGATAATAAAAATGCGTAAGATAATTTGGAGATCTGGTTCCCTCTTTCCCGCCATCAAGGATGCAAAGACAGGTATATGCTGATCATGCGCTTATTCTGCCTGAAATCCCTATTGACTGTTGTGTTGCTCTTCTCTCTTGTTGCCACGGTCTGGGCTGGCGGCGCTGTTGAGCGCACCTTGGAGGTATTGGGTAATGTTTCTGGTGTCACGACAGAACAACTGGAAAGTAGCAAGGAAATTATAGAAAAACTTGATTATACGAACATGAGGGTTTTCAGGGCCTTATGCGGTCTGCCTGATATGACCGCCTCCAAGGCCTTAAAGTTGCTGCCTGTTCTTACCGGCGAGCCGATCAACTATGAGCATCTTCTGTTATTTGAACAGTTCTGCACCCTGCCGGGAGTGGAGCTGCCACTCGCCCTGCGGGCTCTTCAGGAAATAATAGGACTGGATTACGTATCCGTATGGGCCGGGGTGAGTTTGTGCCGTAATTCTTCGCTTCATCCTGCTCAGGCCTTATCTGCCATCCTGATGCTGCGTGAAATAAATGATCCGGCCCGCTGGGCGGCCAAGGCCTTTTTTGAGATTAATGGCCATACGGATGACAGTGTGATTCAAGGGCTCACGATTATCAAGTCCCTTTCCCCGGAGCAGTGCTGGGCGGTGGAGGCTAACAGCAAGATTGCCGCGATCACCGTGCAGGACGCGCTGATAAATATGGCCGCCATCAGCATGATCGGCCCTGGCAACATCCTGACCGTTAAGGCCTTGCTTGCCCTGCCTGAAATGACTGGCGCTGAAGCCCACGTCTGGCTGACCGGTTATTTCGTTAAACCGGAAACAGAGCACGATGCCGATTATCAAATGCTCCCTCCCAGAAAAAAGACGATTCTGCTGAAGGCGTACCTCAATGCCGCGGATCATGTTGTGCTGGTGCTCAATAATCTCCATTCCGTTACCAACCAGGAGGGTGATGAGATTCCAGATGCACAGCTTGCCTCATTTTCTTTTCAGAGGCTGGGTACTTTTTTTTCCCGATTCCCTCCTGAGACCAGAAGCCGTTTTGATGCCAGATTTGCCAGACTTGCCAAAAAGGGAGATAAAGGTGGCGCGATTTCCTGCCTGCGCGAGGCTACCGCTTTCGCCCGCAAGGAGTCGGCCAAGCGGCTCAGTACCGCAAATATTTATGCCGTTATGACCAAGGTTTCCATCCTCTATGACAGCTCGTTTCGTCTTATCCTGATTACGGAGCTGCAAAAAAGAATCGCAGCCGTTTATCAGGGCAGCCTGCTTCATTTTATGCAGGGTGTTGATCCGGACAATGTCAATGTCGCAAACTTTGTTTCCAGCCTATCCCTGAAGGCCAGGCTCGCCATATTTCTCCCGCCTGATGTGCAGGGGCAGGAAGATATTATTGATCTGGTTACCGCCTCAGCATTCAAGGATGGAAACAGTCTGGTACTTTTTGCCGCTACATTTGAAAAACTGCTGGATGGATTGCTGCCGGCCACCCGTATTTTTCTCGTCGACAGAATGATTTACCATGCCCGTGATGCAAGTATTTTCGCCCAGCAGATCAGAACCATCCTCCAGTATTACCTGGAAGGGAAACCCAAATTGCTGGGTGCTGAAAATGGGGCACGCGTCAGAGAGTTGCTGGTAAAATATGACGCCCCTCCTCTGGCCAGCTATATCAGAACACCTTTTACAGAATGGTTGCAGGATCGGACGCTGAGCGCCCTGTCCGTTTTTCATGGTGATGATGATGGCCGCAGTTCATTTATTGCCTTTGGTAACCTCCTGTTAAACAAGGGATATCTCCCCCGGCCCAGCACCCGATTCAGGGCAAATCAGTCCAACAGTTTTGTCAGAGAGGAACTGGCAGGATTTCTCATACCGGTCACCCGCAAGCAAAATGGCAGCCTGGAGCGGCTCTTCCGGTTTCTCAAGGAAACACCTCTTGTTGTCGACTTTGTGAAAACCGTCAACACTGTGCTGATCTCGCACAGTGTCTGTGTTTTTTATAACGGGGACACCCAGCAGAAATTGTTGGAGCAGTTCATTTTGGATGGGCACGAGATGTATGCTCCCCGTGGTCACAGCTATTGGCTGAATGACCATATTCTTGATCCCCTGCAGAATCTGATTAAATCAGAGAGAGTCAACTCGGAAGAACTGACGGCTAAACAGCGTTTTCTCAGCATAGGGGCCTGCGGAGGAATCAAGATTTATGCGGATCTCACCCAGGCATTCTGTAACAAGGTGGATATGTTGGGAAGTCTTGGAGCAGGAAAAACCACAATTAACAATTTGTATAACTGGTTTCTGTTTGAAACAATCGCCACTGAATCGCAAATTTTTACATGGAAGGATATGGATCGCAAGACAGTCTTTATCTTTCGGGAGGACACGGATAAGGACTATCAGCAGCCCGGTGAATTACCGGCCATTCTGTATAAAATTGTCGGTAAACGCAAATGTAGGCTGAGACCCTTTGAGGCCGATCTTTAAAGTTTCGTTGGCAAATGAAACAGTAGGGAGGCTAATTGTAAATCTTGTTTGATTTCCGGAGGTTTCTGGCAGTTTCGGTGTAGTCTGGGGCGCAGACATACCTTTTCCCTGCCACATTGATTTGTGGCGGCATTTTGGTCTTTTCGAAATAATCATATCCTTGCTTCAGGTTTTGCCAAAAGCTGAACCAGTTGGAATTTTTGTGTCTTCTCATGTTCGCCTCAGTCATTCTGAAGGGGAATATGTGGACACGGAAAAAGCTCTGGCCATTGCGCAAGGCCTCTTGCGCCAAGGTGTATATTTCTTCGATCCTGCTGTCCGTCATGGCGAAGCAGCCGACGGAAATGCAGTCTCCGTGAATCATCAGGGCGCTGCCGGTTCTGCCGTGCAGTTTGTCATAGGTGTTGGGATATCCTATGTCAAAGGAGAGATGATAATGGCTGTTGGGATTGAGCTGGCGTTCGCTGACAGAATAAAAGCCTTCAGGGCTTTGCGCATCTCCCTCTTTGAGTTTCGGCCCCAGGTCTCCGGATAAATTGCATATTTCATAGGTCTTAAAGAGCTTGTATTCCTCGTCCTGCTGCACCCACAATTCAAGCTCATGGGACTCCTTGAAGATTCTGATAAAAATCGGGTTGCCGAGCTCCACACCCAGCGCGCTCAATTCCGTCTCAAGCAAGGGGGCAATCCTCTTGCAGACGGTCACCGATGTTTCACTGGTCAGGATATCTGCCTGTGCAGGGAAAATTGCAAAACAGACAAACAGTGCGGTGAGAACTGACAGAAGGCAGATACGATTGAGTGTTTTCATAATTTGCTCTTGATCTGAGGTGAAAATTATTTAACTACCCAACTTTCAGGTCGGTACAAGATAAAGCCTATTTTACCTAAATAGCATAACATATGCTGGCGAAACAACTTATTCCCGCAGGAATTAAATTTTGCTGTGGTTCTTTCTGCTCTTTTCGGCAACTTGTTTATTTAGTGCCCGACCGAAAACCCTTCCAAGCGTCTTCCAGCACATGAAATTTAAGCAAACGCTTAACCTTTTTTTCCGCTACACACCCATAGGCGGCAGTTAGGCCCGCCAATTCAACAAATTGGAGGGATTCTGGACA
>JAHILF010000133.1 GCA_018897105.1 Pseudomonadota bacterium
CCTGAAGCTGGTTGAAACTGAGCACCGCAACCCGCTTTCCGTGTCGTGGTTTGCTTACTTCTCCTTCTTGCAGACCACGGGCCAGCCAGGCGGGAAGGTCCTGTTTGCGGGGATTCCATTTCAGGATGTAATCGACTTTTTTGGGATTATAAAGTGTAGCACGGGTTTCGACAGCATCGTGGGCAGAGTCAAGCCTGAACAGTAAGGGCTTCTTGGTTAAAGACCTGGCGCGAGAGATGGTTTCCTGCAAAAAGGGGATAAAGTTGTTTTGGCTGTGCTGGCTTCCCTCCCGGAACTCAAGATTAATGCACCAGCCTTCCTCTCCCATGTATGCGGCTACCGGGGCATAGCCATCATAGCCATGATAGGTATGGTTGCAGCCTTCTTTTTTGGTGCCGGAGTTATCCTTGCAAAAGACGTCCATATCGACGGCAACATGCCCCATGGCCAGCGGGGTCACTTTGCCTTTGGCGTTGCTAATGAACTCGGTGTAGGTCGAGGAGACAAGCGGCTGGAAAACTGTTGCGGTTTCGTCAAGGCGCTGGCGCAAGGTCTCGGGAGAGGGGACTGCTTTTATGCCAAGGGATTGCTGGAAATACTTGTCCTCTTTCATATCGGAAACGGCTTCGAAATCGCTTTTGCCAAGCGAAAGGAGCCCGAGATAACTGCGAATGACATCTGTGTTGGCAATGTCCTTGGTGTCAGGTAGGGCCTTTTTCAGCTTGGCGTTCAAGCTGGTAAAGCGATTGATACCGAGCCCGATCAAGGCCAGGCCGGAATGAGAGGTGTAAAATTCGTCCGCTGAGCGCTCAATAATAAATCGTTTCATTTTTTCACCTGCAGAGTGATTTTTTTCGACAGGTGAATATTGCAATATTTTTTGTTAAATTTCAACATGTTATTTTATTCTGCAGACGATTTTTACTGCAAGAATTTCACGGATTCAGGCTTATGATAACCGTTAAGAATATTGAGTCTTGGGAAAATTTGATAGAAGAATTGGAAGCTCTTGAGAAGTCATGTGGTGATCGTGCTGAGAAACTTCTGTATAGAGGACAGTCTGACTCTGAATGGGAACTAAAAACGACAATGGAGAGGAAACTTAAGACCCCTGTGAGTTTAGGCCGATACTATAGATTCGCTTACTCTGCAAAAACCAAAATCGAAACATTCACAGATGCAACTTGGGGCGACATTCTTACACCTCAACAATATGACAAATGGGTGGAGCATAAAGACACTCTGAGTTTTTCACCCTTGCCTGCATATGACTATCTAGCTTATCTCCGCCACCACGGATTTCCATCGCCCTTGCTTGATTGGAGTGCCTCGCCATATATTGCTATTTTTTTTGCTTTTAACTGTTGCTCGAAGGACATTGGAACGGTAGCGCTTTACAGTTTCTTAGAGCATGCTAGTGTCGCGAAAATAAGATCGAGTGATCAGCCTGAAATTTACGTTTTTGGCCCCTACGTAAAAGTGCATAGGCGCCATGTTCTCCAGCAAAGTCATTACACTATCTGCGTCGAGTTAGACGATGACTACAAACCAATTTATGCTAACCACGAGCAGGTTTTCACAAAAGGCGATGAGGGGCAAGACAGACTATGGAAGTTCAATATTCCTGTGACTGAACGTGCCAAGGTGCTTAGGATGCTCAATCGGATGAATATCAATTCGTTTTCATTATTTGGTTCTGCCGATTCATTAGTTGAAACCATAGCAACCAATGAGATCATTAAAGAACGAATTATAACAATCAAATCTAGCTGATTAAAGAGATGGTCCTCCATACATCTATTTTTCAACTACAACGAGTGAGCTATATCTTATCCTGATTCCATCGGGTTACGATGCGGCAAAAACCCGAAGAAAATGATCAACAAACTTTTGAAACGGACGTTCACTGCGAGAACACCATTATGATGAAATTTTCTATTAAATCTCTTTGCTGGACAATGACTCTTCTCCTGATTGGCGCCCTGTTGGCCGGTTGCGCCTCCCTTGGCGAACCGCATTACCGGATGCCGGCAGTCGAGGGGAAAGTCAAAGATATGGAGACCAGTAAGCCGGTCAAGGGCGCGGTGGCCCTGGCTGTCTATGGGGGCAATACCGTCTCCGGTTATGTTGATGTTGACGCCCAGGAGGCAACCACCGACACCAATGGAGAATTTCTGGTCCCCGATACAAAAGTCTTTAATAAAGGCGATTACGGCAAGTTGAGGCTCAGTCATCTGTATATTCTGGCCCCTGGTTATTTCCCGACAAAAAACCAGGCGGTCAGCGACCAGACAATAACACTGAGGAAAATGACCCATTATCTGCATTACCGGAAATTGCCCGAATTTGCCCTTAATGTCCCGGGTCAGAATTCCATAACCTCAGCGGGTTATAAGGGTTGGCTGCATGCCGTCAAATCTCCCTGGCTCACGAAACTGTCTGCCACCGGGGTTTTCCTGCAGGACCCAGCCCGGAAATTCACGAAAGTGTTTTGGCAGAATGGGTATTACGAAGAAGACCTGGGAATGGGCGGAAGCTTTCTTTGGGCCTATGATGAAAATAATCAACAGTGGTCAGCCATCGACTGCACCGGGAAAAACGCGCCGGATCCCCAGTTTGCTATGAATAATTGGGACTCCATGTCCGGCAGCCCGAAAGCCCCACCCATCTTTGCCGGCAAAGAGAGCATCTTCATCCCGCCGGACAGAAACAAGCAAAAAACAGGGGCAGATAACAAGGTTGTCCGCATCACGCCTGTTCAAGGCGGCATATCTGGCATCACCGGTGATTCTAACCGGTTTTACACCATTGAAGGCGACGGGATATGCTTTTGCATATATGAGCTGAAATCAGGGGGAAATGAGCCAGGAGAGAATGGGTATACCACAAAGGCCATCAGCCGAGGGGAGATTTCCATTTTCAGCAACGTGACCAGTGCCCTGCCAACCCTGGAGGCGATTTCCTCCATCCGCCTGCATAGTACGCCCTATATAATTCTCTTAACAAAATCAGCAGACGACTGGCGCATCCTTCTGTGCCGCAAAGATGAGCATGAGTATTACTTTGAGCCGATCCTGCTTTTCCCGCCGGAACAGGAGATTGCGGCAATTGCTTCCTCCGGCACGGATGATGCCATCTACATTGCTTTTAAGAATGGCAAGATACGAAAGTACTACGCAAAAGAAAAATCATCTCATTTAGGGGAATTCTTCATAGAAGACGAGACTTTTGCGGCCCAGGCCAATGTCAGCTTCCCGGAGATTGTGTCAATGACGGTTGGTGCTAATGATTTAACCGGCAACGCTCTGTATGCGGCAACAAAGAATGGCGTTATTTACCGTCTTGCTGCGGATGGCACCCCGGACTATAGGGCCAAATTTGAAGGGAGTTTGCCTTAACCAGTGCAATCGGGCGGGCATGAAAGGCCCCTGCGCGCCGTGTTCCCCTCCAGCCAATCCCGCCACTCAGGCCAGGTCATGGCCGGTGGTGGTCATGACCAGTTTGCCGTGTTTGACCCCTTTGACGCCGATCAGCTCGTCGGCAATCTGCTTGACTTCATGGGCTGCTCCCCGGACAATGAGCACCTCCAGGCAGTTATGGGCGTCCAGGTGGACATGCAGGGAGGAGATGATGTGATCGTGATGGGAGTGCTGCTGCTCCGTCAGCTTGTCGGAAAGATCCCGCACGTGGTGATTGTAGATGAGGGTGACGGTGCCGATGGCCTCTTCCGTGGATTCACTCTTGTTCTCCACCAATGATGCCCGGATGAGATCGCGGATCGCCTCTGAGCGGTTGGTGTATCTTTTCTGTTCAATGAGCTGATCAAAGTCGACCAGCAGTTTCTCATCAAGCGAAATCCCGAATCTGACTGTTTTTCCCATGGTACTCCTCTCCGTGCAATTTTTCATGCTGTGCTTGCGGCCAATAGTACCTGATTCCCTGTAAAAAATAAACGAAATCCCTGTGGTTAAGGGCCGGAAGGTGCATTTCACTGTTTGGGGTATTGCCGCGCTGCCGACAGAAAAGATATTGACACACGAATCATATTATCGTATCTAATAAGTGTTACGTTTGTTAAAATTTATAACACGAAGCTATTGTTCGCCGTATTTCACGGGTTCAGGAGGAGAGAGCCATGCATATGGCAGATGCGCTTTTATCGCCGGCTGTCGGCGGCACCATGTGGGGAGTTGCCGCAGGGACCATCGCCTACAGTTCCATGAAGGTGAAAAAAGAGCTTGATGACCGCAAGGTCCCGCTCATGGGTGTTCTCGGCGCCTTCATCTTTGCCGCCCAGATGATCAATTTCACCATCCCGGCCACCGGTTCCAGCGGGCATCTCGGCGGTGGGCTGCTGCTGACCATACTGCTCGGCCCCTATGCCGCCTTTCTCACCATTGCCTCGGTCCTGGTGGTGCAGTCGCTGTTCTTTGCCGACGGCGGCATCCTGGCCCTGGGCTGCAATATCTTCAACCTGGGCTTCTTTCCGGCCTTTATCGCCTATCCCTTTATCTACCGCAGGATTGCCGGCAACGAGCCGAGCAAGGCGCGATTGACCGCCGCCGCCATTATTGCCGCGGTTGTTGGCCTGCAGCTGGGGGCATTTTCCGTGGTGCTGGAAACCGTGGCCTCGGGCATTTCCTCCCTGCCCTTTTCCACCTTTGTCGTGCTCATGCAGCCGATTCACCTGGCCATAGGGGTTGTCGAAGGCCTGGTGACCGCGGCTGTTGTTTCCTTTGTCTCTGTTGCCCGGCCCGAGATCATCCGGGGGGCAACAGAATCCGTATCCCTCGGCAGCCTGCCGCTGCGCAACGTTTTTCTCTCCTTTCTGGCGGCAACTCTTTTGACCGGCGGCATTGTCTCCTGGTTTGCCTCGGAAAACCCGGACGGCCTGGAATGGGCCATTGCCAAAGTGACCGGCTCCGGAGAGGTGACGGGCGCGGAGGATGGTGTGCACGGCATGCTGGCAGCCCTGCAGGAAAAAATTGCCTTTTTGCCCGACTATTCTTTTAAGGAAAATGCAGCACCGGCTGAGGAAGGGGTAGCCTATGCCGGTGAGGCAAAAGGCGATGAGGCCGCCAGGCTCGGCACCAGTGTGGCCGGCGGCGTCGGTGCCCTGATTTGCCTCACCCTTGCCTTTTTCATTGGTTTTGTCCTGAAGCGACGGCTTGTAAGTGAAAAGTGAAAAGTAAGGAGTGAGAAGGGGAAAGGCAAAAGGCAACATCTTTTTGCTTCTCCCTTCTCACTTTTCACTTCTAACTCCTCACTTCTTCTAACTCCTCACTTCTTCTAACTCCTCACTTTTCACTTCTTACTTCGCATGCGATCCATTGATGGAGCAGTACTCGATCTCAAAAGGCTGGATCTGCTTGCAACAGGAGATTCGGCCATTCATCGCCTTGATGCCCGGGCCAAGGTGCTGACCACCCTTGTCTTCATCGTCACCGTGGTCTCTTTCAATCGCTATGAGTTCACCGCACTTTTTCCCTTTTTCATTTATCCCGTGGTGATCGCCTCCCTTGGCAATCTGCCGGCCGGCTATATCGTCAGAAAGATCAGCATGGTGGTCCCCTTTGCCTTTGTGGTGGGCATGCTGAATCCGCTGTTTGACCGGGAGCTGTTTTTTCATCTCGGCCCCTTTGCCGTCACCGGCGGCTGGATCTCCTGCGCCTCCATCATCATCCGCACCGTTCTCACCGTGGGCGCCGCCTTTATCCTGGTGGCGGTGACCGGCTTTCTCTCCGTCTGCCAGGCTCTGGAAAGGCTGGGCACGCCCAGGACCTTCACCGTGCAGCTGTTGTTTCTCTACCGTTATATCTTCGTGCTCACCGAGGAAGGGGCCCGGGCCTCCCGGGCCCGGGAACTGCGCTCCTGCGGCAGGAAAGGGCTGGGACTGGCCAGTTTCGGGTCGCTCATCGGCCATCTGCTCATCCGCACCTGGCTGCGGGCCGAGCGCATCCACATGGCCATGCTGGCCCGGGGCTTTACCGGTGAATTCCACTCACGCCAGGTATCTGGTTTCGGCTGGGGCGAGCTGTTCTACCTGGTCGGCTGGTCGACTCTGTTTGTCACGCTCAGGATGGAAAACGCCGCGCAATGGCTGGGCAGGCTTGTCATGGGGCTTCTGTCATGAGTCATCATATTGTCGAGGTCAAACATCTGCAGCATATCTATGCAGATGGCACCGTTGCCCTGCAGGATGTGAACTTTACCATCCATCACGGCGAATCGGTGGCGATCATCGGCGCCAACGGGGCCGGCAAATCAACCCTGCTTCTGCATCTCAACGGTTATCTGACCCCCACTGCCGGGGAGATCCGCATCGGTGATTTCCCGCTCACCAAGAAGACCCTGCCGGAAATCCGGCGCACGGTGGGCATGGTTTTCCAGGATGCGGACGATCAGCTCTTCATGCCCACGGTTTTTGATGATGTGGCTTTCGGCCCGTTCAATCTGGGGCTGCCCGTGGACGAGGTAAAGCAGCGGGTCAAGGACGTGCTCGAACAGGTGGGCGCGGCCCATCTGCAGGAAAAGCCCCCCTATCATCTCTCCGGCGGGGAGAAGAAAAGGGTGGCCATTGCCACGGTGCTCTCCATGTCACCGGACATCCTGGTCATGGATGAGCCGACTAGCGGCCTCGACCCTTATGCCCGCCGGCAGCTGCTCGGGCTGCTCCGGGATTTCCGGCACACCAGGATTTTTACCAGCCATGACCTGGACATGGTGCTCGAGCTCTGTGAGCGGACCATTGTCCTGCACCGGGGCACTGTCAAGGCCGACGGACCGACTCTGGAGATATTCGGCGATGAGGCCCTGCTGGCCGAGTGCCGGTTGGAAAAGCCGCTTTCCATGCAGGGCTGCCCGGTTTGCGGCCGGGGCAAGTGAGATGATTTTTTCTGAGCATAGGTGATCACGGGGGAACCGGATACTATCAAGCAATGATGCAAAAAGAACAATATTTATAAGAGAGGGGGGAGATGAAAAAAATTATCAGTATCGCGGCAATGGGCTTATTGGCCAGTGTGTCCACCGGCTGGGCAGCCGACAGTGCCACACTGGAAAAAAAGGTGGAGGAGCTGACCCGGCAGAATCAGATGCTGCTTGAGCGAGTGACTGCGCTGGAGACAATGCTGGTCGGCCGGGGGCAACCGACCCAGTTTCAGGGCTTAGCGGAAAAGGCGGATATCCGCCAGGAGAAAGGTAGTGTCGAGCAGCGCCTGCAGCAGATTGAAACCACCCTGGAGGGCAGCCAGCAGACCGCGGCCGCCGACCAATCACTGCTGCAGAGCATCAATGACCATGTTGATCTGACCGGCCTGGTTGAAGTTGAGGCTATCAGTGCTGAGGATTTTAACGGCGACCACACCAGCGATATTTCTCTGGCCACCGTGGAAGTGGGGTTGGACGCCCGGATTTCCGACTGGTCCCAGGCCCATTTGCTCCTGCTCTACGAGGAGGATGAGGAGGATAATCATCTGATCGTCGACGAGGGGACAATCACCTTCGGTAAACTTGACGTCTTCCCGGCCTATCTGACGGTGGGCAAGATGTATCTGCCCTTTGGGTCCTATGTCACCAATATGATCTCTGACACCCTGCCCCTGGAGCTTGGCGAGATCCGTGATTCAGCCGTGCTGGCCGGATTTCAGAGTTCCGGTTTTTACGGGTCGCTATACGGCTTTAACGGTGTTCTCAGTGAAAGGGGCGAGAATGATAAGATTGACGCCTGGGGCGCCAGCCTGGGTTTTGCCCATGAACGTGAAGGATTCTCCGTGGATGTGGGACTTGACTGGCTGAACAACATCGGCGATACCGATGATATGGGTGAATATCTGGAGGAGAATACCGGCGCCAGCGAGATTGCTGATTATGTGGAGGGTCTGGCCGCCCATATTCTTATGCAGTACGGGCCTTTTGATGTTGTGGCCGAATATGTCAGGGCGCTCGATGAGTTTCAGATTGATGAGATGGCCTTTGCCGGGTCAGGCGCTGAGCCCGAGGCCTGGAGTCTTGAAGCGGGCCTGACCTTTGAGTGGCTTAACCGGCAGACGATTTTTTCGCTGGCCTGGCAGGGAACAGACGAGGCCCTGGCTTTAGGCCTGCCCGAGGACCGTTATGGGGCTGCGATCAGAATGTTTGTCCTCAAAAATACCAGTGTCTCTCTGGAATACCTGCATGATGAGGACTACGATAAGGCAGACGGCGGCACGGGCAATGACGCCGATTCAGCTACCATGCAGGTGGCCGTGGAGTTTTAGGAAGTGAAAAGTAAGGAGTGAGAAGATGTTTTCTTTTGCCTTTTCACTCCTCACTTTTACTCCCTATTTTTCAGCTGAAAAAGCCCCAGATGTAGCGCAGGGCTGGCACCAGGATGCAGAAGGTCAGTATCCACTTGATCACTTTCGCCGGCACGAATTTCTGCAGTCTTGCCCCGCAGTACATGCCGGCAAACCCGCCTGTCCCGAAGAGAAAGCCCAGGAGCCAGTCAGGAGCAATGGCCATGCCGGGATGAAAAGGGGCGATCATCTGATAAAACGCCACCCCGGCCACCGATGTGACAAAGGTGCCCATCAGGGCGGCACCGGCCACGGTATAAACCGGCAGTCCGAAGAAGCTGACGAAAAACGGGGCGATGATGGCCCCGCCGCCGATGCCGTAAACCCCGCCGATAATACCGACGATGAAACTCAGGGCCATGATGCCCATGGTGTTGATATCAAAGGTCTGGCCATAGAATTCGTAGACAATACGGGTCATGGAAAATTTCTTGACCGCCACTCGGGGCAGCTCTTCTTTGCCTGATTCCGAGCGGGCGATATTGCGCTGCTGGTACTCCCTCACCACCTTCTGGAACTGCTCTTCGGCCGAGGCCTTGCCGCCTTGGCCCTGCTTTTTTTTCAGGAGATCTCGCAGCAGCCTGCTGCCGATATAGAGCAGCACCAGACCGGCAAACAGTTTGAAATTTTTCGGGTTGGGCAGATAGGAGATGCGCAGCACCGCACCGATCAGCACCCCCGGCAAAGTGCCGATGATGACCACCCAGGTGAGGGGCCAGACCATGCGGCCCTCCCTGATATAGCGGTAAACGCCGCTGGGGATGGCCACGATATTGAAAACCTGGTTGGTGGCGGAGACCGACGGGCTGGTGAAGCCGAGGACGCTCACCTGAAAGGGTAGCAGGAGAAAGGCTCCGGATACCCCGCCCATGGAGGTGAAAAAGGAGATGCTGAAGGCGACAAGGGGGGGCAGCCAGGGTGAGACTTCGATGCCGGCGACTGGAAAATACATACGGTACCTCCTGAGGCGTGGGGGTGAGACGGCCAGGACAACAGACACCATTATTATAATATTCGTGTCAGTAACCCTACATTGTTCCGCAGGGCTCTGTCAATAATTTTTCTTTGGCCAGCTCTTTTTTTGTTGTGCCTGATTGGAGATTGCAGTTATCAAGCCGGCCGTGTAAAATTCAGGGAATGGAATGACCGGTTCACTGGTTTGTAAACAAAGCGGGACAGAACATGAAAGACAGAAATGATCCGGTTGCGGATCTACTGAAACAATTTGAGGCGGACTCCTCGCGGGGCCGCTTCAACCCGGCGGGCATATTTTCCGTGCCCAAAGAGGTAAAGTGCCTGGACACGGCGCAGCTGACAGAGCTGGAAAACGCCTTCCGGCAGTGGGTGGATGACTCGGCGCGGAGCGATGTCCGGGCTTCAAGAAGGCGGATTCTGCTTATTTTTCTGCTGATCCGCTACTCGGGCGGCCGGTTGAATGAGATTCTGACCTTGAACGAACAAAGGGATTTGGACTGGGAAAATGATCGCATCCGGCTCGGCGGAACAGAAAACGGGGAGAGCGGTGGCGGGCGGGAGGTGCAGATTCCGGCCCAGGTCTGCAAGGAGTTAAAGGCCTTCATGGATGATGCCGCGCCGGGATCACCCGGAACCCTTTTTCAGGTTGATCCAGCCCACGTGCGGCGCAAATTTTATGAGCAGGCCAAGGCATGCGGTCTGCCGGCGGATCTCGCCAACCCCAACGCCATCAGACGCTCCCGGGCCATAGAACTCCTGCGCAGCAATGTTCCGCTGCCAATAGTGCAGAAACTCCTCGGCCATTCAACGGCCAATCTCACTGCGGCTTATGTGGATTTCTCGGACAAGGACATGCGACCGGTCATCCAGCATTTTCTCGATAAAGAAAGCCGGAGAAAAACCAGTGCCCGGAATACCTTTTTCGGCAAGATAACCCGGATTAAGAAGGGTGATATTCAGTCAAGCGTGGAACTGGTCACCTTGGGCGGCGACACCCTGCAGACGATCATCACCAATGACAGTCTTAAACGGCTGGGGCTCAAGACCGATTCTTTCATCACGGCCGAGGTCAAGGCCCCCTGGGTGATTATCGCCAGGGAGAGTGCGCAGCCGATGTGCAGTGCGGAAAATAGATTTCTGGGCACGGTTTCCCGCATTATCAGGGGCACCATCACCACTGAGTTCGTGGTCCGCATTGCCGACGGCACGGAACTCTGCACCATCGTCTCCAGGGAAAGTGACAGGAGTCTCGGCATCAGGGAAAACGATAGGGTGTGGGTCTTCTTTAATGCCTATGCCGTGATTCTCAATATCGAATAGAGCTGTCCGCAGATTTGGGCAGGCTATTTCTGCTCCCTGGCCTCCTCCATACCCGTTTTTACTGCATAACCGTCCTCCAGCAATACCTTGTCAAGAGCGGCAATGAAGGGTTCGAGCTGTCTGTTGTCAACATATTTCTCTTTATTGATAAAAACCGTGGGGGTTGAACGGATATGGGCCTTACTGCTTGCCTGGGCGCGTGCCTTGAGCAACTGGTCTGCCAGATTCTCGTTTGCCGTACAGTCGGCAAAACCTGAGGTGCCAATGTTATTTGCTTTGGCAACCGCCTCGATTTTTTTCATGAATTCCTGTTCCGTATTTACAAAGGCCCATTCGCTCTGGTTCTTGAACAGGGCGGTGACGAAAAGGCGTTTCGGTTCAATATCCGGCAGACACTGCACCAGCATTGATGCCTTCAGCGCCTGGTTATTCAAGGGAAAATAGCGGAAGACATAATACACCATCCCTGTGTCAATATACGGCGCCATGATTTTATCAATGATTTGCGCATGGAAGTTTTTGCAGTGGGGGCAGGTGAACGAGGAGTATTCGGTCAACACAACCGGTGCAGCCGGGTTGCCGTAGGTTACTTCAAATTTTGTCTTCTGCAGCACATAATCCCCATCATTCTGCTTGTTTTCATTTTCCGCCCATGCCGGCAGGGCAAGGAATGCCAGCAGGAATGCCAGCATGATTTTTACTAGATGTTTCATTGTACCCTCTTCCTTTTATTAATTAACTGTCGCAAGTCAACCGCAGGCCCGCGAATTCGTGTTACCATGGGAGCAGTATAGCATAGAGGGAAAATTCAGAGCAAAGCATTTGCCTGTCTAACAAAAAAAAGCGGTTTTTCTGGAGCTGCACGCCAATACGCAGTATAATCACAACGCAAATTCTTAAATTTCATTAAAGGCAAGAAATAACGGTACTTATCATGGACAGGATATTCAACGGCGCAACAGCCATTTTTGATCCCCTGCACAATTTATGGGAGAACAACGCAACCCAGCGTGTGGTGGCAGGCATTCTGGTGCTGATCTTCCTGCTTGCCCTGGGCACCATTGAACTCAACCGCCGGAGATTTTTTCCTCTGCCCTTATCCGCCTCTATCCCCGTGACCCATTATATGGCGATCAACCTGGCCTTTACGCTGGTGCTCATTATGGAGGTTGTCAGTCTGATTTTCACCCTGCCCTGTTCCATCTCCAGAGCCCTGGGCAAACAGTTTGAAATACTGGCGCTGATTTTTCTGCGAAGCTCTTTCAAGGAGCTCACCGTATTACCCGAACCCATTGAAATTGCCGGGCATCTTGATGTGCTGTGGCGCATACTTTCCGGAGGAGGGGGAGCCATTATTATCTTCGCCCTGCTCGGGGTCTATGCCAAAATGCTTACGAAGACGGAAGATAAACATATGTCCGGCCTCAACCTCTACAGTTTCGTTGCCTCCAAAAAAATAGTGGCGCTGGTCATGCTGGCCATTTTTCTTTGCATGGGAGCTTATAATGCGGTGTTAGAGGTCAACGGCGTCTATGACTTTGCCTTTTTCCACCGTTTTTATACGGTGCTCATTTTCTGTGACATCCTGCTGGTGTTGATCTCCCAATGTTTCCAGCCAGGATTCCGCGCGGTATTCCGTAACTCGGGCTATGCGTTGGCTACTCTGCTTATCCGGCTTGCTCTGACCGCTCCCCCTTTTTTCAATGTGATGATCGGGGTGGTTTCCGCCATTTTTGCCCTGCTGCTAACCCTGGTCTATGATAAATTTTACACATCCGGCAGGTTTTAGGGGTGCTCTATTTGCCGGGGGAGGAGGTTGCTGTCGCACGTATGAACAGAACATATGCTTAGGTTTTGTCTGTGCCCGCGGGAGGTGCCTTACAATTTTTTTCATTTTTTTCTTGCACAATTGGTAATTATATTCTTATTAATTTTCGAATAAGGATATGAACAAAGAAAATTTTACTTGACAAAATATGTGCCACAATGTGATAGGATATGATAGTTGTTATGGAGCAGTGAGGACGAGTTGGCGGCTGTTTGCTCATTTTGCTGACTTGCGTCCTGGGGTGTACTGCATACCCTGCTTTACTCGGGTGGAACTGAAGCCTGAAAGCGGGCTTATTAAAGATCAATTGAATTGAGGAGGTAAAGGAAATGAGAAGAGAATTTTTAACCGGTTTGCTGGTTGGCGGGCTGTTCGTATTAGGGGATGTATCCTCGGCGTTGGCCGGTCCCCCCTTGACAAACGTTGAGGGCGTTGGCGGTGTCGCCCTGAATCCACTTGCCTATGTTGCCAACCCTATCGGCAAGGATGAGACCGGCATGTTCGGCAGCACGGTGGTCAGCAAACCAAACATTGGCGCCTGGCATATCAGTCTGCCGGACAGCGACATCAACTGGGAGTCGGCAGGCATCAATATCAGTTTTTTAAACCGGATTGAAATTGGCTACAGCCATGAGTCAGTGGATATTGACGATGATACTCTTAATCTCGGAGAAATTGATAAGGACAATTTCTCTGCCAAAGTGAATCTGCTGCCTGAGAACAGTTTCGATATGCCGTATCTGCCGGCAATTTCCGTGGGTGTCATCATTAAAAGCACCAGTTTTGATAACCTGGTCGGCGCAGGTGGACTGGACGACGATAGTGGCGAGGACTATTATCTGGTGGCGACCAAAACCCTGACCAATCTGCCGATTCCTGTGATCCTGAATGCCGGCGTGCTTTCCACCAAGGGATATGTCCGTGGTGTGCTCGGTTTTGGCGATGACCGTGATGAGGCCTTTTTCTGCAACATTGAAACAATTCCCATTGCCAATGTCATTGTCGGATGGGAATATACCCAGGGAACCGATGTTGGTAACGACTTCAGCACCCATTCCATGTGGGATGCCCATATTGCATGGATGATCAACGATCTCACCCTGGTTGCCTCCTATGCTGACACTGGCAATTCAAATATGTCTGGACCTTTCCCGCCTTTAGCCTTCGGTGATGGTTGGGTAATCTCTGCCCAGTATGCTTTCTAGGGAGTTTATTCTGTAAATTGTCCGGGTAATTGAGAAAGGTTTCCGTCTTGATCCCGACGGGGCGGAAACCTAGAACGACTGACGGTAGGAGCAGCGGCGGCAGAGTTGCTCCACAATCAGTCTGTTGGAAAAGCCCTGGCGCATCATGTTGGCGCGGTTAACGGCAAGAATTTCACCAAGAGGCTGACTCAAAATATTGCCCAGATTGATATCTGCCTCGGCATCGAGACAGCAGGGCACCACGGTGCCGTCCACCAAGATGGCCACATGGTCCCGCAGCCCCCGGCAGAAACCCCGGTTGCCAAGGTCGGTTTCTGCCGCATGGGGCCAGGTAAAGCGCTGGTTCTGACTGAGAAACACCCGGGGAGCCAGGGTGATGCCGTGGCCCGGGGTCAGTTCGTCGGCTAGGCGAAAGGGCAGGGCAAAAAAGGCTTCGAGCTGTTTCAGGATGTATTCATTGCGGCGGCTGTTCGTGCCGTCTTCCTCCTTGGTCATATTCCAGAGCCGCAGGCTGATAAACAGCTGGGTTGCGGCGATGGCCTCCCACATAAATGAAAAAATGTCGACCAGGTAGTCCTGCACATTTATGCCGGCGCTGATTTGCTGGTCAATAACACTGTGCAGAGAGATGTTGATCTGTCTCAGTGCCGGGCTGGTAAACAGAACAGGCTGCAGTCGCGTCAGCAAGGTGCCGTTGGTGGTCAGGTTCACCCGCAGTCCCTGGTGTTGGCAGATGGCAAGCAGCTCACCCAGTTGGGGATGCAGTAGAGGCTCGCCCAGGACATGCAGGGCAAGATAATCAGTATGGTCTCTGATCTGCCGGACAACGTCGGCAAAGACCGTCGGGCTCATAACGGCCTTTGGTCTGTTGCTTTTATGACAGAAACTGCAGGAGAGATTGCAGTGGTTGGTAATTTCGATGTAGATTTTCTTGAATTTTTTCAAAGAGCGTTATGCCTCTTCAGTAAGGCAGGGGAAAATGAGGCATTTCATCACTCCCTGCTTTGCTGATCGCTTGATCCTTTCTGGTCAACTTCACTCCAAACGGCAACAGCTTATTTTGCCTGCGCAGTACCTTCCTGCTTGCTTGTCAGATCAGGCGTGGTGGTCATATCCTGGATGATTTTCTTCGGCAACCGGGCAAAGCCGCTGATCAGTGAAATGATCACCGCCGACACATAGGGAATCGATTGCACCAGCAGGACGATAATCCATACCAGCAGATCCGGGGAGTCGATCAGCTGTGTTACTTTGACGCAGTAGGCGGCAGACCAGAGGGCGGTCATGACCAGAAATTCCTCCCGGGCTGAAATAAGGGCTCGGAGCACGGCATGGGCACTGGCCATTTTCGGAGTGCGGAAGAAAGGTTTGTTATTGGTGAAAAAACCACTCATGATGGCCTTGGAAATGGTATGGGATAGGGAGAGGCCGGCCAGGGCCGCGGCAAAGGTTTGGGCGATGGTGGCGTTCACCCTGCTGCGGTAGAGATAGAACATCTTGGCCAGTTTGAAGATGAAAAGTGTCAGCGGCATGGCGGAGAGCAGCAGCAGCGGCGGGTCCACCAGGCGGGGGAAATGTATCATGGCCAGGGACCAGTAAATCGCGGCCAGGGTGAACAGCAGGTTCAGGCTGTCAGCCACCCAGGGAAGCCAACCGGCGATAAAATGGTAGCGCTGGCCGAAGGTGAGGTTGGTCTTGCCGCCAAACAGGGCACTGGCATGATGCCGCATGATCTGCACCGCGCCGTAAGCCCAGCGAGAGCGCTGCTTCTTGAAGTCGATAAAGGTGTCGGGCATTACCCCACGCCCATAACTGTCGGCAATATAGGCGGCCTCATACCCTTTTTCGAAGATTTTCAGGCCCAGTTCGGCATCTTCGGTGATGCACCACTCGGCCCAGCCTCCCACTTCTTTCAGGACGGAGCTGCGCACCATGGTCATGGTGCCGTGCTGAATGATGGCATTACGCTCATTGCGGGTCACCATGCCGATATAAAAGAATCCCCTGTACTCGGCATAGCACATGGCCTTGAAAAGGCTTTCGCTGTCATCCCGGTAGTCCTGCGGGGCCTGGACGATGGCGATTTTGGGATTGCCGAACTGAGGAGTGAGATCCCGCAGCCAGTTTAGGGCAACCATATAGTCGCTGTCGATGACCGCCACGACTTCCGCCTCAGGTGCGGTGCGGGCCAGGGCAAAATTGAGGGCTCCTGCCTTGAAACCGGACAGCGGATCAACGTGGAAAAAACGAAACTTGGGGCCAAGCTTGGCGCAATGGGCCTCGACCGGTTGCCAGACGGCAGGGTCCTTGGTGTTGTTGTCAACGACAACTACTTCATAATGGGGATAGTCCAGGTTTGCCAGGGCGTCCAGCGTTTCTTTCAGCATCTCCGGCGGTTCATTGTAAGCCGGGACGTGGACCGAAACCATGGGTAACTGGTCGTCCGCGAGTTCAACCCGTTTGAACTCGCGGCGCCGGGTTGCAGCCCAGGTTGCTTCGGCCCATTCATGGGCCTCGGCCAGCAGCACCACGGTGACGCCGATCATGCCGACAATCATCAGCATGCCGACCAGTATGGTGGCCAGGCTGAGATACTGCTGGGAATAACTGTAGACAATCCATACCGCCCCGCTGGCAGCAGCAAAGGCTATAGTGGCAAGAAAACCTCTTCCCCGCTTGCTCAGGGTTTTGCTGTCAATGAGCAGAAAGGCGAATGTAATCAGGGCGATGCCGATGGATATGCCGGCCAGCAGACGCCATTCCGGAATTTCCACAATGGGTTCGGAAAAGGCGAACTTTGGCTGCCGATACACATCATAAACCCCCCAGTAGGCGCCGACCGAGCCTTCTGAAACCTTTTTCCAGGGCTGGTCAAAGGCTTCCATAACATAATAGGTGTACTGTTCCTTGGCTGCCCGCTCCAGAAAGCGGCGCAGGAAGGTGGCCTCGTTGGCTGGAGAGGCCACTGCCGAATGACGGGTGCGACCGTTGCTGGGCCAGCCCACCTCGCCGATGATAATCTCTTTATCCGGGAAGGAGGCTTTGAGGAGATTGATGTGATCCACGACGTAGTCAACCGCCCGCTCAGCATCCACTCCTTCCCAATAGGGCAGCATGTGGACGGCAATGAAGTCAACGTGATTGATCAGGTCCTTGTTGTTGAACCACACATGCCAGGGCTCGGCAGTGCTCACCGGCATATCCAGGGCATCACGGACCCTGTCCAGGTAGCCGGCGAGCTGATCGACGCTGAGGTCGCCCCGCAGGACCGCCTCGTTGCCGACAATGACCCGCACCACGTTACGGTAATTTTCCCGGGCCACGGCAATGAGCTTTTCTATCTCCCGCTCGTTTTTCTCCTGATCCTTATCGAGCCAGGCTCCGAGGGTCACATTGAGTCCATGTTTGCGGGCCAGTTCCGGGATCTTTGCCAGGCTTCCTTCCATGGTGTAGGAGCGAACGGCATAGGTCTTATCTGCCAGCAGGGCAAGATCGCTATCGATCTCCTCTTCAGTGGGTAGAACGTGAGTGATAGCACTCTGGCCTTCACGCATGGGTGAGAAAGAAAACCCTTGGATGCGATCCGGCCAGAGGGGCTCGGTTTCCGGCTGGTTTAAAAAGGCCCAGAAACTGATGCAGATAACAGCAATGGCAATGCTGATAAGTATATTGGCTCTGTTCATAATGCTTATTCGAAGAATAAATGGGAGGCTGCTTACGGGAAACCAAAATCAACCTTTTATAATAGTCAATTTTTATGGAATTTGGTAGCCTAATTTAGAGGCAGCAAAAGAGGCGGTGGGAAGTATGCTTGGTTATTGCGTATCTGGAGGACATTTACTAAAGATCGGGCCAGGAAACGGATGTATTCTATACCGGGCGAATGTAAGAGGTAAGCTTCGGGTTGATGGCTGAAATTTCCTTCGGGTAGATTTCCATCAGTTCCGGCTTTTCTTTCACCAGGCTGGTTAATTTTCTGCGCAGCTCAAGGCGCTGCTGCCAATCCTGGTTTTCGTGAAATGCCCTGAAGATGTTTTCGACTTGCGTACGCAGGGGAGCGGGAAGATCGTGGGCATCCCCATAAGGAAAAGAGCGGGCCAGCCGTTTGAACTGCAGAGAGTGTTCGCCCATTTTTTTGAACATCAGGCAGCCGCCACCCAGTACCAGGGCGTAGGCAATATAAAAAAGATGCCCCCTGGCAATACCGATGACAAAAAGAAGGATGGCGGCAATCCAGCATGCAAGATAGAGAATAAAGAAAAGGCGGCGACGGATTTCGGCAGGTTCGTTCAGTTGGCGGTGCTGCATGGTTTTACCTCAAACCGATCTCTTTGTTATGTAAACTCGGCGGCAAGGGGGAGAAGAAGAGGAACCCACCGGCGATAACTCTGCCCGTTTTACCGGCATCTCTCCACCCCTGGCGCTGAAGTGTCACCGTGAAGTTATGGTCATTTCGACTCTGAAAGTAAAAGTAGTCGAGGCAAAATTTGTATGATATTGTCAAATTTGTCAAGAGAACTTTAGCGATAACTGTTGCCTGGCAAGGTTGTCGCTGCACCCGCCTATCCAATGGAAATATTGTCATCCAGATGCCTGCTCAGGAAATGGGAAAAGTACTTTCTTTTATCATTGTCACCCATGGTGATATCGGGGGATCGCTGCTCGCGGTGGCAGAATACATTCTGGGCAGGAAGCTTGATAACTTTGTTGCTGTCAACGTGCCTTTCATGGGCGAATTGCAGCATGTCATAGACAGCAACTGTCGATTCCCCTTTGCCGAACGCCGGCAACTGATCAAGGAACAGATCAGGAAGGCGAAAAATCAGGTTGATAAAGGAAGCGGCATCATCATTTTGACCGACCTGTTTGGCGGCACAGGGTTTTCCGTGGCCAGTGAGTTTTTTACCTCTGATGATGGGGTGATTATTTCCGGCGTTAACCTGCCGATGCTGCTCAAAGCGGCGGAAATAAGGCAAGGTTCCCCTGTTGAGGTCGCAGTCGATCTGGTTGACCGCACGAGAAAAGCGGTTGTCTGCCGATTTCCCCCATCATTTACCGGATGAGCCGGCCAGTCCCCATATGGCACGGCACCGATACGGCTGGCTTTGTCGCGTCAGGTTTTTCCATTTTGTCATAGACCTGGAAAGGGCTTTTTTGATACGATAAAATATCAGGGACATGGCAACATATATTCGTTTGTCTCGCTGCGGGGTAATTTTCCCCGGAATGGTCAGAGGCGATAATGCTGCTTTGGGTGTCTGCCCGGGCAACCGCAACATGACGCCGCTGTTAATCATGATAGCGGTAGGTCAAACTCTCAAGCAGAATTTTTCAAATAACAGCATGGCAACCATATGATACTGATCGCAAGGGCAAGTTTCCCCCGTAGCAGCTTGAAGGAAGCCATCAAAATATTCAGCCAGCTCCCCAAACTGCCGGCAACGGTCAAAAGGTCCGGCCCTTTTTTTCCCATCGATGACAAGGGAAACTTCAACTACATATCTTTCTTTAAATTCAATGAGCAGCAGATTACCGTTGAACAAAAGAAATTTCTGCAGAAGCGGTTTGATGTATTTGCCGGTGTTCCGGGCTTTACCTCTTCAATTGAAAACTGGATGAGCATGGAGGAAACCCTGGAATTGCTGAAGAAGAAAAAAGACTCCCCACAATCCGGCTGAGTCGGGAGAGGCCTTGTGGGTTCGGCTCGCTGCCTCTCCTCCTCTTTTATGCATGACCGTGTGGAGTAACCAGTCTGATCTTCAGTCTTCAGACGCTCTGATACCGGCGATAGAGCCCTCATAGATAACCGGCATGATCCCCCGTTTTTCAAGTTCCTGGCGGGGGCGGTCGCCGATGCGGGTGCAGTAAACCTTCTGGCACCCCTCCAGGGCTTGTGCCACTAAGGAGCTGTAAAATAATAACATGGCCATTTTTTTGATAAATGTGTTAATATGGCAGCATGGATATTGAATCGGCAATCAGGGAACGTTATCAAAATCTCGAATGGGCCTTGGATGAAAGGCTTAGGCGCTTATATGCC
>JAHILF010000134.1 GCA_018897105.1 Pseudomonadota bacterium
CAGATTTGGTTGCGCCGATTGAGCAAAACCGCAGGCGTAGCAGTGCTCCGGCGAGGATTTTGCGATTGAGGCACGGCCAAAGATGGCCTGAAGACGGGATGCGTTATGGTATTTTGGCATTTTCCGAGTCCCTAAGATCAAGACGGGAAACATGTACTGGTGGAATTTTTGGAAAATACTAAATGAAGTTTCCTCTACCGATTTTTTAGGTAACTATCAATTTTCAAACGCTATGGATGCGACAATTTGCCATATTTACGAGCATCAAATCTCGTTGCAGAAATTTGTCAGGACAATTGAAAAGCCAAACTTGCTGCGAGATTGGTGGCAAAATGACATCGGATTGAGCTTCGGTTAACTGATCTTAAAATAGGTTTAAGAAGATATAGCTTTAAAAGTCTCTTTGCTACGCACCCCAAGGTTTAAATTACTTAAAACACATTCACTGCTACCCACGCAAATCCCGGAAGCATCCTTAATCGATCGGCAGTAACAGAGGAGGATACCCCGTCATGACTACCTTCAAAGCAGTGGCTGCATTGATGATCATTCTGCTGTGCGCCTCGACCGCGATGGCTGTGAGCTTCACGAAAAGCACCGACCTCCGAGTAATCCTTACTATTTCAGGTACTACCCAGGGTCAAATACTTACTTAGGGTATTCTTCCGCTGATGACCACCTTTACTTCCTCGGCGCAGACGGAGGTTTAGTTGATCTGGGCTTGGCAGCTAGTTGGTCAACACAGGCTGGGTGTAGGTAACTCGTAACCGGTTAGCTTAGCACACACCAAGGGCAGGGGCATTCATGGCCCTGCCTTATTTATATGAAAGTCCTTTCCCCAGCGCGTAATGCATCCTGCAGTAGGAGCGGGCCTTGCCCGCGATAACGGAGTTTTGGCAATGCCAAAGGTCGCGGGCAAGGCCCGCTCCTCCTTCGTTGTTCCCGCTTGCGGAGATGGGGGGGGAGCAAGTTGACCTACCCTGTGGATTATGATTGCCGGAGGCAAGGTCAGCATTAAATTTGCCTATCGGAAGTGACCTGATCAAGTAAAAATGGACACTTTTGTTAAGCGGCTTTTTTCAGAAGCCACAGTTTCTCGAATTCTTTGAACACCTCGTCGCGGACAATAAATTCACTCTTAAGAAAGTGTCCATTAAAACCCTACCACCTCACTGCCGAATGGCTCAGGAAGAATTGATCAATGACGAGTCAGCGAATCACTTTTTCTTTTTTGGCATCAACAGAAATTCCCATCCACCGGAGACGCGACAATTTGACATATTTATAAATATTTGATATCGTCATAATAATTCGTTAGGATAGCATATAGAAAAAGCCAAACCTACCGCAAGATGGGGACGGAAAGCCACGGAGCTGTTAAGCGAGCCGGGTTACCTGATTTAAGATGGTAGCTTGGCTTTTTTTTGTAGATACTATAATACGCTTAATGGTTATTGAAAATTTGCAAAATAGGAATAAAATATTAATGCCACATAGACAGTATTTGTAATCGAACCTGCAAAGCATCTTGTTTCGAAATGTCATGCAGTTATGGGTATAAAACCTTACGCATGCCAGGGTGAATCCGCAATGAACAACCCTGGGTCGTGAGATGAACGAATTGATAAGAGCATCTTTTTATAAGCAATTTGCAGAATGTTTATGATCAGAGGGCCCGCGGAATACATTAATCCTATTCAGATTTATAAAAGGAGGGAGCAATGAGGGTTTGTCCAGGGAGTACATTGTCGCAAAAAATTATCGTGGCGGTTGGTTTTTTTGTTCTTATCGGCTTTATCATGCCGGCCATGGCGTTGCCGCCTGAGATGGAGGCGAACAAATTACTGCTGTCGGCGGCGGCCAAGCTGGACAGGAATAACAATGAGGATGCGGGTCAGGACTTGGAGAAGATCAGGGCGCTCAAGGTCAAGTTGCCGGAGGAGTATTTTTTCCAGAATGGCCGCTACCTTGCTGCCACCAAGCAGACAACCGAGGCCAAGAAAAACCTGCAGACCTATCTGGACCAGGCCGGTAAGGAAGGGAAATCCTATGATGCCGCCCTCAAATTGTACAGCCAGGTGGAGGCGAACGAGAAACGCCTGGCACGGTTCAAGGATAACGGTGACGGTACGGTGACCGATACCCAGACCGGCCTGATGTGGGCGGCAAAGGACAATGGCCGGGACATTGACTGGGCAGACGCCAGGGTATATTGCATGGATTACTCTGGCGGCGGACATACCGACTGGCGCATGCCAACCCAGCATGAACTGGCCGGGCTGTATGACAAGGAGGAAGCAGGCCCTAACCATATAACGCCGTTGATCAAGCTCTCAAAATGCTGTCCTTGGGCTATAGAGACTCAAGGCTCTGAGTCTGCCCACTTCTCGTTCGACGACGGCTACGGTTACTGGGGCAGCCAGATTGGCTCCCTCGATGATCGGGTTTTACCGGTGCGCAATAGCAAATGATTTTCAGAATATTTTGATTTTTGACGTACAGGGGGCGCGGCCCCTGTACGTCATATTTTTTTGAGCAGGAATTTTTCCCATTGCCCGATATAAACATCTGCCGATCTATCGGGAATCTTTTCAGTTTCTGATCTATTGCTAATCTATTGTAAAAAAATTTTCCAGTACCATAAAAGTACAGCCATGGCGGTGATTGAGCTTATGATATAATTAATAAGGTCATAACAGCCTGTTTTTTTTATAGAACAGAAGTCTGTTATGACCATGTAGATCTGCTCGTTTGAACCGTACTGTCCTCTTGAATGGCGGGATCCCGCCCTCTCAAAATCCAGCTACCTTTTTTCAATTCCGGCACACATATTGCTGAAAAGCCTATTTTATCTATTGGGCTTAATATTTAGTCATCGTCCCAGTGCCAGGTGTCGCCCACTCAATTGCATAATTGACAGACTGGAAGATTGCGAATTGCCAGGCTGCGAATATGTGATTGCCACTTTTCATGACAAATACTGACGGAAATAATTATTCGCCAAAGTGTTCACAGCCGGAAGGTTGGTCAACTCAGTCTCAATGTGGTCCAGGCAGCAGAGAGAGGCTCTGCGTATCGGGGGTGTTCGCTGGTAAATTTTTTTATACAGCACCTCGGGAAAGGAAAAAATTTTTATAAATTTTCCTTAAGTGGATGAGCCTCGATGCCAATGAACACAAAGCCGGGGGCAGAATGATTTTCGCCAAAAACAGCGAAAAAAAATTCTGTCCCCTTGGTCCGGAGGAAAAATTAAATCTGTCTCCCGGCCTTAAGTTAACGACATTGGATAAGAAATGGTAAGCCGCGGTAACAAAATAATGCCGCCATCCGGATGATCAAAAGGCATACAAAGCAGCAACGAAATGGTCAAGAAAACAGAGATTATTTCGTCACGGCTCCTCAATACAAGGTTTCAATACTCTATTTTTGAAGGGGATTTGCGGTTATGACAAACATGGATGCACAAGGAGTTGGACAGAAAGGATTTCGCCGGAGTGACAAACGGGAATCCCGCAGAATTAATGTCAATCTTGATGCAAAGTTATGTATCGCCGAGCAGACATATCCTGTCCTGATCGGCAATCTCTCCGAAATCGGGTTTTATATTATCCTGCCGGTACCGCCCGGGGTTTCAGCCTCCCTTGAGGGCATAACCGATGCGGAGGTGCAAATACGGGTCAACTCGACCGAAACCCTCTATCTGCCCTGCAAAAAATTGTGGTCCGCCGAGATCCCTGATTCACCTCTGGTGCGGCGGATTGGACTCCTCCTCAAGAGTCCGTCAGACGCCTACAAAAAGTTTTATAAATCCCTCTCTTACCAGGAGCGAACAGAAATAACCCGGGGTCCCATCGCGGTTATCGGCTTGGCCTGTTACTACCCCGGAGCGCCAAATCTCCAACGGTTATGGGAAAATATTATCACCCGCCGTCGACAGTTCCGGCGCATGCCGGATGTCCGCCTCCCTTTGGCTGATTATTACGATCCTGATCCAGCGGCAGAAGATAAAACATACGGCACGAAAGCAGCGGTGATTGATGGCTTCATCTTTGACTGGATAAAGAGAGGAATTCCCAAATCGGTGGTGGATTCCACGGATATCAGCCACTGGCTTGCTCTGGAGACCGCGCTCCAGGCCGTGGAAGACGCGGGTTTCAGCGACGGGAAAGTACCGCCCGACCGTACGGGCGTCATCTTGGGAAACAGTCTTACCGGTGAGCAGAGCCGAGCGGAAGGGTTGCGGCTGCGTTGGCCTTTTGTGCTGAAAACTTTGCAAATCGCAGCCGCAGACTCCGGTCTGCCGCCGGAGATGATCGCTGCATTGGCCACGAATATGGAGGCGTATTACAAATCCGTATTCGCGCCGGTAACCGAGGATACCCTTGCCGGCGGTATGTCCAATACCATTGCCGGCAGGATCTGTAATTTCCTCAATCTGAACGGCGGCGGCTACACCGTGGATGGGGCGTGCTCCTCCTCCCTGATCGCGGTTGCCACCGCCGCCACCGCCTTATCGAACGGTAATATGGATCTGGCGATCGTCGGCGGGGTGGATGTCAGCCTCGACACCTTTGAATTGATCGGGTTTGCCAAGAGCAAGGCGCTTACCAGAGACGACATGCGCGTGTATGACCGGCGGGCTAATGGCTTTATCCCGGGGGAGGGCGCGGGTTTCGCTGTCTTAAAGAGATTGGAAGACGCCCGGGCCAACGGCGATTACATCTATGCCGTTCTCCGGGGGTGGGGCATATCGACGGACGGCAAAGGCGCACTCACCGCGCCGAAGGCCGAGACCCAGGCCCTGGCCATACGCCGGGCTTACACCGGTGCGGGCTATAAATTCGGCGACATTGATTTTGTCGAAGGGCACGGCACCGGGACGCCGGCAGGGGACAGAGCGGAGCTGACCGCAATAGCCGAGGTTATAGGTGATCGGGGGAATGACTCGCTGCGTCCTTGCGGTGTCACCTCGCTGAAGTCCATTATCGGTCACACCAAGGCTGCCTCCGGCATCGGCGGGTTCATCAAAGCAGTAATGGCAGTGAACCGCCGCGTCTTGCCGCCAATCGCCAATTGTACTGAACCGAGCCGGATCTTTGAAAACCCTGCCCGCATGGTTTACCCGATCAGCCAAGGCGAGATCCGCCTGCCTGGTGAGATCCTGCGGGCCGGTGTTTCGGGGATGGGATTCGGCGGGATCAATTGCCATCTCACCGTGGAGTCCGGCGATGCCCCTGCCGACAGACTTGCCCCAACCATGGAAGAGCGTAAACTCCTGGCCTCTTCCCAGGAAACGGAGCTATTCATTCTTGGCGCCCGCACACTTTCCGGGCTGCTGGAGCGGGTTCAGGAAATTCGCCAGATCGCTTACGGCATGAGCGTAGGCGATCTGGTCGATCTTGCCGCTCAGCTTTCCCGCGAGATAGAGGATCAAGCTTTGGTTCGGGCCGCACTGATAGCCGATTCGCCGGAGTCCCTGGCAGAAGGGCTTCAGGAACTCGAAAACAGCCTCATGCAAAAACCTCCGGTTGCGGGCGAAAAGAGCATCAGTCCGCAACAGAACGTTCTTATCGGACATACGCTTAACCAGACAAGGGTCGGTTTTTTATTCCCCGGGCAGGGATCACAGCAGCTGAACATGGCAAGGCTGCTCGTCGAACGCCATGAGTGGGCGCGTGATCTTACCGCCAAGGCCTCCACCTGGCTCAAGGAGGAAAACGGCATCGAGGTGCTCGACCACATGTTTAAACCCCTTGACAGGGCTCTTGATCAAAGCCGGATCGAGGCGTGGGCAGCGGAACTGCAGGAGACCCGGATAGCCCAGCCCGCCATCTGTCTGTCCGCTCTTCTGTGGTGTAAAAAACTGGATCGTCTCGGCATCGTTCCTGTGGCCGCGGGCGGCCACAGCCTGGGCGAGCTGACCGCCTTTCACGCCGCCGGCGCCTTTGACGAAGCAGCCTTACTGAAGCTTGCGGCGATGCGGGGGCAGGCGATGACGGCAACGAGCGGAGAAAGGGGCGCCATGGCAAGTCTTGCCTGTGATTTTGATACGGCAGCGGTCATTCTCAGGCAGGTGCAAGGTTACGCCGTAGCCGCGAATATCAATAGTCCGCAGCAGCTCGTTATCTCAGGCGAGCAGGCGGCGGTCGAGCAGGCAGTCGCCATAGCCCGGGAAAAAGGGATCGATACCCGGATGCTCAAGGTCTCAAATGCCTTTCACTCCAGGTTTGTCAACGGGGCGGCTGAGCGTTTGCGAGGTGCGGCGCCGGTGCCGAATCTGCTCGGCAATCCGCGCATGAAACTCTTTTCCGGGATCGGCGGTACGGAAATGAAGGCGGGCGTGCAACTGCGTGATCACTTTGCCGAACAGGTCATCTCCCAGGTCGATTTCGTCTCCATCGTCCATGCCATGGCCAGGGAGTGTGATCTTCTCTTTGAGGTCGGGCCGGCCAAGGTCCTGAGCGGCCTCGCCCGGCAAATAACCGGCGACCAGGGCCCGCTCTGCCTGCCGGTCGAATCAACGCCCGGACGGGATCGCGATTTGCAGCTCTGTCTTGCCCATTTATTTGTCCAAGGAGGCGAGATCAATTGGCAGGCCCTTTACGAGGACCGTCTCGTTCGGCCTTTTGTCCCGGCCTCAGCCCGCGCGTTTATTGTCAATCCGTGTGAAAAGCCATTTAATCTTTCCAGGCCCGCCACCTTGAAAACCGTGCCTGCCGTAAGCAACACCCTCCCGGCGACCCTTTCCGCAGCCACCAGCATTGACCCCCAGGTCCTGTCGGCATATCTCGTTCGCCGTGGTCCTTTTCTGAGCGCCATGATTAAGGCGGATATCGAGAATCTGCCCCTGGACTTCCAGCCGCAAGGGGCTATTGCAAAAATCGCCTCCATCGAGGTACAGGGGCCGCAATCCAGCAACAGGACGGAGCCAACAGCCAAGGTCGAAAAAGTTCCTGACATTGAGGCCGCGAGCATTGCTGATCTGCTTCTGGAGCTTATCGAAAAACAGACCGGATTTCCACGAAATGCGCTTTCTCTGGAGCTTCGCCTGCTTGATGACCTGAACCTCGATTCCATCAAGTCGGCAGGGCTGCTTGCCGAAGCAGCCCTGCGGCTTGGCGTGGCTGGGGATCTCGATGCCTCCCAATACGCCAACGCGCCGATATCGGAGGTGGTTGACACCTTGGGCCGGTTGACGGCTGCACAGCGCAAGGATTCTCAACCTTTACTCAAGAAAGAGGCGACAGCCGGGATACTCTTTGAACTGATTGAAAAACGCACAGGTTTCCCCAGGGAGAGCTTGTCAGATGAGATGCGGCTTCTTGACGACTTGAATCTCGATTCGATTAAAGCGGCCGAGCTTCTGGCCAGCGCCGCCCAGCTCCTCCATGTAGCTGGAGATATGGAAGTCAGCCAATATGCCAACAAAACAGTGGCGGAGATTGCCGCAGCGTTTGATGGGCTCATCATGGCAAAAGGGAAGTCTGCCGCGGCGGAACCAAAAGCTCCAGGCAAAGCAGCCTGGCCGGCCTGGGTGCGCAATTTTGCAGTAACGTATGTTAAAGAAGCGCTCTCATTGCCCGAGACCATAAAGCACGCCCGAGACCGGCAAGGAGAAAAGGTCCTTATTCTCTGTCGGGCCGCTGAAAGAGCCCTGGCGGAAAATCTGGGTGAGCATTTCGCCGGGCAAGGGGCGCTGTCAGATGTCCTGGAATATGAAGAAGCGCTGCAGAACAATCAACTTGCCGAACAAGATTATACAACCTTTATTGGCATCCAGCCGAAAATGGACAGCAAAGACGCTATTGCCAAAGAGAGTCTTTTTCTTGCCGTCGAGCGGTTACAAATTATTGCCAGTCTTGCCTGCAGGGCGCAGGGCAAAGGACACATCAAAAAGGTGGTCTTTATCCAATTCGGGGGAGGATTTTTCGGACAAGGAGCAAAGGCATGCGGGGTTGAACAATCTTGCTCAACAGCCTTGGCGGCGAGCCTTCACCTTGAACAGCCGGATCTCCAGGTGCGGGTTCTTGATTTCGATCCCCTGGTCGATGCCGCGCATCTTGTGGACAAGGTAGCGGCTGAAATGGATACCGAAGGCCACTATGTTGCCAGCGGCTATGATAGTGAATTGACCCGGCGCGTGCCGAGATTTACCCTCCAGGAGCCTGCGCAATATACACCCCGCGGCATCTCGTGGTCGGCTGATGATGTCATTCTCGTCACGGGCGGCGCCAAGGGGATAACCGCGGCCTGCGCCCTGGCATTTGCCCGGCAGACGAGAGTGCGGATGGCTCTGGTGGGGAGTTCGCCGCATCCTGATGCAGAGGTCGGTGCGGACCGGGGCCAAGAGATTGCCCAAACCCTTTCCCGCTATAAGGCAGCGGGCCTGGCCGCCAACTATTATCAGTGTGATATTGTGGACCGGGAAGCGGTGCAAAATCTGGTACGGCAGGTCCAGGAGGAGCTGGGCGGTATCACCGGCGTTATTCACGGCGGCGCCTTGAATAAGCCGCGGACCTTGGATACGGTGTCCACCGCTGAGGCCTTCCTCGAAATTTCTCCCAAGGTGCTCGGAGCCGTAAACCTCTGCGAGGTTTTAGCAGACCAGCCGCCTAAGCTTTTCATCGGCTTCTCTTCCATTATCGGCGTGAGCGGCATGGCGCGCAACGGCTGGTACGGCTTTTCCAACCAGGCACTTGATCTGCTTTTGCGGCGTTTTGCCGAGGAGCACCCGGTAACCGCGGTGCAGTCCATGGCCTTCAGCATCTGGGATGAAATCGGCATGGGTATCCGGCTGGGGAGTGTTGCCCATCTGGCTCAGAAAGGCATTGCCGCCATTCCCGCCCAGGAGGGAGTCCGCCGCTTCCTGCAGCTCGCCAGCCAGGATCCCGGCGAGCAACAGGTGGTCGTTGCCGCACGGCTGGCAAATCTCGACACCATTCAATCGGCTCCGTATGCTCTGCCCCGGGCCTCCCGCTTTCTGGAACGGCTTCTTTCCTATACACCGGATGTTGAAGTTGTTGTGCGCGCCCATCTGAACCTGATGAAAGACGCCTATGTACTGGACCACAATTGGCGCGGCTCACTCCTTTTCCCTACTGTCTTCGGCCTGGAGGCCATGGCCCAGGCCGTTGCCTATGTTACGGGAGATAGCAATTTTGACTCCATTCGCATGGAAAATATCCGGTTGGAGCGGCCTATTCCGGTAAGTCCTGAAAAAGGAATTGAGATCGAGATCCGGGCCGAGGTTTTAGAACGCCAACCCGGTGAGCTTGGCAGGAGGGTGCTGGTTGCTATCGGGGCCGAGCAGACCGGTTTTTCGACGCCCCATTTTTCCGCCACCTTTGTCCTCGGCGAGGAGCGCCTGGCGCCGGTTGAGGAAATTGTGCTGCCGGAGCGACCGCTCGACATCGACCCCAAAGAGGATCTGTACAACGGGAAACTGCTTTTCCAGGGGCCGCGCTTTCAGAGGCTTACGGAGATCTCTTCCCTTGACTCAAAACAATGTGTTTTCAAATCCAGGCCAACAGCCCCCCAAGATCATGTAAGCATGAATTCGAATGGAGAAACTGGTCGGTTTTGGCTTTTAGACGACCCCTATTTCAGGGATTCGCTGCTGCATGCGGTGCAATTGTCAGTTTCGCAACACATCTGTCTGCCGCTTGCCATTGAGAGTATCGAGCGGTTTTCAGGTATCAGTCATACGGATGCCCCTTTGACGGGAATCGTCCGCATTGAGGATCGGACAGACAAGGAAGTGCATGCCGTGGTGACGGTTGTGGATGACCAGGGACGGATAGTGGAACGGCTCAACGGATATCTCCTCAAGATCCTCGAATATCACGCAGAATACCCTCTTCCTGAGGAGCTTGCCGAGCCAGGGCCGCGGGATGAAGATATCATCCGCCGGCAGTTGCACAAACTTGCAGAGCAGTGGCAGCTCGCATTGCCGGAAATAGCGCTTGTCAATGTGTCCGGCTTACCGGGGCGAACGAAAGAAGAACGGCATGAGCTGGAACTCCCTGTCTTCCAGAGGGCAGTCCGGCAGTTGCAAAACGACTCAAAAAAAGATTCCGGGCAGGAGATTGCCGTTTCCTGGCTTTCCTCCGGGAAGCCCTGCCTTGAGAATGCCCCGGACAAAGGATGGGACATCTCTCTCTCCCATGATCATGACACGGTGCTCTGTGTTGCGGGAACCGGTCCGCAGGGGTGTGATCTGCAAGCCATCGCCAAACGGACTTCGGAGGAGTGGGTTGCACTTCTCGGCAAAGACCGCGAGCCTTTGTTGGAAGAATTGCTGGCCTCTGGTGATTCGCTTGATCAGGCAGGGACCAGGATATGGGCGGCAAATGAGGCTTTCTATAAGGCAACCGGAACGCCAAAAGGGGAGGTTTTCATAAAGAAAAGAGAAGAGGAAAGCGTCATGTTTCATATGACGAGCGCTGACTTTGATAGAAGTCTTCTTACGTTTCCCGTGCTGCTCACAAAAGGTCCAAGAAGAGTGGTGGCAGTAGTTAGCCAATCTGCAAAGAAACAGCAATCGCCGCCATTACGCCCCACGGCTGAGCACCATGCAAGAAAACTTAATTTTGATTTAACATCATATAGGGCTGAGATCACGGACGGCCCCCACAAACAGCCTGCTTTTACGTTCTCTTTTCCCGTTACTTTTAAAGAAGCCGCCAATCCGAGTCGTACCCTTTATTATTCAAAATACTTCGATTGGATCGGAAACCTTCGGGAATACATGATTCAACCAATTTACAAGGAATTAGTTGCCTGGTTTGCCACCGGGAAATGGGGCATGGTAACAAATCATGTCGAGACCCGGATTTTTGGCGAGGCGAGTGCCGGAGATGTCATTGAAGGGTGTTTGTGGCTCGATCCGGCATTTAATATAGACAAATTAACCCCGGAATTCTGCTTTGAGTGGCGTAAGAGATTACCCGATGGAGATCGGCAATTAATTGCCTCCAGCAGAATGGGCACGTCCTGGGTAGCTATTCGCGGGCATGGCATTGTTGAAATACAACCTTTTCCTGGATTCTGTAGAGAATATCTCATAAAATTAATGCCACAGGCCTTTTCCGGAAGTGCTATTCATACTCCTGCTGAACAAAATTTTGCAAGGGATCTCGGAGCGGAGCTTTATCAGGAACCGAAAGGGCCTGCTCAACTTACCGCCCTCCTGCGGGAAGAGATATTTCAAACATCCCAGGAGGACGCGAATCTTGTAGGGAATATTTATTTTTCTCATTATTATAAATGGCAAGGTCGGACGCGGGATAATTTTTTAAGGGAGAAACTGCCAGCGTACTCTAATGGCACTGGAGATAAAGGAGAATTCCGGTGCACACAATGCAAAGTCAACCACATGGCTGAAGCCATGCCGTATGACCGCATCGCGGTCAGGATGTACCGGCAAGAGGTCTATGAAAAGGCAATCCGGTTTTACTTTGATTATTACCGTTTATCTCCGGAAGGGGAACGTTTCAAGCTGGGATATGGGATACACGAAGCCGTCTGGTATGCTCCGCATGCCAAAGGAGCATGGCGGCCCGCCAAACTCCCGCCAGCACTCCTTGAAGCAGTAATTCCCGGTAAAGTGAGAGAATATAAATCACTAAATCCCGCTGTTCAGAGCCGCAATATTGGCAAATATGATGCAATTGTGGTCGGGGCGGGGATTGGCGGGTTGACAGCTGCAAGCTTGCTCGCCAAAGAAGGTGTAAATGTAGTGGTAGTTGAACAGCACAATAAGCCCGGAGGCTTTTGTACGTCTTGGGGACGTCAAGTTAATGTCACCGGACATCCATGGCGTTATAAGTTTGATGCAGGAGTTCATGAAGTATTTGGGCTGGGTCCTCAAGGGAACGTTGGGAGGTTGCTCAAAGAATTGGGGATTGACAACCAGATAGCCTGGGAGCGGGTTAGCCATCAGTATATTTTGCCGGATTTCAACATAGAGGTCCCTGAGAATGTTGCCGAATATGAGGCACTGCTCTGTACAACCTTTCCTGAGGAGAAAGAGGGCATAGGCTTATTTTTTGCTGAAATTCTGGCATGTTATTCCGAGGTATATGATCAAACGTCCAATCGATCCCGCGTGTCACGCTGGCTGGGTATTCCTTTTCCGCAGATGGTTGATGCATTCATACGCGATAAGCGGTTGAAAGATATTCTCAGCGTTCTGGCGTATTATGTAACCGACGATGTCACCAAAGTACAGAGCGTAACGGTGATACCGGTTTTTGGGAGCTATATTGAAGGTGGCTACTATCCCAGAGGCGGATCACAAGTTCTCTCCGACATCCTGGCCAATTCAGTCCAGAAGAACGGGGGAAGTATCATTCTGGGGAAAGCTGTCTCAAGGATAAAAATAGAAAACGGTGGTATCTCTGGCGTGGTATTATCTGATGGCAGAGAACTGCTTTCTTCGGTAGTCGTCTCCAATGCAGATATCAAACGGACATTTATTGAGCTTGTAGGCCATCAATATCTGCCGGCCAATTTTTTTGAGATCGTTAAAGGATTAAAGCCCTCAAACTCAGCATTTATGGTGACACTCGGTTTAGATTTCATTCCCGATATTAAACCTGTAACAATGCTGGTAGAAAATGGTAACTATGTTGGGATTATGAATCCTTCTATAATTGACCCAACGCTTGCCCCGGCCGGACATGCCGCCCTGACCCTTATCAGATTAGTTTCTCAGGAACAGGCTGCCATGTGGAAAACATGGCAAAGGGACAAGACCGCATATACAGCCCGCAAGAAGGAAAACGGCGATGAACTTATCGGTCTGGCCGAGAGAGCAATTCCTGGGCTGAGGAATCATATAGTCTACCGCCAGGATGCAAGCCCTGCAACATTTGCACGTTATGCATGGACAAGCGATGGCGCAATTTATGGCACGCTGATCGACACTTGGAAACCTCCAATAAGGACGCCAATTCGAGGCTTATATCTGTCAAGCGCTTCCATCTCGGTACGACCAGGTGTTGCAGATGCTGTAAGTGCAGGGATGCAGGCTGCAAAGGCAATTTTCATGCATATGCTTGAGGGACTAAAAAATTGAATCTCTTTGCCATGGCAGGTTTATCCGTTGGGATCTCCTGCCTTTTCTTATCGGCGCTCGCAGTATTATTCGGCAGAATGGGCATTCACCGAGTATTGGCGCTTTTTAATCTTGCCGTGGCTGTTTGGGGAATTGGTTTGTTTCTTGTAGGAATTGCCGTTAGTGAGCCAGAGGCCAAATTTGCTTGGGAAATAGCTAATTTAGGGGGATTTTTTATCGGGCCTTCTTTTTTCCATCTTACGGGCCTTTGGTGTGACATTGAGCGACGAAAACTCCTTTATCTTGCATATGGACAGGCAATTGTATTCGCGATTGGTATCATCTTTACAAATCTCATTATCAATGAATTCAGATTCGTGTCGCAGATTCTTTTTGTTAAAGCAAATCTTCCCTATACGATTGCAATCATATGCTATGTTTTGCTTGTCGTGGTGAGCTATTTAGAGCTTGTCAGGTTTCTCTTCCGCGTAAAAGGGCCAAAGCGGACCCAAACATTGTATAATATTTTTGGTTTCATGTTTGGATTCTTGGGAGGGTCCACGACATTCTTGCCGATGTTTCACATCGACATCATTTATCCAGCCGGCAACTTTGGCATAACCCTCTATGTTGTTATCCTCACCTACGCCATATTCAAGCACCAACTGATGGACCTTACCGTCATCATTAAGAAGACAGTTGCCTATTCCCTGGTTCTTCTCATGTTGATCGCCCCCTGTTTTTTTGTAGTCATCATGACGGAAAAATATCTGCCGCAAGGCTTGTATTACCCGACTCTGGCCTGTTTGTTTCTTTTGGTCGGTTTTGTTTTTCCCCGCATCAAGGTGCAAGCTGAGAGGAATCTCGAAAATATCCTGTTCAAGGGTGTGTTTGACTACCGGGAGGCGTTGGATAAGCTTTCCAAGAAGATGGCCACTCTCCACAATCTTGAAGAGTTGCTGGCCATATCCACCCAGACGATTGCCCGGGCAATTGATACGAACAGCTTCGGCGCGTATTTGCTGGGGGACCGGGGGGAATTTATCCTGGCCTCCTCTTATGGCGAGAGAAAGTGGAAAAAGACTGCAGAAAAGGGAAGCGCGCTGGTAAATTATCTGCAAAACCATGATGAAGTTATCCAGAGATATACTAAGAAAAAAAACAATAATCATGACAGGGAATACCCGGGTGAGGAGCTTGAGGCGCTTGGCGCTCATCTTTGCATCCCCATCAAATTCGAAACTGAATTACGGGGATTTATGGTCGCTGCCGAGAAGGAAAGCGCCGGCGAGTACACCAGGGAGGAACAAAAAGTTCTGTCGACCATGGCTCATCAGTTGGCGGTAGCGATTGAGAACAGCCTGAAATATGATGAGATCAGCAAGCTCAACAGCGATCTTGAAGAACGGGTCAAGGAAATCGAGGAGCTCAACGTCAGTCTCGAGAAAAAGGTGCAGAATCGAACCGAGGAATTACGAAAAGCCAATGAAGAGTTGAAGGAACTGGACAGACTGAAGAGCGATTTTTTTTCCAACGTCAGCCATGAACTTCGGACCCCCTTAACCAATATTATTCTGCCGATCCAGAATGAATTGGAGTATTTCGGGGACCAAATACAACCAGAAAACAGGAGAGAAAAAGAGGCCATTTTGCGCAATGCGCACAGGCTCATGAAACAGATCAACGAGATCCTTGATCTTTCCCGGCTCGAAGCCGGCAAGATGAGCATCCGCGCCAAGGAAAGTGATCTTAACTCCATCTTGGCTGACATTATCGCCGCCTTCAAGATCAGCGCCGAAAACATGGGTATTTCCCTCCGCTTCACTCCCGATCCGAATCTCACCAGAGTATGGGTTGATCAGGAAAAGATCGAGAAGATCTTTTTTAATCTCATCGGCAATGCCCTGAAGTTCACCCGAAAGGGAGGCGAGGTCACGGTTGCTACGATGAAAGGCATGAGCTTGATTCAGGGTAACCCGGTTCCTGGTGTGCTCTGCAGTGTCAAGGATACCGGAGTGGGAATAAGTGCCAAGGATCTCCCCCATATTTATGAGCGGTTCCGGCAGGCAGACAGCTCCACCTCCCGCAAGTATGAAGGAAGCGGTCTTGGCCTTTTTCTGGTCAAGGAATTCGTTGATCTCCATCACGGTGATATCGAGGTGAACAGCTGGCAGGGAGAAGGATCGGAATTTGTCATCAAGCTACGGCAGGGCAAGGAGCATTTTTCCCAGGAAGAAATTGCGGTTAACGGACACAAGAAGGAAGCATCTCAGGACACAGGACCGCAGCCGGAGAGGCGTAGAGGCGACCGGCGAAAAGATGAGCGCCGCCGCGGTATTGATCGACGTTCCGGTGATGATAGCCAGCAGATGAGCAGCGAGGACTATGACACCATCAATTTTATGGCGGTCCAGTTATCCGACCTGGATCAAGGACGACATGCGACCGAGACGGCCGAGAAGGGTCCAGCCAAGAAGGCCATTCTGGTGGTGGAGGACAACCGCGACCTTGCCGACAATATCGGCAGCTGCCTGAAATTCCATTACAATATCAGGATTGCCTATAACGGCAAAGAGGCACTGGACAAACTCAAGGAGGAGCTGCCCGACCTGATCGTCTCGGATGTGATGATGCCGGAAATGGACGGTTATGAACTCTGCCGGAGGGTTAAGGGCGACGAACTGACCAGGCATATTCCGTTGGTCCTCCTGACCGCCAGGGCAAAGCTCTCGGAAAAAATAGACGGCTATAGGCACGGCGCTGACCAGTATCTTGCGAAGCCCTTTAATCCCAAGGAGCTTCAGGTTATCATCGAATCGCTCCTCGCCCAGCGCGAACTGCAGTCAAAGCTCAGCAAGGCCCTGAAGACCTTGCAGGAAACCCAGGTGCAGCTGGTGCACACGGCCCGGCTGGAATCGGTCGGCCTGCTGGCTGCCGGCCTTGCCCATGAATTGAAAAACAAAATGTATTGCCTGCGGGCCGGATTGAGCGGCATTAGCAAGCGGTTGCTCATGCTGCAGGAAGGCAAGTTAACCCTTGAAGAAACACATGACAGCCTGATCAAGGCCCTGAACACCAATGAAAAGGCTTTGGAAAGCTCGCTCTATGTGGTCAATGCGTTGCTCGATTTCTCACGGAAAAATAAGGAAGGAATGGGTTTTGCCGATCTCAATAAGGGGATCGAAGACACCCTGACGATAGTCATGCCCATGGTCCAGGATAAGGTCAGCATCGAAAAGGATCTTCATGAGATTCCCCAAGTGGAATGCAGACTTGAAGAAATCAATCAGGTGCTGATGAATCTTGTCATCAACGCTTACCAGGCCATCACCGGACCAGGGGTGGTCCGCATCAGTACCTCCCGTGTTGACAATGAGGTTGTCATCGTGGTCAGCGATAACGGACCGGGCATTGCCGCGGAGCATCTTGATAAGATTTTTACCCCTTTCTTTTCGACCAAACCTGAAGGAAAAAATTCTGGTTTGGGGCTCAGTATCTGCTACAATATTATCCGCGGGCATCACGGGGTCATGAGCGTGGATAGCCGGCCGGGGGAGGGGACGAAGTTTACTATCAACCTGCCGGTCCGGCAGAAGCCACCCTCCTGTCCTTGAGTTTGAGTCATCCGGAGATGAGGATTTTCGTTCTATGAATTCCTACAAGCACTCCGTATTGTTTCCGGAGAATTCAGAATACAGAAGTCAGGAGCCGGAATCAAACCTTATAAAATCAGCATGCTATTTTCTGTCTCCTCAATGCCGATGACGGGTTTATGGTGGCAACAATGTTACAAAAATATCGTAATTTTGGCAGAATAGACCAAGTCGGAAAATTGAACTATGTACCATAGCGACCACTCGACGCAGAAAAGACCAGGGACTAATGAATACACTCCACTATAAACAATTTCGGATTCTGCTGGTTGACGACGAGACGGACAACCTTGAGAACCTGCTTTTCGCGCTGGGACTGACTTTTGACCTCATCACCGCTGCAAGCGGGGCAGAGGCTCTGGATATCATGGCCAGGGAAAAAATCGCCGTCATCATCACCGATCAGAGAATGCCGAATATGACCGGTTCCGAGCTGCTTGGCCGGGTGAAAGAGTCCTTTCCCGACACGGTTCGGATACTGATCACTGCCTATGCGGACATAGACGCGGCAGTATCCGCCATCAATACCGGGGACGTCTACCGATATATCGGCAAGGACCGCGCCATAGACGAGATTGAGGCCTATATCAAACAGGCTATCGAACATTACCATATGAAAGCCGAAAACATTCGCCTGTATGCGCTCCTTGCAGAGTCACGAAAAATAGGGGCAATCGGAGCCCTTGCAGCAGGTGTTGCCCACGAGATCAATACCCCCACCCACTATATCGGGGAGAATTTACGGTTTCTCCTGGAATCGTTTCAGAACGTCGAAGAGGTTCTCAAGAGGTACGAACAGTTGAAAAATGCTGTTTCTCAAGGCGGAGAGCCGCTTGCTGCCCTTTTATCTGATCTGGATAATTTCAATGAACAGATCGAGATCGGCTACCTGCGTGAAGAAATCCCGTCCGCTCTCAAACAATCCCTTGAAGGCAACCAAAGGGTAGCCGATATTGTCCGCGCGATGAAATTGTTTTGTCATCCTGGTCTGGATGAAATGGTACCGACCTATCTCAATCAAGGAATTATGAGCACCATTACGCTTTCCCGCAATGAATGGAAGTATGTTGCTGATCTGATCACCCAACTCGATCCGCATCTTCCCCCGGTGAATTGCCTGCCCGGTGAGATCAATCAGGTAATTCTCAATATCATTGTCAATGCGGCCCACGCCATTGGGGAAAAAATCGAAACGAATCCCGAGCATAAGGGGGAAATAACCATCCGCACACTGCGTAATGAGGATAACGTTGAAATTCGCATCGGTGATAACGGTCAGGGCATTCCGCCCGCCATCCAATCGAGGGTATTCGACCACTTCTTCACCACCAAGGACGTCGGTAAAGGGACTGGCCAGGGGCTCGCGATCGCGCATTCGGTTATTGTCGAGAAGCATCATGGGGCCATCACCTTTGAGACTTCTCCCGGACAGGGAACGACCTTTATTATCCAATTACCTTTTTTGCCTCCAGAGGCGGCTGATCAGGCTATTGCCTGAGCCGTTGTAATAAAATAACATCTTCTCTCGATCTCGCTACGACGTTCATTTTGCAAAAGGCTCTAATGAAAAGGTTATTTCGTCACAGCTCCTAAACTATAACCAGGACCTAAAGAATATGGCACTTGAAAATCCAAAACAAAAGATCCTCTTCGTCGATGATGAACCCCATTTTTTAAGCTCGATCGAAAGAATGCTCCATGCATATCATTCAAAATGGGATCTTGATTTTGCAACAAGTGTCGATGAAGCCTATAAAAAGGTGTTGAACAAGAATTATGACGCCATCGTCAGCGATATTACCATGCCCAAAAAAAGCGGCTTTGATCTTCTCCGGATGCTGCAGCAGACCCAGGAAACAAGTTATGTGCCGGTGATCATTCTTACCGGTAATGCCGAGGCCGCCCTCAAGCGAGAGGCCCTCAGCCTGGGTGCTACGGATCTCCTGAACAAGCCGATCATGCGTGAAGACCTCGTCGCACGACTCCACAGCGTCCTCCGGCTGAAGCATTTTCAAGATCAGCTGGCAGAATTCAACGAGCAACTGGCTGCCAAAGTGAAAGAGAGGACGCGAGAGCTTGAGCTTGCCCGGCAGGACCTTATGTGGCGACTTGCAAAAGCCGCCGAATACCGGGACGAAGACACGGGCGATCACATCACCCGTGTCGCTGTTTACTGCCTTACTCTTGCCATTCAGTTAGGACTTGACTCTGAATCGGCTGAGAGAATTTTTTTGGCCAGCCCGCTGCACGATGTCGGAAAAATCGGGATATCGGATGCCATTCTTCTCAAGCCAGGGAAACTGACCCCTGAGGAAAGAATAATCATGCAAACCCATACTGGGATCGGTGCGGCTATACTCACTGAAGCGCCGCAGGGTATGCACTATCTTTTGGGTGAACAGGACGAGCTCATTCAGACTCTGGCAAACGAACCGTTGAAGCAGGTAGCTGCAAATATTGCCATGAGTCATCACGAAAAATGGGATGGCTCGGGTTACCCGAAGGGACTGGAGGGAGACGAGATTCCCCTTGAAGGACAAATAGTGGCTGTTGCCGATGTTTATGACGCCCTTCGTTCAACACGCCCCTACAAACCACCATTTGATGTTGGTAAGGTTATGGGAATAATACGCAGTGAAAGAGGGAAGCACTTTTCGCCCATGGTGCTCGATGCATTTGAAAAAGTCCAGCCGGAATTTGAAGAGATCCGCGTTAAATATTTATCGTAGGGCCGTCATGAAAAAAATTCTTCTTGTTGACGATGACCAAAATGTTCTGCAAAGCTTCAAACGCGCTTTTCGTCCTCTGCACCGCGAGTGGAAAGTCGTTTTGAGCGATAATGGGAAATCCGCCTTCCAGTTGATTGAAGCCGACGATTCCTTTGATCTTATCATTTCCGATCTTCGGATGAATGGATTGAACGGAATAGATTTACTCCAAAAAGTGAAAAAAACTTCCCCTGATACAATCAGATTTTCTCTCACCGGCTCAACCGAAAGCTCCCTGCTGATTGAAGCGGCATCCGTCTCTCACCGGCTCATCTCGAAACCGTGCGAGGGGGACATGATCGTTGCCCTCATAAGAAATTCGTTTCTCCTGAGAGAAAAATTAGAGAATCCCAAGGTTCGGCAGAACCTTTACAGGTTAGGCGTCATTCCGTCCTTGCCCAAATTTTACCAGGAGTTCTGCAAGGAAATTCAATCCCCGGATGCCTCGGTTGCCAAATTAGGGATGATTATCGAGAAAGATATCGGCATGACAGCGAAAATGCTGCAGCTCGTGAATTCCGCCTTTTTCGGCTTTAGTAAAAAAGTGACGAATCCGCTTCATGCCGCCACCCTTATCGGTATCAACGGCATGCGCGATATCTTCCTTGCTGTCGGTTTCTTCAATGCGTTCGAGGAAAATGATTTTCCGAAAACCTTGGATATCGAAGGTATCTGGCAGCATTCTTTAATCACAGCAAATAAAGCAAGAAAAATCGCTGTGAGTGAAGGGCTCTCGCAGGACGATATCGATACTTCCTATACCGCCGGTTTGCTCCATGATCTCGGGATCATTGCGCTCGCCGCCACGAACAGGGCTGATTATGAAAAGGTGATCGATCTTGCCCAAAATGAGAGTATCCCTCTCCATCAAGCGGAAAAACGAGTATTAGCCGTTGATCACGCAACAGTGGGTGGCTTTATTCTCAACCTGTGGGGACTGCCGCATGCGATAAGCGAAATTGTCACCTTTCACTGTTCCCCTCCTGGTGACCCTTCCTTGAAATCCACACCATTATCCATTGTCTATGCTGCTGACATGCTTGCCGCCCAGGAAAGCCTAAGCCCATTGGAAAAAGGCGAGGAAAGGATTTAGCGGGCTCGCAGCACGACAAGGCTGCCCCGCGGCCGGGTGCCTCGAAGGTAGTATGTCGCTGTGTATAGCTGGAATTCCTGTCCAACCAAATCAGGCCGCCCCGCCTGCAGTCATGCCCTACGTCTCACATATTTTATCCTCCAGCCGAAACAACCTTGTATGCAACGGCTAAATAACATAAAATAAGACTACTCTTAGGTCAAGAGGTGGGATATATATAACCAATTCACATATCTGCTCAGGCCATAGCAGATGCAAGATGGCTTTTTTCTCCCCCAGGGAGACTCGTCATGGCCGGCAATAACAATTTTTTGTTCAAAAACTGCGTTTATTTCTTTGCCGCTGGGCAAAGGCAATGACTTTTGCGCAAAGCGCAATAATCTGGCACCCCTTTCAACCCCTTCGGCATCGTCAGTATATCATCCCGCTAACTGGGCTAAACAATGAGAATTCATTTTCCTCTGTTACTCGTCATGACTTGTGAGTTCCCGCATTTTGTCCGGGAGCGATGAGCGAAAAGGAGCTCGCAAGCTATGATGCGGGAACCAAATCGTTAAGCAGCTCAAAGGAGAAAGAAAAATGGATCATGCCGCTCAGCACGGAAAAATCGACCCGAACATCGCCCGCCGGGTATGGATAGAAAATGTCCAGCCGACAGTTGATGCCGGCCGGTTTCCGATCAAGCGCTGTGTGGGTGAGGATGTCCTGGTAACGGCCGACATCTTTGCCGACGGTCATGATCTTTTGGCCGCCGTGCTCCGCTATCGTCCCGTATCCGAGGCCGCCTGGCAGGAGGTGCCCATGGAACCGCGGGTGAATGATGCCTGGGCGGGGCGCTTCAGCGTGGAACGCCTGGAGCCTTATGAATACACCATAGAGGCCTGGGTGGACCATTTTGCCAGCTGGCAGGACGAAGTCCGGAAAAAATACCAGGCCGGGCAGGATGTCGAAAGTGAACTCCTGGAGGGCGCCGCCCTGATCGAAGGGGCGGCCGGGCGGGCAGTGGTGCCCGACCACGGCTGGCTGACGGAGATCGCGTTTCTCCTCAAGTCCCAGGCGGTCCAGGGTGAGCGCGTGGAGCGCGGGCTGTCGCCGGATCTCACCGCCTTGATGAACCGTTATCCAGACCGGTCGCAGAGCTCCCATTACCCCCAGGCCCTGCAGGTTATTGTGGAACGTATCCGGGCCAGGTATGGCGCCTGGTACGAGATGTTCCCACGTTCAACGGGCAGCGGCCCCAAGCAGAGCGGCACCTTCCGGGATGCCGCAAGGCATCTGTCCTACATCGCCGAGATGGGCTTTGACGTCGTCTATCTGCCGCCCATCCACCCCATCGGCCTCACCCACCGAAAAGGGCCGAACAACACCCTGGCGGCCGGACCGGACGACCCCGGCAGCCCTTGGGCCATCGGCGGTCCGGAGGGGGGGCACAAGGCGGTCCATCCGGATCTCGGTACCTTGGAAGATTTCGATTTTTTCGTAGCGGAAGCCTCCCGCCACGGCCTTGAGGTGGCTCTCGACATCGCCTTTCAATGCTCGCCGGACCATCCCTACGTCAGAGAACATCCGGAATGGTTTCGGCATCGTCCGGACGGCAGCATCAAATACGCGGAAAATCCGCCCAAGAAATACCAGGACATCTACCCCCTCAACTTCGAGAGCCCGGCCTGGGAATCACTCTGGCACGAGCTCAAGGATGTCATCATTTTCTGGGCCGCAAGGGGAGTACGCGTCTTCCGGGTGGACAATCCCCATACCAAGCCGTTCTGCTTCTGGGAGTGGGTCATCGCCGAAGTGCGAAAAAGCTTCCCGGATGCGGTCTTTCTCGCCGAGGCCTTTACCCGGCCGAAAATCATGCATGCCCTAGGCAAGGCCGGTTTCAGCCAGTCCTACACCTACTTCACCTGGCGCAACACCAAGCGCGAACTGACCGAATATGTGACTGCCCTCACCCGCTCCGGGGTGCGCGAGTTCTTCCGGCCCAATTTTTTTGCCAATACGCCGGACATCCTGCCGGAGTTTCTCCAGTTCGGCGGCCGCCCGGCCTTTCTTTCCCGGCTGGTGCTGGCCGCCACCCTGGGAGCGAGCTACGGCATCTACAGCGGATACGAACTCTGCGAAAACGAGGCGATACCGGGCACGGAAGAATACCACCAGTCCGAAAAATTTCAGATCCGGCATCGGGACTGGAACCGGGCGGAAAGCCTGCGGGAATATATCGCACTTGTCAACCGGATACGTCGTGAAAATCCGGCACTCCACACCAGCAAAGGTCTCGACTTTTATCCGGTGGATAACGAACAGCTGCTCTTTTTCGGTAAGACCACGCCGAACCACGACAACATCATTCTGGTGGTGATCAATCTCGACCCGCATCACATGCACGACGGCTGGGTGGAGGTCCCCCTCGAAGAGCTGGGCATCGGCCCAAGCGAGGTCTACCAGGTCCACGACCTCATCGGGGAAGGGCGCTACCTCTGGCAGGGGCGGCGCAACTATGTGCGTCTTGATCCGGCCGAGAGCCCGGCCCAGATCTACCGGCTTCGCCGCAAGGTCCGCTCCGAGCGTGACTTTGAATATTTTATGTAGAAAGGTGACTGACATGATCAAGAAAAACGATAGCCTCTGGTACAAGGATGCCATCATCTATGAGCTGCATGTCAAGGCCTTCTGCGACAGCAACGGCAACGGCATGGGCGACTTCCGCGGACTCAGACAAAAGCTTGACTATCTCCAGGATCTCGGCATAACCGCCATCTGGTTGCTGCCCTTTTATCCGTCTCCGCTGCGGGACGATGGCTACGACATCGCCGACTATCGCGGCATTCATCCCGACTATGGCACCTTGCGGGACTTCCGCGCCTTTGTCCGGGAGGCCCACCAGCGGGACATGAAGGTGATCATCGAACTCGTCGTGAACCATACCTCGGATCAGCACGGCTGGTTCCAGGCGGCGCGGCGCGCTAAAGCCGGGTCGGCCCGCCGCAACTTCTACGTGTGGAGCGACACGGATACAAAGTTTGACGAAACCCGGATCATCTTCACCGACAGCGAAACCTCCAACTGGGCCTGGGACCCGGTGGCCGGGGCCTATTATTGGCACCGCTTCTTTTCCCATCAGCCCGACCTCAATCTCAACAATCCCCGGGTCGTGGAGGCTGTCTGTCGGGTCATGCGATTCTGGTTCGACATGGGGGTGGACGGCATGCGGCTCGATGCAGTGCCCTATCTTTGCGTCCGGGAAGGGACGAACAACGAGAATCTGCCGGAAACGCACGAGGTGCTGAAGGAATTCCGCCGTCAGCTCGACCGCCATTATGACAATCGCATGTTCCTGGCCGAGGCCAACCAGTGGCCGGAAGACGTGCGGGCCTATTTCGGCGATGGTGACGAATGCCACATGGCCTTCCATTTTCCGCTTATGCCGCGCATTTTCATGGCCATCCACCAGGAAGACCGCCACCCCATCACCGAGATCCTCAAACGGACCCCGGCCATTCCGGACAGCTGCCAATGGGCTTTGTTTCTGCGCAATCACGACGAGCTGACCCTGGAGATGGTGACCGACGAGGAGCGCGACTACATGTACCGGGAATACGCCATGGATGCCCGCATGCGCGTCAATGTCGGCATCCGCCGCCGTCTGGCGCCGCTGGTCAATAACAGCATGCGCCGGATCGAGCTGCTCAACAGTCTGCTTTTCTCCTTTCCCGGCACCCCGGTACTCTATTACGGGGACGAGATCGGCATGGGAGACAATATCTATCTCGGTGACCGCAACGGGGTGCGGACCCCCATGCAATGGTCGGCGGACCGCAACGCCGGTTTTTCCAAGGCCGATCCGGCCAAGCTTTATCTGCCGGTGATCATGGACCCGGTCTACAGCTACCAGGGGTTGAATGTGGAGGCCCAGGAGCGCAATCCCTCCTCGCTGTTTCATTTCATGAAACGCCTTATCTCGCTCCGCCGTCAGTACAAGGCGTTCGGCAAGGGGTCCATGGAATTTCTGGCGCCGGAAAACCGGGCGGTGCTCCCCTATATCCGCCGTTACCAGGGAGAGGTGATCCTGGCCGTGGCCAACCTGTCACGCTTTGTCCAGCCGGTGGAACTCGATCTCTCCGAATTTCGCGGCTGGATACCGGTGGAACTTATCGGCCGCACGGATTTTCCGATGATCGGTGATCTGCCCTATTTTCTGACCCTGGGGCCGCACAGCTTCATGTGGTTCAAGCTCGAACCGCAGGCAAAGCCCATCAGGGTTCCAGGTGGCGCCAGGGGCGCGGAGATCAGTCTCCCCTCGCTCAATTTGGCCGGCGGCTGGGACGATTTCATGCGCCAGGAATACCGCTACCAGCTTGAGCAGGATGTGCTCCTCGCCTACCTGCCCGGGCAACGCTGGTTCAGGGGAAAGGCGGGGGTGATCTCGGCCCTGCGCATCACGGACTGGGCGAAACTGGGGGCGGGATTCTTTGTCATCTTTGTCTCGGTCACCTATGAAGACGGGGGCAACGAGGTTTATTCGCTGCCTCTGAAGATCGCCAAGGGGCAGCTGGTCGACACCCTGCTGGACGAAATCCCGGAAAGCCTCCTCTGCCGGGTGTCCACCTCCAGGGAAAAGGGAGTCCTCTTTGATGCCCTGTCGGACCGCACCGCCTGCTGCGATCTCTTCACCATCATGGCCGACGGGCGGAGTTTTGCCACTGCCGCCCGGGGCCGGCTCATTGCCTACCGGAGCGAGGCCTTTCAAAAGGAAAAAGAGCGGGAGGCGGAATGCAGCGAGGTGCGCCGCTTGGCCGTGGAACAGAGCAACACCTCGATCATCCTGGACGACGCCTTTATCCTCAAGAGCTTCCGCCGGGTCGAGGAGGGGCCGAGTCCGGACATGGAGATCGGCCGCTATCTTACCGAGAGCACCGGCTTTGCCAATATGGCTCCGGTCCTGGGCGCCATTGACTATCAACAGCCCGACGGTTCGAGATCCACCGTGGCCATGCTGCAGGTCTTTGAAAAGAATCAAGGTGATGGCTGGGCATTCACCATGCAACATCTCGCATCCTTCCTGCAGGAGCGGCAAATCTTCTCCCTCTCCCTGGGCGGGCAGCGAGCAAACGACACGGCAGCGCTCCTGAAGCTCGCCGAACAGGCGCCGCCAGCCGACCTCCAGGAGAGGTGCGGCGACTATTGGACGGCGATCGAGCAACTCGGCACCCGCACCGCCGAGTTCCACCTGGCGCTCTCCCATGAAAAGCGGAACAGGAATTTTACCCCCGAGCCCATCACGCCGGAATATCTCGCAGCCCTGGCTGACGCCTTTACCACCCAGGCACAGCTGAGCCTCAACCTGCTGGCCAATCACTCGGCCAGTCTGAGCGAGGAGCTGAAGGCCCAGGCGGATGCGGTCATCGGCGCCGGCCCCACTCTCCTGCAGCGCTTCCAGTCCCTGCCGGAGTTGGGCAGCGGCATCGGCGGCAAACTCATCCGCTGTCACGGCGACTATCATCTGGGTCAGGTGCTGCGCACCAAAGACGATTTCCTGCTCATCGATTTCGAGGGGGAGCCGATCAGGTCGCTGGCCGTGCGACGACGAAAACAGTCGCCGCTGAAGGATGTGGCCGGGATGCTCCGTTCCTTCAGCTATGCGGCGCATACGGCGCTCATCGCGGCCGACAAGTTCGCTGCCGTGGAACCGGCCGCAGTCGAACTGCTGGCGAATATATGGGAGGCCTGGGTCGCGGCCACCTTTCTCACGGCCTACCTCAAGACAGCCGAAGGCGGCACCTTTCTGCCCACCGGTCCGGCCCGGAGCGTCCTGCTGGACGCCTTCCTTCTCGATAAGGCCTTTTACGAGCTGCAGTATGAATTCAACAACCGCCCTGACTGGCTCCATATCCCGCTTGCCGGGATCCTCGGTTTTATCGAGAATTCGCAGCACGGCACAGCCTAAGGAGTGATACAAATGACCAACGTCCACACACGATTGACCGATTATGACCTGCATCTCCTGATTGAGGGAACCCATTACCGGGCCTGGGAAAAGCTCGGAGCCCATATCGGTGCAAGGGACGGCGAGCCGGGGACCTGGTTTGCGGTATGGGCGCCCAATGCCGAGCGGGTGGCGCTGATCGCTGATTTCAACAACTGGGACGAATCGGCGCATCTGCTGGAAAGCCGCGATGACTCCGGTATCTGGGAAGTGTTCGTCCCTGGCGTGGGAAACGGGACTCGCTACAAGTACGCCATCCGTTCGCGAAACGCCGGATACACGGCGGAAAAGACCGACCCGTTCGGCTTCGCCTGCGAGATCCGGCCGGCCACCGCCTCCATGGTCTGGGATATATCCGACTACCAATGGCAGGATGGCGAGTGGATGGCAAGCCGCGGCAAACGGCATCGCCTCGACGCGCCGCTTGCCATCTACGAGGTGCATCTCGGCTCCTGGATGCGGGTGGCCGAAGAGGAGGAGCGCTGGCTGACCTACCGGGAACTGGCACCCAGACTTGCCGAGTATGTCAAGGAGATGGGCTTCACCCACGTGGAGTTGCTGCCGGTGTGCGAACACCCCCTCGACGCCTCCTGGGGTTACCAGACGGTCGGCTACTATGCGCCCACCAGCCGTTTCGGCACGCCCCAGGATTTCATGTACTTCGTCGACCTCCTCCATCAGAACGGCATCGGCGTCATCCTTGACTGGGTACCGGCCCATTTCCCCCGAGACGCCCATGGACTCGGTTATTTCGACGGCACCCATCTCTATGAGCACGCCGATCCCAGACAGAGCGAACAACGCGAATGGGGCACCTTTGTCTTCAACTACGGCCGGCAGGAAGTGAGCAACTTTCTTCTCAGCAATGCCCTCTTCTGGCTCCAGATGTATCACATCGACGGGCTGCGAGTCGACGCCGTGGCCTCCATGCTCTATCTCGATTACTCCCGCAAGGAAGGGGAGTGGATCCCCAACCGGTTCGGCGGCCGCGAAAACCTCGAAGCGGTGGATTTCATCAAACGGTTCAATGAGCTCATCTACCGCGAACATCCGGACACCTTAACCATTGCCGAAGAATCCACGGCCTGGCCCATGGTCTCCCGGCCCACCTATCTCGGCGGGCTCGGCTTCGGCTGCAAATGGAATATGGGCTGGATGCACGACACCCTGCTCTATATGGGGCAGGATCCGTTCTTTCGCAAATACCACCACCACAACATCACCTTCAGTCTGCTTTACGCCTTCCAGGAAAACTTTGTCCTGCCGTACTCCCATGACGAGGTGGTGCACGGCAAGGGATCCATGCTCGGCAAGATGCCCGGCGACGACTGGCAGAAATTTGCCAATCTCCGGCTCCTCTATGGCTTCATGTATACCCATCCGGGCAAGAAGCTGCTCTTCATGGGCTGCGAATTCGGTCAACGGGCGGAATGGAACCACGACAAGAGCCTTGACTGGCATCTGCTGAACGACCCGGCCCACCAGGGAATGCAGCGCTGGGTCCGGGACCTGAACACGGTTTTGCGCGGGGAACCGGCCCTGCACGCCATCGATTTCGAGCCGGAGGGCTTTGCCTGGATCGATTGCCAGGACCACCAGCAATCGGTTCTCGCCTATCTGCGCCGTTCCCGGCAGGAAGGCGAGGAGCTGGTCTGCGTTGCCAATTTTACCCCGGTGCCGCGGCATAACTACCGGATCGGGGTCTCCCGGGGCGGCATCTGGGAGGAGATTTTGAACAGCGACGCGCCTCTTTACGGGGGCAGCGGAATGGGCAATTGCGGCGAGGTGCGGGCGACGCCGGTTGCCGCCCACGGCCATTACCATTCCCTTAATCTCACCCTGCCGCCGCTGGCCATCATCGTCTTCAAGGTGCGAAAAAATGGCTGAAAACAAGCTTCACTACCGTCATGTCATGCCCTTCGGCGCCGAGATGGACCCCCAGGGCGGCGTCCTGTTTCAACTCTGGGCACCCACCGCCGAGCGGGTGGAGCTCTGTCTCGAAGGCGACCCGGAGAGCGGGCCGGCAATTTCCATGTCCGCCGCGGAAAACGGCTGGTATCGACACCACCTCCCCGAAGCCGAGCCAGGCAGCCGCTACCGGTTCCTGATCAACGGCGAGATCCGCGTTCCCGATCCTGCCTCCCGCTGCCAGACTGAGGACGTCCATGGTCCGAGCGAGGTGGTCGACCCGGCGGCCTTTTCCTGGCCGGACGACGGCTGGCTGGGAAGACCCTGGGAAGAGACGGTCCTCTATGAGCTGCATGTGGGGGCCTTCACACCGGAGGGCACCTTCAAAGCGGTGGAGGAGCGGCTCGATTATCTTGCCGAGCTCGGAGTGACCGCCATTGAGCTTATGCCGGTGGCCGATTTTCCCGGGGCCTGCAACTGGGGCTACGATGGGGTCCTGCCCTTTGCCCCGGACCGCAGCTATGGTCGGCCGGAGGACCTCAAACGGCTGGTGGCGGCGGCCCATGCCCGGCACCTCATGGTCTTTCTCGACGTGGTCTATAACCACTTCGGTCCTGAAGGGAACTACCTCCATCTCTATAGCGCGCCTTTTTTCACGGAACGCCACCATACCCCGTGGGGGGCCGCCATCAACTATGACGGTCCGCAGAGCCGGGTGGTGCGCGATTTCTTCATCCATAATGCGCTTTACTGGCTCGAGGAATACCGCCTGGACGGTCTCAGGCTCGATGCCGTTCACGCCATCCGCGACGATTCACGTCCGGACATTCTGATCGAGCTGGCCGAAGCCGTCAGGAACGGGCCGGGCCGGGAGCGGCAGGTGCATCTCGTGCTTGAAAACGATGCCAACCAGGCCCGTTATCTTGAGCGCCGGGAGGGCCGTCCGCGCTGGTACGCGGCCCAATGGAACGATGACATCCATCACTGTTTTCATGTGCTGCTCACCGGCGAAGCGGAGGGCTACTATGCTGATTACCAGGAGGCCCCCGCCATGGCCCTCGGCCGCTGCCTGGCCGAAGGTTTTGCCTATCAGGGAGAACCGTCCGTCTACCAGGAGGGGAAAAACCGGGGGGAGCCGAGTGCGGGGCTACCCGCCACCGCCTTTGTCTCCTTTCTGCAGAATCACGATCAGATCGGCAACAGGGCCTTTGGGGAGCGGCTCACCGTGCTTGCCGAGGAAAAGAGCCTTCGGGTCCTGACCGCCGTCGCGTTGCTCGCCCCGTCTCCGCCGCTGCTTTTCATGGGCGAGGAACTCGGGATGCGCACGCCGTTTCCCTTCTTCTGCGCCTTTGGACCCGATCTCCAGGAGGCGGTGACTGAAGGCCGGCGTAGAGAATTCGCCAGATTTTCGCCCTTTCGTCATGCAGACGCCCGTGCCCGAATCCCTGATCCGATGGCGGCCGATACCTATTTGCGCGCCAAGTTTCGCTGGGAGGAAGGGGACTCGGAACAGGGGCTTGCCTGGCGGAACTTTTATCAGGGCCTGCTTCGTCTCCGGCAGCGCTTTGTCGTTCCCCGGCTTGTTGCTATGCCAGGCCATGGCTCCCGCTATTATCTGATCGGCCAGCGGGCGCTGCTGGTCGAATGGCGGTTGGGCGACGGTTCCATGCTCCGCCTGGTGGCCAATGCCGATGGAAAAACCCTCTCGGCCATTCCCGAGGTGCGGGGTACGGTATTCTATGAAAGCGAGCCAGGCCTTGCCGGCAGGCTGCGCCACGGCAGCATCCCCCCCTGGTCGGCGGCGTGGTTCCTCGAGCCCGATGAAGGGAGCATCTCATGAACACCGCCATGATCGACCAACTATGCACCCTTTACGGCATCGAGCAGAGCTACCATGATATCTGGGGCAAACCGCACCGGGTAGCCTTGGCCACGAAACGCGCCCTCCTGGCCGCCATGGGCGTGGACACCACCAATGAAGAAACGCTGGCCGCCGCTCTCGCAGCCGAAGAAAGCCGACCGTGGCGCCGGCTCCTGGCCCCGGTTCTGGTGACCCGGACGCCGGCATCTCCCCTGCGTCTCGTCATTCATATCCCGCAATCCCGCTGCAGCAGCCGCTTTGCCTGGGAGCTTCGGGAGGAAGAGGGCCGGACGCAGCAGGGAGAATTTGTTGCAAAGTCACTTAACTGTACGGAAAGCAGGGAAATAGACGGGGCGCTCATCGAGCGGCGCGAACTCGAACTCGAGCTCGCCGTTGCCGTTGCTGATGGCTACCACCATCTCACCCTCCGGGAACTCGACCATGACGACCCGCTCTCCGGGGATCTGCCGGTCATCGTTGCCCCGCGCTCCTGCTATGTGCCGGCCGGACTCCAAGGGGAGGGCCGGGTCTGGGGACCTGCGCTCCAACTCTATGGGCTGCGTTCGCATCGAAATTGGGGGATAGGCGATTTTACCGATCTCAGCCGCCTTTTCGAATACTTTGCCGAGCGTGGCGCCGGCGTGGTCGGGGTCAACCCGATCAACGCACTCTTTTCCCACAATCCTTCCCACAAAAGTCCATACAGTCCGTCCAGCCGTCTCTTTTTCAATCATCTCTACCTTGACATCGAGGCCGTGCCCGATTTCCGGGAAAGCAGAAAGGCCCAGGAGGCCGTGCAAGACCCGCAATTCCAGGTGGGGCTGGCAAGCCTGCGGGAATCGGAGCTGGTTGATTATGCCGGCGTCTCCAGCGCGAAGAAGGCCATTCTCGAGATTCTCTACCGGCATTTCCGCGACCATCATCTCAATCCGGGGAGCGACCGCGGCCGGGCCTTTCGAGACTTCCAGGAAAAAGGCGGGGAGTCCCTCCGGCTCTACGGACTTTTCGCGGCTCTGCAGGAGCGCTTCCATAAGGACGATCCTGCGGTCTGGGGCTGGCCGGTCTGGCCGGAACCGTTCCGCACTCCCGCTTCGTCCGCCGTGCTGCGCTTTGCTGAAGAGCAACGGGAACGGCTGGAGTTTTTCCACTATCTGCAATGGCATGCCAGTTTGCAGCTTGGCGCCGTAGGCCGCCGTTCCTATGAGCTGGGCCTCAATGTGGGATTGTACGCTGACCTGCCGGTGAGTGTGGACGGCGCCGGGGCAGAGACCTGGATGTATCAGGATCTTTATGCCCGGGAGGTGAGAATCGGTGCTCCACCGGACGATTTCAATCTGAAAGGCCAGGATTGGGGATTGCCGCCGCTGATACCGGCGAGACTGCGGGAGAGGGCCTATGCCCCCTTTATTGCCACCTTGCGCAACAATATGCGGCATGCCGGGGCACTCCGCCTCGATCACGTGATGGGCCTCATGCGCCTTTTCTGGGTGCCGTCGGGCAGCAGCCCACTCGAAGGAGCCTATGTCCGCTACCCCTTTGCGGACCTGGCGGCCATCCTGGCACTGGAGAGTCAACGTAACCGTTGCCTGGTGGTGGGAGAAGATCTCGGCACCGTACCGGACGAGGTGCGGGAGACGCTCCTCCCCCAGGAGGTGCTCTCCTACCGGCTCTTTTACTTTGAGAAAGACGAAAAAGGGGCGTTCAAGGCCCCGCAGGATTACCCGGCCCAGGCCCTGGTGGCAGCCACCACCCACGATCTTCCAACCTTCGCCGGCTATTGGCAAGGCCACGATCTGGAACTGCGTACCGAACTCGATCTCTTTCCAACCCCTGCCCTGCGCAATAGCCAAATCATCGGCCGGGCCGAGGACCGGGCACGGCTGCTGCTGCTGCTCGAGCGCAACGGGCTCCTGCCGGAGGAAGCGGGTCTCGATCCGGCAGGGTATCCGGAAATGCTGCCCGAGCTCGCCCTGGCCGTGCATACCTTTCTCGCCCGCACCAGGTCCAAGCTCTTCCTCTTTCAGCTGGAGGATGTCTTCGGGCAGATCGCCCAGGTCAATCTGCCGGGAACCGTTGATGAGTACCCGAACTGGCAACGCAAGCTTCCTCTCGAGCTGGAAGAGTGGCCGAAAGAAGAGCGCCTCACCCTCCATACAGAGGCGATCGAGCGGGAACGGGGGCGAGGCATCACCCCTTTGGGACGGGAGACGACATGGACGCCGGGGGAGGCTGGTTCCCAGATCCCCGTGGCCACCTACCGATTACAATTTAACCACAATTTCACTTTCAAAATGGCCACTGAGCTCGTCTCGTACCTGCGAGGCCTCGGGATCAGCCATTGCTACGCTTCCCCCTTCCTCAAGGCGCGGCCCGGCAGCCTGCACGGCTATGACATCATCGACCATAATGCCCTCAATCCGGAAATTGGCGATATGGATGATTTCAATCGTTTCACGGACGCCTTGCGCGCCGAATCCATGGGCCTCATCCTGGACATGGTGCCGAACCACATAGGAATCGGCAGCGACAATAAGCGGTGGATGGATGTTCTTGAGAACGGTGAATCTTCGGATTTCGCCGATTTTTTCGACATCGACTGGCATCCCATCCAGGAAGCATTGCGGGGCAAGGTGTTGCTCCCCATACTCGAAGACCACTACGGCACCGTGCTGGAAAAGGGCCTGCTGGTGCTGCAGTTTACTGCCGAGCACGGAGAGTTCTCCCTCGGCTATCACGATCATCGCTTTCCCCTGGACCCGGCCTCCTATGCCTTGATTCTCGGCCACGATATCGAGCGCCTGGAAGCGCGCTTCCACTCCGAGGAGCCGATCTATCTGGATTTCCGCAGCCTGGTCACCGCCTTCGGCAATATCCCGGGGCATCGGACGTCATCTCCTGAAAGCCGGCAAGACCGCCGCCGTGACAAAGAGGTGCAGAAGCGGCACCTCGCCCGGCTCTGTCGGGAAAATGTCGAGATCAGCCGTTTCATAGCCGAAAAAATAGTGATCTTTAACGGTACTCCGGGGGATGGGCAAAGTTATCAACTTCTGCATGAGCTGATCGAGCGCCAGGCCTTTCGTCCCGCCTACTGGCGGGTGGCCTCCGACGAGATCAACTACCGCCGTTTTTTCGACATCAACGATCTGGCCGCCCTGCGCATGGAAAACCGCCGGGTCTTTGAGAAGACCCACCGGTTTGTGCTCGATCTTATCGCGGCCGAAAAGATCTCCGGACTGCGGATTGACCACCCGGACGGGCTTTATGATCCGGGCCGGTATTACCAGTGGCTCAACGAGGCCGCCTGCGGCAGGACCGTGTATACGAAGGGGCCGGGCTATACGACGGCGACGGCCGGAGCCGCGGGGCCGGGCGTTTCGACCGGCATCTACGTGGTGGTGGAAAAGATCCTCGCCGGCCATGAACGGCTTCGCCGCAGTTGGCCGGTGCACGGCACCACGGGCTACGAATTCGCCATTCTGGTGGGCGGCCTTTTCGTGGATAACCGCGCCGAGCAGGCGATGTCCTCGATCTATACGCGTTTTGTCGGCCATCGGATCGACTTCGAAGAACTTCTTTATGATTGCAAGAAACTCATCGTCAAGGTGGCCCTGTCCAGCGAGTTCACCGTGCTCGCCAATGAACTCGGGCGGATCTCGCAGGCGAACTGGCACACCCGGGACTTCACCCTGAACACGATCCGGGAAGCCCTCATGGAGATAGTCGCCTATTTTCCGGTATATCGCACCTATGTCACCGAAGGCGGCGTCGATGAAGAGGACCGCCGCTATGTCGAGTGGGCGACCATGCAGGCCGAGAAACGAAGCCGGGCGGCGGATTGCAGTATTTTCGGCTTTATTCGGGACGTGCTCCTGCTGGCCGGAAAGGGCGAGGCGCAGGATGCCTATCGCCGAAAAATCCTGACCTTTGCCATGAAGTTCCAACAGTACACCGGACCGGTCATGGCCAAAGGGCTTGAAGATACGAGCTTTTACATTTACAACCGCCTGCTGGCGCTCAACGAGGTGGGAGGCGACCCCCGGCGCTTCGGCGTCTCGGTGGCCGCCTTCCACCAGGCCAATCAGGAGCGGGCGGAACAGTGGCCCTGCAGCATGCTCGGCACCTCTACCCACGACAGCAAGCGCAGCGAGGATGTGCGGGTCCGCATCGCCGTCCTCTCGGAAATCCCCAAGTTATGGCGCCAGCGGGTGCAACGCTGGGGCATGCTGAACCGGACCAGAAAAAGCAGGATCGGCACTGAAAAGGCGCCTTCGAAGAACGACGAATACGCCCTCTATCAGATCCTGCTCGGGGCCTGGCCCCTGGAGGACCTTGACGGGGCGCAGTGCGAGAATTTCGCCGAACGTATCCAGCAGTATGCCATCAAGGCGGTCCGGGAGGCAAAGGTCCACAGCAATTGGATCAATATCAATGAGGAATATGAAAAAGCGATAACAGGCTTTGTCGGCAGCATCCTGGCAGGAGGCGAAAACAACCGGTTTCTGGCGGATTTTTTACCCTTCCAGAGACAGGTGGCCCGCTTCGGGCTCCTCAACAGCCTGTCCCAGCTCCTGCTCAAGCTTACCGCGCCGGGGGTGCCGGACATCTACCAGGGAGACGAACTCTGGCGCTTCGATCTCGTTGATCCGGATAACCGGCGGCCCGTTGATTATGCCTCGCGGCGAGGGCTCCTCGATGAGATGGCGGAGCGCTTCCCCGCCGAAGGAGGCAACCGACACGAAGAAGCGATACGACTCCTGGCGAACCTCGAGGACGGCAGGGCAAAATTCTTTGTCATCCGACAGACCCTTACCTTTCGCAACCTTCGCCAGGCCCTCTTCCGCGAGGGGCGGTATGTGCCGCTTGTCGCGGCCGGTGAACGGGCGGAGCAGGTGGTGGCCTTTGCCCGTGTGGGCGGGGATGAGGCCTGTCTGGTCGTGGTCCCCAGACTGGTGGTGTCGCTTCTTGGTTTTCCCTCTGAGACCTTGCCGGTGGGAGAGGTATGGGGCGAGACAGTGATCGCGCTGCCCTGGAACATGTCGGCGAAACAATTCCGGAACGTCTTCACCGGGGAACAGATCGGCGTTCGGCAAGGCCCGGCAGGGCCGGAGATTCTGGTCCGGAGTCTCCTCGCTAATTTTCCGGTGGCGCTCCTTGCCATGGAAGCGTAAGGCGAAGGCAAACCGCGGCAGGAGGTCAGGACAAGCTAGCAGGCATGACGAGGCCAACGGCAGCAGGGCAAAAATGGCCGCAATCGTCGTCATGGTAATCGGGGCATGAGGTTGACCACCCGCATGCTCCTTGCTAAACTGTGTTTCTGCCCTCTGTTACGGCTGATCTTTTCAGCTGGCGAGTAGCTTGCCGGTAAATTTGTTTTTCATTTATTAATTCCCTTGTATAAAACTCTCCTCCTCTGATAAAGTTTATTTATCATCCTCAAATGCCCGCTCTTGGCGTCCCGGAAACGGGGCGTATTATTTCGTTTAGAAGAGATGGAACATGACGGGGCACTGAGTTGTCACATCACTAAACCAATGACGAAGCAGTTGCTGGTGATCCTGGAGAAAGCAGGTTCTTCTTCAAACTGCGGCAGCAGGGTAACAGCAGTGGTCATGGGTGTGGACAACCGGGATGGTTCGTTATTTGTTTTATAAATGATGTGCTGCTGTTCCATTTAAGGAGGTAGCGAAATGAAAGAGTGTCCTTATTACGGCGGAACCTGCGAAGGCACAAGTTGCCATTTGTGGCAGGATGAAAAATGCGCATTTAATAACGTTCTTTACAATATCCAGGCTGGTGAAGAGGACTACCCGGAAAACCTGATAGGGCATGTTGCTCCTCCTTTTGATGAGGATTTTGATCAGGCAGAGTATTGAGTTTTTCCGGTACTGTGAGGTTCTTGCTCTTCCGGCAAGTGGTTCCCCATCGGAGTCATTGCTGCAGAGGGGCTTGAGCCTTGCCCCGCTGATTTTCTTGAGAATTTGCTTCAGGAGTATGGCTTTTAGTCAGTTCGCACTCAAAAGATCCTGCCCGTTCAAACGTACGCCTTCTCTGCTCGTTGCCAATACCACATAGCATGCTGCTGAACCAGAGCATGGCCTCGCGGTTTTTCAAAATTTACCTCTCGTGCAACAACTTCCCACAAAAAATAATCTGATTACCAGCCATTCGAGGACAAGACAAAATATACCGAGGTCATGTTGTCTGAAACTGTCAACCGGCATCGGCAGGCCTAAGATGTATTCACCAGACTTCCCAATGTCATCTGCTGCAGCTGCTGATCATCCAAGGCCACCTGCAGGGGCATCAGTTCCTCCTGCAGCTCTGTTACCATATCCGCGGTAATGGTAAAGGTGCCGGGCATGGCGGCCAGGGTTTGCGGGTTTTCCGTGAGCAGTTGACTGATGCTGAGATGGGACAGGGCGGCAAAGGTGGTGAGGCCCACCGTAAGCCCCATGACCATCCTGGCCTTGGCGCGGAATTCCAGCAGTTTCACGCCGGGAACGATGTCCGGCACCGCCTGCGGATCTATGGTGAGAAAATCGCCCAGGGTGTTCACCCCGGCCGAGGCCAGGGCCTGGCCATAGAACTCGCCCACCCCGTCGATGCTGCGTACCGGCAGACCGGCGCCAAGGCCCGGGATTTTCTCCCTGGCGGCATGGTGGGAGAAATCCAGGCGCAGGGTGCGGCGCAATGTCAGTCCGTCGCTGATGTCGATGCGGGGATGGATGACATGGTTGATCATCAATCCGCTGTTGGCCTCCGCCGTGGCGTTGCCGCCAAAAAGACCGAATTCCCGCACCGGCTGCAAGCCGTTGGCCGGGAAATCAGCGAGGGTGAGTTCGATGCTGATCTGCAGGCGGCCGGTTGGCGTGGCGGAGGGTTGACCCGCGCTGTCCAGGAAAATGATATCCTCTGCAGCGATGGGGCGGCGCAGAATTTCCGTAGAGAGCCTGGTGGTGGCCGGCTGGGGGTGCGGAACCGCCCCATCCCACTCTTTGCGACCTTCGCCAACGGCCAGATAGAGGATGCCGCCGAGATCCGGCTGGCCTTTCATCAGCGCGGCCAGCAACCGGTTGCAGCCCTCGACGATGAGATTGGCGCGCCAGCCCCGGTCCAGCCGCACTCTCTCCTGACCGTCAATGAGCCGGTCGTTATAGTAGCCTTTCAGCATCTGTGCCTTTATCTGAACAGTCTGGGCTGATGAGGAATCCCGACCGGCCTCCGAGTGGAGCGCCGGCGCTTCCCGCCTTCGGAAGATCCGGGGAAAAGGCAATGTTTTGCCCATAACCCCCATCACTCCCTAACCGTGTTGGTACGGCAGTCCGCCTTTTCCCGTTGAGACCGGCTTGGCGCCGGTCCGGCGGCGCCCCACGCGGAGAACGGTCGAAATTTCCCCCTCTCAGTTACAGCCCGTTTTTTTTGATGAACCGGTGCAAAAACATTGTTCACCACAGAGCACAGGGAGATCACAGAGAAATATTTGTATTACAGACAGTCTCTCTGTGGGCTCTGTGCTCTCTGTGGTAAATTTTCAGTATTTACGAATCTATCTCTTTATTGCATTGTTATTTCCTCTAACCGGCCTCCGAGTGGAGCGCCAGCGCTTCCCGCCTTCGGGAGATCCGGGGAAAAGGCAATGTTTTACCCATAACCCCCATCACTCCCTAACCGTGTTGGTACGGCAGTCCGCCTTTTCCCGTTGAGACCGACTTGGCGCCGGTCCGGCGGCGCCCCACGCGGAGAACGGTTAAAGGAAATTTCAATCCTCAGTTACAACCCTCATTTTCACTTTTCTACTGTCATGCTTGCTCTCATCGGCCTTCGGGTGGAGCGCCGGCGCTTCCCGCCTTCGGGAGATCCGGGGCAAAGGCGATGTTCCGCCCATAAACCCCATCACTCCCTAACCGTTGTTGGTACGGCAGTCCGCCTTTTCCCGCATGTATCCAACTCGCAGTTGGAACGGCGGCGCCCCACGCGAAGACCGATCAGTTTGCCTCCGGTGATGTTTCCCCTATTATGTTTTTTATACGCGACAGGGCACTCACCGCCAGCTGTCTGGGCGGCTGGTCACCCTTGCATGCTTTCCAGGTCCTGCCGGGGGAGCCGTTCACTGCCTTATTGATGTTTACAAGTTCGGCAATAATAAATTTCCTCAGTTCCGGACTGGCCTGCTCCAAGACTTCCTTTTCAATCTTGTCACGACCGCCAATAACTAAAATGAGGTCGTCGATGTCATAGCTCTGTAAATAGTTCCCTTTTCCCCGGCGCAGGAAGGCGCATAATTTCAGACCAAGGAAACAATGTCCGGGAACCACATTAATAATCAGTCCTTTGCCGATATTTACCCTGATTGCGCTTTGCTCAGCTTCCGCGCACCAGCGATTATCAAAACCGATGACATCCGGATCTGTCGGCAGAATATCAATCCGCACATGGTCGATCACCCACTGGCATACGGCTGCATTGACGGTTTTTTTGAAACCCAGATCGCGCAAGGCGTCCTCGAATTCATAAAGCTCTTCTCTTGTTTCAGGCTCGAAGATGATATCCACGTCTTTGGTAAAACGGGTAATCGGTACATTGGGCTCTGTCATTAAAAATGGCATGACAACCCCGCCAAGAAAGACAACTTCATCCTTAAGCGGTCCCAGCTTTTCCGCGACAAGTTGCAGCATCCTGGTGTTGGTGCTTTCAGCAATGTGTTTCATTTCCTTTCTGTTTCAGGAGATCTCTGTTTGTTTCATCCTCATATGAATTCAATACGATAACTGGCGGCCGGCAGGTTCGGGTTGGCGCTTAACAGCTGCACCGTGGCTACACGTTTGACTGTTTCGGAAACCAGCCTGAAAATCGCCTTGCCATCCTGTAATGTGATTGAATTTATATCATTGGCACCCTCTGCGTCACGCAAGATGCCGTGGTTTGTTCGCAGGTAGATTTGATCGTCACCCTTCTTGCCGCTTTGCGGCTTGTAGCGGTCGTCGATCTTCTGGATGGTGATTGTGGCAAACGATTTCCCATCTGCCGTGATCTCCGGGATGCCGTCAACCGGATGCACATCCTTGGCATCGGTTGTGATGTATAAGGAAAAGGTTTCGGGGTCACGGATAGCCAGCTGCGGTTTGGTCAGCGGTCCCTTGACCACCAGCTTCTCCGGGAAAGCCTCCAGGTATTCCGCGGCCTTTGCCCTGTCCGTCACCTGGATAGCATCATATGTACTGATGTCCCCCGGCTTCAGCAGACCATTTACCACCTCCTGCAGAGCAGCATCTTTTAGCAGATCTTCTGCACCATCAGCGGTAAAACCAACTATTTTTCGTTCCTTTCTTTGGAAAACTACCCACATAAGTACCTCCGGATTATTTTTCGTCAAGGCCTGGATCGCTCACTTCATCCTAACCCAGACATAACAAGCGTAACTCTATGCGAAAATTGGTAAGTGAAGCTGTGCCACTCGTTCCCGTTCCACCGGTTCCCCCCGTTCCTGTGCCTGTTCCCGGCAGGATTCTGGAGAACCTGACTGTCAAGGTGGTATTGGATATGCCGGAAATTACCACGTTCAGGTCATCGGTGCGTTGGGGCAAAGCGGTTTGATCAGTAAATGTGGCCTTGCATATATACGGATTAGCAGAGGTGTTTTGCCGCCAGTTATTTGCGGCAATTAGTATTATTTCGGAGCCGGTGCATTGTTGAATAAGGCTTGTGCTCCGTAAATCGGCATAGGCGGAGACATTGGCGCCATAGTATTGGCCGCCGAGCTGGGCCCTGGCTGAGCCGACGATCCACACGAATCGCGAACGAAAACCTGTGGTAATGTTGCGTGTCGCGTTATTGGCGTCATAATTGGAAAAGACAACACTTGCGCTGACTCTGTTGGTAAAATCGTAATTCACTGCGGCCAGGGCGCCGGCCTGCGCCGCCGTCACATTATGCGGGTTATCGGTGCGAGTAAGGTGGTTTTCAATGGTGACCACCCGGCCGGTCAGTTCCGGGTTGAGCTGCGCGGAGCCCACCACGTTGAAACGCAGCTGACCGCCCTTGGTCAGCGATTCGTCCAGCCGGTTCCCCAGGTTGCCCTTCATGCCCCTGGCATCGATGATTTCCGCCGCCAGGGCCGACAGGTTAATGCCCACCGTGCGCAGATCCGCGATCTGTTCGGACAGGATGGCGGCATTACCGGCCGGCCGCTTAATGCTGGCCAGGGCATAATAACCGTGGCCCGCCGGAGGACTGGGCAATGAAGAGGCGCCCTGAGCAACGCGCACGGCCCATTCGCGCCGCAGTCGCACGCAGGACTCGATGCCGATGGCCGGGTTGATCAGATTGCTGTCCTCGGTGCTGTCCACCTCGCGCTCCCACACATCGATATAGACCAGATCGATTCTGGCTGCGCCCGGAGTGGTTAACGGGGCAATGGGCGCCACCCCCCATTTGGCGGCAAGGGTGGCATTGTTGTACAGGGGCTGGCTGGTGTAGCGCAGGGTGCTTTCCAGCATGGCGTCCAAGCCCTCCACCAGGATGCGGCCCGCGCCCAGGGCTGTGCCGTCGCCGCCCTTGATATCGAAGTTGTTGGTCGTGCCCGCCGCAGCCATGATGAGAAAACCGTCGTTGCCGCTGGGCACGCCGTTGCCGGCAAACCATTTCAGGAATGCCTGCAGTTCAAACTTGCGGATATCCTCCTGCTCGTTCCAGTCGGCATCTATGAGTGGAACGCCCTGCTGCAGGCGGACACCGACATAGTGTTTTAACCGGTCAAATGTATTTCGTGAGAAGTTGCCCATATTGTCTACCCCTTACAGTGAAAGTCCGTTCACGGTTTGCTGCCGCTGCGTAATATGTCATCCTGCAGTAGGAGCGGGCCATGCCCGCGATAACAGTGTCTCGCAATGCCAAAAGTCGCGGACATGGCCCGCTCCTACCCCGCGAAACTTTTTTATTAAAAAAACAGGCGGATTATCCTGATCAGCGTGGCTGATGCGTCTTTATGGATCACCGCATGTCGGATTGAATTGATCATGTAATCCGTGCCGCCGAATCTGCCGAACAGACCGAATTCCCGCAGCGGGTAAGTGGTCAGGGGAGAAAGGGGCGCGGGATAGCCCGGCGCCAGGATTGCCGTTATCTGCAGTCTGCTGGTGGGCGCCGCCACCTCATTGTTGCTTTCATCCACATAGGTCATGGTAAGGCTTGCCGCGGCAATGGGTGGATTGTACGGCGTCACCAACCCGGTGGCCGTGGGATCCGGCGCCGGCGTGCCGCCGCTATCCCATGCAGCCAGGCCCTGGCCGAAGGAAAGGTGGTGGATGCCGTCCGTGGGGTCGTTTTTCATGAAGCCCGCCAACAGGATCCTGCACCGTTCGACAATGGTATTGCTGACCCAGCCGCTGTCAAGGATCACCCTGCCGTCAGCGCTCTGCAGGATATCCCGGTAAATTCCCTTTAACTGATTGCCGATATGTTCCATTACTCATCTCCTTCTGTTACACCGACATGCCACGTCCTGAAGCGGGTGCTGATGGGTGCTGCGGCAAAATCAACGCTGCCGCCTTGGGTGGTTGTTATGCTCCGGGAGCGCAGCCAGCGCCATTCCGGGATCCGGTCGGCATAACTGTCGGCGGGCCCGCTGTAAACCTCTGAACTCACCGTTGTCAGGCTGTCTGAAAATTCCTCTTCAATGAACCGTTCGCTTTCCGCAGTGGGGAAATCATAGGTGTAGATCTGTTCTCTGTAAACGGCGGGCTCGATGACAAAGACATAGCGCACCTGAATGGGCAGAAACTGATGCAGCACGCCGCGCAGCAGCTTCTGGTTGCGCAGGATAAGGCCCGGGTCCTCGGTGTCCGGTGTGAGGTAGATGCCGAGAGTCTGGCGGGAGTACCAGTTGCTGTCCGTCATCTTGCCGCCCACCCCGACATCATGGGTGTAGGCCTGAAAATCGGTGAACTTGCCGTGCAGGGCGTTTTTGGCGATGTTGGTGGTGACTGCGCTCACACTGCCGGCATAGCGCATATCCCGGGTCTTTGTTGCCTTGTATACATCGCTGCTGTAGGTGAGGTGCCGGTTTGAACGGTAGAGCAGCAGTCGTTCGCCGTTTACTGCAAGCGGCAGGGGATAGCGCTCCGTATAGGGTGAGGTGCTGATCTGCTCGGCAGCAGCCCAGGTGAGGGTGGCGCTGTCAAGCTCGGTGTGCCACAGGGACCAGCTGCCGCTCTGGTCGGAGCTGAAAAAGATCTCGATACTGCCCTCCTGCCCGGACACGGCAATGGGGTCGCTGTCGTTGCTGTCCGCCGTATCTTTGGGTTTCAGCTGGATAGCGCCCCAGTCAGCGCTATTCAGCGGATCGATGCCGTCCTTGACACGACAGGCCACGCTCCAGCGGGTCTGATTGGGCAGAGCCCCCGGCTCTCTCTGCGACCACAGCACCATAAGCCGCTCGCTCGAACCGCTGGTAAAAGTCAGCGCTATTGGTTCGCTTTCCACCCTGGCATCGAGCCCGCCATCCTGGGGGAACAGGGCAGGGGGATCAAGCTGCCAGTTGCTGCCGTCATGGCGGTTATATTTCATCTGCCAGCGGCCGCCGTCCAGCTCCAGCCAGAAGAGCCACAGCCCGCCGCTGCCGTCCACCGTTACCGCTGGAGATTTGCGTTGGTTGGTCGTCGGGCCGAAGGTTGCTGCATCAGACCAGACGCCGCTGCTTCTGCGTCGGTACCGGATGCCCCAGGTGCCGGTCTGCTCATCAAAAGAATTCCAGAAGAGCCACAGGCTGCCTGCCTGCCTGGCCGCGGCGGGATGCTTGTCAATGGTGGCGCCTTGGGTGAGCGGCTGGCTGGCCGACCAGCCGTCGGCAACTGTCCATGTTTTGTGCCAGATATCCCAGAGGTTCTTTTTGCGGGTATGATAGAACAGCCAGATAGTGCCGCTGTCGTCGGTCACGGTCGCCGGTCTTCCTTCATAGGCAAAGTTCAGCGAAAGCGGTGACTCCTGCTGCTGCCACTCTCCCTGTTCGTCAAGACGCAGGTTCCACAGGTTGAGTTGTTCCGGGTTGTTGCTGAGAAAGATGTTGTGGACAAATTCCTTGATCCTGCTTTCCCAGTTGGTGAGCCGTTTCACCGTTGCTTCCACGGTGGGGATCAGCCCTACGGTTTTATAGAGATGGGGGGCGTTGCTGATCTCGTTGCGCTGGGCGTCGATTTCCAGCCGAAAGTCGATCTGCCAGGCGATCCACTGGGCCAGCAGGGGCAAGAGTCGGCCGTCGACGCTGTCCGTATGGTGCAGATTAAGTGAGGCGCCTGCATGGCTGTAAAGCAGATCAAGCATACTGCCCGGCATCTCAAGGAACCGCCGGAGCTGTCCTGTATCGGCAAGCTCTGTCGGCAGTGAGGCCGGGTCGCCGGCTGGCACCGTGTCGTAGCGGTGATAGATGCGCGGCAGCAGCTCGAACATCCAAGTCCCGAACCCATAATTTGAGGTGGCCATGGCCACGCAGCGGTTGTGGTAATCAAAAACGTAGTTGGGCGGCGTTTCAGCATAGGGGAACAGGGTGTAATAGTAAGTGGTCTCGCCCTGGAGATCTTCATCAAAAATGGAGTACAGGTCCTGGCCGTCGGCAGTCACGCCGGTGGCGAGATCAATGCCGTCCGCCACGATGACTCCGTCCTTGGGGGAGACGGGAAAGGTCTTTTCCCGGCGCACTACCCTGATGCCCGGATATCCGGCCGGGTCGGGGTTGGTCCAGGAAAGCGCTATCCTGTTGCCCTCAGGACAGGCTGCTGCAGTTATGCCTGTGAGACGCATGGTCAGCTTTCACCCTCGATAAGGATTCTGATGCCCTTGGCATAGGCCGGGACATCGCTGGGAATGACGGGGATCTCGTTATCCTTCATGGTGATTTTGCCCGTGGGCGCAACATATCCCGCGGGCTGATTCTGGCGCCTGAACTCGCTGATGGTGACATAATCCACCCCTTCCACCGCCTCGATGGCTTCGTAGAACTTAGAGAGATAGATGGTCTGGGCGAAATCCACATTGTCAAAGGCCAACAGGGCGGCCGCCGCGGTCATCACCTTTTCCTTGACATCCTCATGGGGGTAGTAGCTCTTCACCCCGATGGAGGCGGTAATAAAGAGTTTGACGTACTCCACATCCTCGATGGTGATGATGGTGGTCACCGGCCGCTTGTCCTCAAAATATGCCAGGAGACCCGCCTCCAGCACGTCGCTCACCCGGCCGCCACCCTCTGGTGCCACGAACAGGGTGACCCGGTTCCAGCTCGAGGAGACGGCCCGCACCTTGCCCACCCCCTTGAAGTCAAGGGCCAGGGCCTTGTAGTCATCCTCGGTGACCGCCCGTTTGAGCGAGCGGAACACGGCAGGGGCGTGCATCACCGCATGGTCAATGCTCTCCCTTTCCGCGCCGCCGGTGGCGGCCTGCGGGTTGCTTACCTTAATACCGTTTAAGACGAGCTGCGAGGCATCGACAATGGTCTGGATGGTGCCTGCCGTGGTGTTGCCCTTCAGTCCGCCGCCCACCCGGTAGGTGGCCCGGATGGTGGCCCCGCCCGCCGGTATGGCCCCAAAGGCGCCGTCGCCGAAGATGACGGTGGCCACATCCTGATCATCGATCTCCAGCGTGTAGTCCTTCTGCTTTTCCCGGCTGAAGGCCAGGCTCTCCTGCAGGGTCCACTCGTCGATGGTCTCCCCCAGGCTGGTGGTGATGATGATATCCCGGTTGATCTTCTGGGTTGCCCCGGCGGAGCGCAGGATGAGGCCGGCCTGGGCCAGGGAGAAACGCTGGTTCTTGCTGCCGTCGGAAAAACCGATGATCTCGTTTTTCACCAGCCGTCCTTCCTCCACCGGCAAGCCTTTGAAGTATTTCTTGTTGGTTGTCGTATCAACCGTCAGGCTGCCGCAGTTGATCACCAGGTTGTCCTCCCGGCTGTATTCAAAGCGGACACTGGGTTTGTCCTTCTGGCTTTTGGTGGCAAAGGCATCGCCGCGGCGGATGGTGATGGTGGCAGTGCAGGCGGCCGGGATGGTCAGATCAAGGGTGGCGGAGGCAGGGGCGGCAGTGGCCAGTCGGTAGCCGATCAGTTTCAGATGATCGATGACGCTTCGTCTGCTCTGGGCCGTGCCCAGAAAGCTCTCATTGGCCACCCGGTCCTGATAGTAGCTGAGGATGTCGCCCATATGGGCAAAGAGCTGCAGCAGGACATTGCCGAAATCGGCCTCCGAGGCATAGCTTTTCCACTCCGGCAGCCGGACCGGAATGAGTTCCCGCATGGACTGCAGCAGACTGTCATAGTCGCGAGCCATGTAGTCCACAATGGTGTGTTCGTCTATCTTTTTGATCTCTGCCATATTTTGTCATCCTTTGGCTGACAGGCGTTCCAGCGTGCAAACGTTCCAGCGTTCCAGCGTTCCAGCGTTCAAGCGTTCAAGCGATTAAACGTTTAAACGTTCACACGCTTGAACGGTTTTACCGAAAATGTATCCGCACCGTCTCCCGGCTCAAATCCTGTCTTTTGGTATAGGAGATCTCAATGGTGATGGTCTCCTCCCGGGACTCCACCTCAATGCCTTCGACGATGATGTCCTCATCCAGCCAGCGGGCCAGGGCCTGGCCGATGGTGAACTCCATGGCCGCGGCAAGAATGGTGTTGTTGGCCTCAAAAACCAGATTAAAAATGCCGCAGCCGAATTCGGGCATGTTCACCCGTTCACCGGGCGCGGTAAAGAGAACCTGGATGATCTTGCCCCGGATGGCCTCGTCGCCGCCGCTGGCGTTGATGCCGCCTGCCTTGTTCACCGCAAAGGGGAAACCGAAGCTGCTTGCCTCATCTGCCATGGCTGTTACTCCACATGTCCCTGTCCTGCCGGATAATTGGTCTCAATAAACTCCAGATCCTCATCCTCCGCTGCAATGGCCACGCTGTGCGCGTGGGCGCTGGGCTCGGCGGTGCCGGTGCTGCCCTGCACGCTCACCCGGTCGATGGTCTTTATTTTTTTGATCTCCATATTTGATTTGATATGGCTGACCACCCCATGGGCAATGGCATAGGAGAGCTTCTTCCAGCTGGCGCGGATATCCTCCAACTGCTGGCCTTCTATGCCGTCAATGGGTTCCATGACCTGGCGGATCTTGTCGTAGATCGCCTTGGTCATGCCCTGGGTGGCATTTTCATCGCCGATAATCAGCCCCATGCTTTGCTACTCCACCTTCAGTTTTTTAGACAGAAAATTGTCGTTCATACCACCGACGGCCATAATCAGATCAGACATGTTCCCCGGGAAAAGCGGTGTCGGCGCCCCCAGATTGCCCACATGCTGATGGGTGAGCAGCCAGGTGATCAGCCCCTCCATGCAGACCCGGCCGGTACCGGCATTGATTTTCACCCCGGGGCCTGCGAAACCGCTCATGGCGTCCATCTTGATAGCGTTGCCGTTGGCGTCACTCAGCTGCACCCCCTGGCCGTCCATTTTGATTTCATTGCCAGACATGTCGGTGCAGGTGATGCCGCTGCTGTCCAGCAGCACCTGGTTGCCGTTCGCGTCCTCAATGGTGATGGTGCCGGCCCCGTCCGTGATGGCGATACCATTGGCATCCAGGGTGATGACATGGTTGTTGACCGCCTCGACAATAGTGATCATCTCCTCGCCATCATTGTCCTCGAACTGGATGGAATGACCCTTGACGGTTTTAATGATCTTGCGGGTGGGCGGGTCCTGCACGCTGCCCTGTTCCGTACCGTCTGCATCATTGGGCTTGGGCAGTTCACTCTCACCGTCGGGCTTGCTCCAGAAGGTGCCCACCCAGATGGGGAACTCCAGGTCCCCCTCTTCAAATTCAACCCACACCCCGGCGTTGACCTCGGGGATGAACAGCATGCCCTGGTTCATCTCGCCGCCGTATGGCACGCAGGGCGCGGCCCAGCCGCTGACAATGTCATTGCCCAGAATGCTGGGCACCTTGAGCTTCAGGCGGCCCAGCTGCTCGGGGTCGGCGTTGTCCACCACGATACCACGGTATTTGCCGTAATAGCGGTGTTCAACCTTGTCGACCAGTCTGGAAACAATCTTTTCAAGTGACAAGTGAGCTCCTTAAAAAAATGTTCAAGCGTTTAAGCGTTTAAGCGTTCAAGCGATTAAGCGTTTCAACGTTCAAACGTTTCGGTGCCGGTGGGCAGCAGGGCGTTGCGCTTTACCTTGAAGATCTGCCGGTAGCCGTCATCGGTGAAAACGTGGGTGACGTGGCTGACGTAGTAGACCCCGCTGTATGTTTCACCGATCCCCCTGATTGTCACGGTTTTCCTCGCTTTGAGCACATGGCCGTACTGGTTGGCCTCTATTTCTCCTTCCCCTGCCACGAACCATTCGCCCTGATGATACAGCTCCCGGCACAGGGTCGTCATCTCCGGCGTGCCGGTGGCCGCGGTCCGGCTGACGAAAACCTTGGCCGGGTCCATGCCCGGGCCGAGATGGCTTTGCGCATCCTCACTCCCCAGGGCTGTCTGTTCACTGGCAATGGCCTCGGCCTCCAGCACCTCTTTGGTGGCTCGGTCGATCTGGAACATGGCCACATTGGCCGGAGCCAGGGCATTGACCGCCAACGCCAAATGGTTGACCGTGTTCTCGCTGCCGAAGTGGACGGACAGCACCGGCTGGGGCGGATCATCAAGGGACGGTTTTTTGAAATAGGCCGTCTCTCCCTCCACATAGCACTCAAAGCCGTTGCGCAGGGCCAAGCGTTTCAGGAACTGTATGTCCGTTTCCCTCTGGATGATGGTGGACAGCGCCTCGTCATGAATAACCTCGGTGTCCTCCACCTCGGGCACCAAACCGTAAGTGGCGAGGATCTCGGAGGCGATGTCGCTGTCCTTCTTGTTCGGCCAGTCTTTGAGCTTCTCTTCCCGGTCCATCAGCACGCTGGCGTCCATGCCCCACACCTCCAGCACGCATTGTGACCGGTCATCGTCAAATTGCGGTCTGACATGGGTGATATAGCCGGATATCAACTCCTCGTCAGCCTCGGCAAGACCTGCGCGGATACTCACCTGTTTCCAGATCCGCAGACGCTCATCGTCAAGAATGCCCCACGAGCCACCCTGGTCCAGCAGCAGGGAAAACTGCAGGCGGAACATGCTGGCCAGCTCAATGTCATGTTCAACCTCAAGACTGATGAGCCGGGGATAGAGGTCGTCTGCCTCTGCTCCGTCGATCTCGATAATAAGATTTTCATTCTCCATAGCAGTCTTATCAGGCAGGCGCATCCGGCGGGATAATGATCTTCCTGCCGATCCTGCCTCGGTTTTCCGGTGTACCGGCGATAAATCCCGCGGCGTTGATGGCCGCAGTCAGCGCATCAATGGTGATGGTGAGGCTGTTGTAATCAATGATCACCGCACGTAGATAGCTCTGGTCCGCCACTGGAATCTCCTCACCGGCCACGGTCACGGTGTCCTCGTCAAGCAGCACCTTTTCCTCGAACTGGTAACTTGCGACACCGACCAGGGCCGAGAGTTTTCCGGCCAGCACACTCCAGGGCGGTTCTCCTGCCTCGTCATCGTGGCCCAGAGAGATGCGCACACATTTTGTTACGCCTGCGCCGAGCAGATCCAGGGGCGAGAAGAACTCCGTATTGCCGTCGACAATGCGCCACCACTTGCGCGGGGCCTTATAATATTTGTATGCCAGGTGGTCAAGCCGGTCGCCCTGCTCGATGGTGTGCTGAAAGGCGCCGTCTGTTTCCGGCGTGGCGCGCAGGGTCACGGACTTGAACCTGCGGGCCTTGGCATCGATGGTCACTGTAAACGGCTGTTTTCTGTAGCGTGAGTTCTTGTAAAACATCTCTTATCCCGGGATCACCACATCGGTAATATTGATGAGATTGGTCACATTAAGCACCGACATGACCTCTTTCATCGCCTTTGAATACTTGAAGACCGGATTCGGCCCCTCAATCACCGTGAGACTCACCGCCACGCTTGCCCGGATGGGGTTGAGGTCCGTACTGAACTCGGTCTCCGTGATGTTCATGCTGTTGATGTTCACCGGCAGCACCCTTTTACGGCCCCAGATGAAGAGGATCATCGGCGGGTTTTCCCCGCGGGTAAAGGAAAAGCCGCCGGAAGAGCCCAAAAGCGAGCCCAGCGCCGCACCCAGCATGCTTTCACTCTTGGGGTAGACCATGAGTTCCAGGGTGCAGAGCTGGGGCATGATGCCGAACTGCTCGGTGATGGGATCGCCGTCATTGAGCTTGTCCGTGGCATCCAGGCGGATGTCGAAGGTGATCATCTCCTCGCCCACCTTGACCTGCTGCTGCCGCTGCAGCTCCAGCAGATCGGAGAATTCCTCCCGCTGGTGGAACTGCCTCAGCGTCGAGCCGGCCGCCACCTGCCTGCTCCGTCTCGCCTCCTCGCTCTGGCCCGCCGGCGCAGTCTGGTTCGGAGCATTGGGCACGGCAAAGGTCAGACTGCGGTTGCGCACCAGTTGCACCGGGTTGAACTGGAACGGCACAATCAGCGGCGGGATGCTGAGTCCATACTCCACAAAGGCACCACGCAGAATTTTCGGTTTATTGGTAAAGCCGCCGGGCATGGCTATCCTCTCATGTATCCACAAAGTTCCAGTTGTCGATAATGCGACTTCCCCCGTGGATCGGGGCATTGTTGACGTCAACACCAGGAAGAACCGCGCTGCGATTAATGGGTCCACCTGAGCTGATGGTTACCCGGGAATTAAGCGGCTGGGTTGTATTAAATTTGCCGGCTACCCCGAAATTCCAGTGGACGTGGTTCAAATGGCGGAAGGCGTTGGCCCCGGTGCCGGTGGGCACGTGTCGGGCGCTCAGGGTGGCCACGAAGCCCACGCCGTAATTAAACCAGCCCCGGGTGCTGTTGCGCGTCGGCTCGGGGTTGTCCCATGGCTGCTCGGAGGTTTTCGGACCGTCCCGCATGACCGGGGTGCGGGTGTCGCCGTTTGCCGTAAAGCTCTGGGCCCGCCAGTCGGAATACCAGGTGTTGGCGGCGCCGGTCGCGTCCCGCTGCGGCAGGGCTCCACTGACGGAATAGTGTCGATGGGTCCGGTTGCTGCCCGTGCCCCACCAGATATTCTGCCACGCGGACTTCACCACCTGGTGATGGGCGGTCTCCCAGTCTCCGAAAGGGTCACCCGGGTTGCCGTGGATTGTGACATCCGGCTCCCAGCGAAACGTTTCTTCCGGGTCAACGGAACGCAGTTGAAAACCGGTGGCGGTCTCGTTTTTCGACATGTCGCTGGTGTTGATGGTGCCGTCGGTGGTGGTAAAGCTGATGGCCCGCTGGATGCGCGCCGTATGGGACGGGCCGGGCGTGAGAATCGGCCCGTGGGAGGGCAGTGTTTGCTGCCGCATGGGCCGGGCTGTGTTTTCCGCCCATGACCGGGCCTGCTTCTCCTCATGGTCATCAGGGCCTGCTATCCTGAGATCGGCAGGAGGCGGCAGGGATGTATGCTGCTGTTGATAGGCGTGGGCCATTTCATGGGCCAGCAGTTCCTGGCCGGCAGCGCTTTGCGGCGCAAATTGCCCCTTGCCGAAGACAATGCGGTTGCCGGCGGTGAAGGCCCTGGCCCCGAGTGCTGCTGCGGCCTCATGGGCGGCATGATTGTTGTAAATGCGGATACCCTGCCGAGGCGATCCCAGGATATTTTCCACGGGCTTTCTGGCCGAGGCGGGCAGCACCGTTCCCCCGTCGCTGGGGTCAAGCACCCTGCTAAGGGCGGGATGCACTTTGGGTGCGGCCAGGAAGCGCCGGGAGCTGTTGTCTGCCGTCATCATCCGTCGCACGAACTGGTTGCCCCGGGTCCGCTGTAAGCCCATGGCCGCCTGGTGGGCGCCTTTCTCGCCAAGGGTCTGACGGATCTGCCGCAGGTGCATGGCTGCCATATCCGGGCCCAGCGGCGCGATGCCCAGTTCCGCCAGGCGGTTGCCGGATTCGAGCTGCGGTGTTCTGCCCTTGCGGTATATGGCGGCGCTTTTTTTCGCAAGCCCCGGATCAAGGGTGTGGGGGCGGAGGTTGGTCTGTATCCTTCTGGTCATGGTTGGCCCTCCTGCTTTCTCTCCATCAGGATCTTCCGCTCATCCCAGAGTCTGCCGATTTTCTCATACTCTCGTTTGAGCCCATGGAAGATATGTTTCATGGTGATGCCTTCCTTGTTTTCCGCAGCAGCCTGAAAAGCCGCATTCAAGACGATATTGCGGATATTGGCCCCGGAAAGAACGAAGCGCCTTGCCAGGTATTCATAGTCGATTTCTTCACCAGCCGGAGTCTCGGCCGGGAAATGGTTCTTCCAGATATGCCGACGCAATGATTCGTCGGGAAAGGGGAATTCAATAATAAACCGGAGTCGGCGGGTGAAGGCCTCATCCATATTGGCGCGCAGATTGGTCGCCAGGATAACCATGCCCTCATGTTCTTCCATCTTCTGCAGGAGATAGCTCGTTTCAATGTTGGCATATCTGTCGTGGGCGTCGGAGATCTCGGTCCTTTTGCCGAAAAGGGCATCCGCCTCGTCAAAGAAGAGAATGGCGTTACTCCGCTCCGCTTCCCTGAATATGCGGCAGAGATTTTTTTCCGTCTCGCCGATATATTTACTGACAACGCCGGACAGGTCTATGCGGTAAAGATCGAGCTGTAATGCGCTGGCAATGACTTGGGCCGCCATGGTTTTCCCGGTGCCGGGCGGGCCGGAGAACAGAACGCTCTGGCCCTTGCCGGAAGAGAGTTTGCGGGCAAATCCCCATTCGGTGAGAACCTGGTATTGGTGTTTGACCTGACTGCATATCTCCTTCAGCAGTGACATCTTGTCCCCCGGCAGGACGAGATCATCCCAGCCGTATACGGCGGCAATCCTGCAGGCCAACTCCTCCAGACCATGATTGGACCGGCTGCGGCATCCCGCGTAATAATCTACCAGAGAGGGGCTCTTTTCCCCACCGTTCATGGCGTGATTGATCCGGGCCTGGCGGGCTGCTCCTTCAATCTGGCCTGGGGTCAGCATGAAGCTGCGGGCCAGTCTGGCGGACCAGTTTTCTCTCACATCCTCGGCCTGATCGCCCATCATACTCCGCCAGACCTGTTCCCGTAATGGCACCTCCGCCTCGGAAACCTGCAGGGAGATGAATTCGATATCGGCAAAATAGCCGGGACGGGACCATGGCTTTTCACCGGACATGAAGACCAGCCAGCCGAATTCGGCAACAGCACGGCTGATTTTTTTGAAAACGGCGTCGTCGGCATCTCCGGCCTGCTGGAGACACGTCACATTTTCCAGCGAGACGATGGCCCGTGACAGGAGTCCTTCCCGGAAGGCAAGCCGCAGGGCGGTGTCACGCTCCGCCGCATCAGCAGGCAGGAGTTCCAGGTCAAGGATAAGGAGGGGACAGCGCAGTTCGGTGCATATTGCTAAAGCCAGGTCGCGTTTTCCGGCCCCTCGGGGGCCATGCAGATGGAGAATGGTTTTTTCATGCTGCACCTGCCTGTTTATGTGGCGGTACACGAGATTGCGCAGCCGTTCCTTGGTTTGCTGATCAACGCGTACCTGATCCATGGGGCATGAGGGGATGAACAGGCGGCCGAAACCGTCGATGCGCGCATCAACGGTATTATTGCCCAGGATGAAATCCACGATGCGCGGGTCCACTTCGATGGGCTGGGCCAGGGCGCCTGATTCGGAGTGGCTGTGGTCAGGTGCGGCCTGCAATATGCCGCTCCGGAAAAGCGGTGAGCCCCGGGAGAGAAGGGGCCGCACCATCCATCTTTCATCCGGACTTAGGCAGAGCAGGTCCAGAACGAGAGCCATGCCCGGTTTGCGCCTGGTATAGTCATCCTGCAGATAGGCGTAGAGCGTGTCATATTTCTGGTCCAGTTCGGGAGCCAGACAGATAATAAGGATTTGCGCCTCCAGGGGCGATAATTGAAACATGTCCTTCAGGCAGGGAATGGCGAGATGGATGCCGTTGGCAAGGCGTGCGGAAATTTTCCCAGCGATCTCCTCCCGGTGCGCGGCAATCCGTTTTCTGAGCGCCCTCATCCCGGGGCTGTCAGGTGCCGTGCTGCTCTCTTCTGCCAGCAGCCGGTCAATCCTTTCATGGGAGATGAACATCTGGCCGCAAGAGGCGTCTTCCTGGGCCGGATTCCGCAGCCGGAACCGCATGGCCTGGTGACTGATCAGCAGATCGAGATGTTTCAACTCATCCCTGATGTGGTCGAAATTCTCTTCATAGGTCAGGGGACGGCGCTCTTCTTTTTTCATGGCCCGGATATTCACCCTGTCACCTCAAAAAAAAGAGTCTTTCTTGTCAGGTGGGATATGTCCACCCGCATCTCATAAAAACCGGGCGCGAGATCGGCCGGAATGTTGAGACTGAAAGAGTCGCCGGTCAGATCAAGGCCTGCGAGGACCGGTCTGCGCATCAGTGATACGTAAGCCTTCCAGCCGGCGAGATTTTTGCCGCTGATGGTCACGCCGGCCCCTGCCGGAGCAGCCATGGGCGTGATCATTTCCACAGTGGGGGGCAGAAACGGCGCGGACACATCCGGCACGCCCACCTGGCGCACCCGTTTGGCCATGGTCAGCTCACTGGCGGACAGCATGTCAAGCTGCACCACCGCTACCTCATAGGCCACGGAAAGCCGGTAGGGTTGGGAAAAGGTGCTCCACACATTGCCCATCTCTTCAAGCTCGACAGGGTTCTGCATGACCTTGATCTGCTCCCTGGCCCCGGCCAGTTCCTCAGTCAGATAGTCGGCCGGGATGACCGGGTTTTCATACAGGACCCGCATGGCCTCCCCCAGGATTTCATGGCTTGGGGCGTTGCCTGTCTGCTGGTCGTTGTGGGCATAAGGGGTCATCAGATAATGGAGATGCAGGGACAAGGGCGGCGGCACCAACCGGCTCGGATTGTCGGCCCTGGCCTGCCAGTCCAGGTTTTTCAGCAGCGGACTTTCCAGCACCTTGTACAGATAGAGGTTGACCCGCCGGTCTCCCCCCTTCTCGTGGGGGGACAGGATGGTGACATCCACCTCCGGCGTCAGGGTCATCTCACCGAGCAGGAGGCTGCGCAGCGATTCGCTGACCAATCCAATTGCTGTTGATACGCTCACAAGTCGGCCCTTTATCTGATCATTTTTAAGGTTGTGCGAGCCATATAGCTCCGTTCCCAGAAGGCGGACGGTACGCGGCCGCGGTTCCTGGCGCCTGCTGTCCGGTTGATCACTACCACCTGTTGCACTGGCGTCTGCGGCGGGGTTTCCGCCTCAACGGCGGTGTTCTGTTCATTGCCATGGGCCTCGGCAGCCGTGTTTTTTTTGCTGACCAGCTCATAGAATGTCCGTCGCAATTCCTCGATCTGCCGGACGCCATCCGCATCCGGCCGCCTGGCCGGGGTGACAGAGGTATTGAACTTTTCAGCCCCAGGCTCCACCTGAGCCTGGACCGGCGGATGCTGCTGCCCCTGTCGTGCGACAAGGGCCGGCTTGATCTCATTGGCAGCGGCGGCGATTGCCGTTAGGCGGCCGTGCTCCGTGCTGTTGCCAGCCGAGACTCGTGGCTGGCTTCTCTGCTCGGCGACAGGCTGGGTTGCCTGTGCTGATGCGGTAGTTACAGTATGTGCTGTTTGTAGCGTTGCACCCATATTAGGAGCGGCTGCAGAAAATGCTGCCGATGTTCCCGGGGTCTGTCGGTCAGCGGGGGGCGGTGCTGGTTCCGTTCCGCCCTGCCTGGGCACTGGCCGCTTGCCATGCACCATTGCCGCACTCTCCTGCCGGGTCTGGCCGGCAGGCAGCGTGCCAGGCTGTGACGACGGGGTGGGCGGCTGGTCCGCTGCCGGCAGTTCTGTATCGTTCGCGGCGGTCGCCAGGGCGGCAAAAAACTGTCTGACCGTCGACCTGCCTGGAATGGCAATCTCCTGTCTGTTGCCGTGCAGCGCGTTCAGCTCCCCGCCTGCCCCAGTCTGTCGGAGCGCTTCAGCCTTTTCTGGCTCAGCCATGATCTGTGTTCTGTCCGGCATCATTTGGACCGGGGGACGGGCCCGGGCCTGCAGCGCTGTTGCTGTATCACTTGGACGGTGCGTATTCACAGCAACCGGCCCGGTCCTCAGCTTCTCTCCACCTTGGGCATTGTGCTGCATGGCCCGCGCTTCATGAACAGCCTGGGGAGACTCGCCCGGGGTAAGCGGCTGGGGCATATTCCGGACATTATCGGTAGTCTGAGGCGTCGTCTGGCGGGCATCTTGTGAGGAAGCGCCCACGGTCATGGCCGGTGGAATTTCCGTTCCCCTGTTTATTCCGTCCAGGGTTTCCTCTTTGCCGCCCGTCTGATCAGCCGGGAGCTTGGAATAGGGTGAGGTAACCAAAGGTTCTTCAAAGCCCGGTTGATCTGCCGAGAGCCGGGAAAAGGGTGAGGGAGCCAAAGGTTCTTCAAAGCCCGAATGCCTCTGGTAGCGGAAGGCACCCGGCGGCAGTGGCCCATGTCCCTGCAGACTGCCGGCCAACTTGTCCGGCAGTCCGAGCAGTGAGCGCACCCGCCGGGAGGGGCTTGCTCCGCTGTTCTGCTTATGGGTGTTTTCTTCACTATGCATGGTTCAACCGCTCCATTTCCTCAGATAAAACCTCAATATAACGCCGCCGGTTCTGCCGGGTCATGCCGAGGATTTCTTTTTCGCTCCAGTGATAATGAAAGGCCAGGTAGTGCACCTCTTTCAGCAGCAGGTCAAGCCGGGTGTTCAGCTCTGCCATGACGAATTCCTGCACATCAAAGGCGGCGGTGAAGCTGCGGTCGCACACCGGGCAGCGAGCCTCAAAGCTTGTGCTGATCCTGGGGGCCAGCCGTTCCATTTCCTGCTCGATTTCCGCCTTGGCCGTGGGGGGCAGAGTGATGATATCCGCCATGGCCGGGCGGACAGCATCGATACTTTCCACGCAGCGGGCCAGCAATTTGTCCGCCGCCATGTCTTCATTGCTGTCCAGCAGGTGGGTCAGCATTTCCTGATCCTCGCCGTTGGGCAGCCGGAAGGTGACAATGTTGCCGCCCGCTGCCGGCGAAAGTTGCAGCCGGTGCCACAGCGATCCTTGTGGCGACTGGGTGATAGGAATGTTCTCCGTGGCAAAGTCAATATCCGCCCGTGCCCTGCAATCCGGGAAGCTGCAGTTGATCACCGCCTGGATGTTGCGCCCGAAGGTCATTTCCCGCAGCTTTAACAACAGGAAGAGTCGGTCCCCCACCAAGAGACGGCGGACCATCCCCTCTGTCACCTGATCGATGCTGCCGATTTTGTCGATGCAGCGGCTGAGCAGGGCGGTGAGCAGTACCGGGGCCGGGGTGCCGTTTCTGCCAGCCACCATTCTTTCACTAAAACCGCAGAGCGGGGAGAGAATGACATGGTCATGCACCTGCCCGTCATCATCGACAAAGCCCCCAGGCAGCTGAAACGCCATGCGATCCATGGCTTACCTAACTTTCTGTGGGTTCTGTGACGGCGGTATCGCGCTCCCATCCCTCGTTTTCCAGCTTGATGGTCTGGATCATCACCGCGTTGCCGCCCGCGTCCAGTTCCGGCAGGGCCTGGTATTCGGAAATCCAGCAGCGGTAGACCCGGTAGGACAGCACCTTGCTGCCCTGCAGGTTGAAGACGTCAATGACGATATCCTTGCGGAAATTCTTCAACGACATGGATGAATCGCCCTGATAGTTATTGATCAGATTGGCCCATTCCTCAAAGGCGGTGTCGTGGGTGACGCCGGCCTCAAGGGTGATGCCGTCATAGGATGTCTTGCCAGGTAGCTTACGGCTGGAACTCGGGTCCCCCCCCTCCCGCCAATCCGTCACCTCTGTGGTTTTCTTCAGGGCACTGCACTTGGAGAGCCCTGCCACGTATTTGCCTTCCCATTTGATTTTGAATTTGAAATTCCGGTAGGGATCAAACCGGTGGGTGTTTACTGTAAACTGTGCCATATCTTTTCTCCCCCATTGCTCTTGGGCTATTTATGATTTTTCAACTTTAATAAATCTGCAATCTGCAATCCGCATTCCCTAATCAGTTCTGCCCGGCCTTCTGGCTGATCTTCACCACCACGAATTCCGCGGGTTTCAAAGGGGCAAAACCCACCAGCACGTTGACGATGCCCAGATCGATGTCCGCCTGGGTGGTGGTCTCGCTGTCGCACTTGACAAAGAAGGCCTGTGAAGGGGTTGAGCCCTGGAATGCCCCTTGGCGGAAAAGGGTCATCATGAAGGAGCCGATGTTGAGCCGGATTTGGGACCAGAGTTCCTGGTCATTGGGTTCGAACACGGTCCACTGGATGCCGTTGTAGATGCTGACCCGCAGCATGATGGCCATGCGGCGCACCGGAATATATTTGTATTCCGGGTCGGAGCTGAGTGTGCGCGCTCCCCAGAGAACAATGCCGGAACCCGGGAATTTGCGGATGACGCAGACGCTCTTTTTATTTTTGTTGAGATTGCCCTGCTGGATATCGGTCAGGTCGGTTACCAGACCCACGGCCCCACCAAGAACCGCCTCCGTGCCTGCCGGAGCCTTCCATACCCCCCGTTTAGCGTCGATCTGGGAATACATGCCGGCCACGTAGCCCGAGGGCGGCACATTGATCGGCTCACTGGACTGACCCGTGGGATCAAGGGCCTTCAGCCAGGGAAAGTAGACCGCGCCATAGGAGTTGGGCGTATTGATGTCGTCCCGGTATTGTATGGCGTCCTCCAGAGTGATGTCGTCCCGGTCCATATCGGCGATGTAGAAGCAGTCGGCGAGCGGTCGGTTCCGACAGTAGTTCATGCCGGCATCGGCCACGGCCGACGAGCCGATGCCCGGCACGGCGATGAGGGAGACGTCCCGGATGGTGTCGAGCCAGGAGAGGGCGTTGGTGTAATCGTTGTCGTTTATGGGCAGGGTGCCGTCGCTGCCGGGCTGCACCGCGCTGACCGCGCCGGCCACCGTATCGTCGCCCAGGAAGAAAAAATCATCGGCCGCAGTATTCTGCGGCCGCATGGCCGCGGAGCCGTAAACCTCGGTGCCGCTGTTCCGTTTGCCGAGCCGTAAGGCGCCAGCGGCATTTTCCAGGGGATCAGAGGCCGAAATAACCTCCACCTTTGAGCCGGCGCTGGTGTTGCCTGAGGTAATGCGCAGCATATTGGTACTCTCAACGGAGACGGTGACGGTGTAGGCGCCTGCCGGGGTGGATTCGCGCAACGGGGTCATGGCCCGGATGGTGGTCTGGATGGCCGCCCCGATCACGGCGAGATCGCTGAGATCGGCGCCGGACAGGGCGGTGGTCAGATCCACGGTCCTGTAACCGTCATTGTTGATGTTGATGCGGAATTTGCGCTGGTTGGCCCCGAGCAGGTCGCCGCCCAGGGTGATGGGGGCGCTCTGGCTGTAACCGGCAATCTGGTTGCTGTTGGCCGTGTTGACCGTCACCGTGATGAATTTGGAGCTGGTGTTGATCACCGTCTCCACATACTCCGGGGAGGCGGGATTCATGGACAGGTTTTCATAGGCCTCCAGCTGCACCGGGTCTTCATCCGGGGTGGGGTTGTCCTGATAAACCGTCAGATTGAAATCATTGGCCGGATCATCAGCTGCGGTGCTGTCGACAAGCACCATGATTTTGTTGCCCCAGGCCCCGGATGACTTGGCGGAAAGGGTCATGCTGTTCTGGGCGGCGGTGCCCAGGTCAAGGACGGTCACCGTGGCCGTATCGGCGCCGGAGGCAACGCGCCCCACATAGCACTGGGTGCCGCCGTTGTTGAAGAACTGGAACACCGCATGCGCCAGGAAGTAGCCGTTTAAAAAACCGCCGTAGATGGTCTGGAACTCGGTGAAGTTGAATATCTTTTTGACCTGGCCGATGGGCCCTCTTTCCGCCACCCCGAAGAATGCCGCAGTTGATGTGCCGGCAGCTTCGATCGGCCTGACGCCACTGGAAATCTCTTCCACATACACACCTGGATACGTTAAAACCGCCATAAATTCCTCCTTTTTATTTTAAGGATTTGCTTTCTTGTTTTTTGTAACTTTTGGTGGTGCCTTGTGCGTTTTTGCCGCAACTGCCACCGGTTTTTCAGCGTCTATTATTTCAACAATACCTCTGTGCTGCAGCCTGCTGAGCTTTGCATTGTGGGCGATTTCCCCATCCATGATTTCGGCTGAGCTGTCACCGGGATTCAGGTAGCAGGTGAGGCCGCTGTTGAAGCGGACCATGACAGGTCGGTTTGTTTTGTTGCGTATCGTGGCGGCCATATGCACTCCTCATCAACGTAAACGTAAAAAGTGATAATTATGGGGCGGTGTTGCGGAGTTGACTTGCTGAGCGTGTAACGGAAAGCGAGCTGATAAAACGCTTTTACGTAAAATAGCAAAAGGAGTGCCAGCCGAGGAAAGCAGCCGAGGGCCGCGGTATTAACAGCGCTGTTCCGGCAGGTTATTTTTTCAATGTTTCTGCTGGGATCGGCGACAGGGCAGGCGGAAAAGGCGATTTGTGACAGGCAGTTGTCACCATTGGGTGTTACAGCGTGGCGAAAAAGACGGGCGGGGTTTGGCCGTCGTCAAGCGAGGCGGCTGCCCGGTAAAGAACCTCTGTCCACCGGGTGTCGCCGGAAGACCGGGGTGAAAGGGCGTGTAGAATTTCTGTAACAGGGGTTTTGCCGGGGAGCCCGTAAGGCAGCCAAGGGGCGGGGTTGAGTCCCGCCCCTTTAAAATCACCGGCAACTTTCAGCCTTGGCAAGCAAGTTTAGCATTGCCTGATGAGTTGCATTAAGGTTAGGTTGTAGCGAGCCCTCGTGGCTGGTTTTGCAGGTCTTATATCCATTTTTTTTCAGGAAACAGGTGCCGGTTATGGCCAAGAAAGGTGAAAAATCCGCCACAAAGAAGAAAACAGGCGGGGTAAATCCTGGGGAGAAAAAGGCGGCAGCCGCGGAAAAGCCGGTGCCGCCTGCGCTGAAGCCGGGGGCTGAGCCTGCCCCTGCCGCTGCAGCCGCCAAATCACCCAAAAAGCCGCGGCCGAAGCCTGTCTTTGCGGAGCCCGCCAATTTTCCGGTGGTGGGCATCGGCGCTTCAGCCGGCGGTCTGGAGGCGCTGCGTGATTTTTTTTCGCCGCTGGTCATGCCGTCCACCATAGCCTTTGTGGTCATCATGCATCTTGATCCGCACCATGCGAGCATGCTGGCTGGTCTGCTGCAGAGTCATACGGTCCTGCCCGTGCTGACCATCGAAGACGGCATGCGGCTGAAGCCGGGCCAGGTCTATGTCGCCCCGCCCAACCGCGACGTGACCGTTATCAACAATACCTTCCAGCTGCTGGAGTCCGTAAAAACAAGCGGTCTGCGGCTGCCCATCGACTTTTTTCTTCAGGCCCTGGCCGCGGAAAAGGGGAAACTGTCCGCCTGCGTCATTCTTTCCGGCACCGGCTCCGACGGCTCCCTCGGCATACGGACCGTCAAGGCGGCGGGCGGTCTTGCCCTGGTGCAGGATCGAGATTCCGCCAAATATGCCGGCATGCCGTCCAGCGCCATCAATACCGGCCTGGCGGATTTTATTTTGCCCCCGGCTCTCATGGGAGAGCAGCTCACTCATTTTTTCAGCCATGGCAGAGGGTTGCACGAGGCAGCCGACACGTCCCTCGGCCCTGACGGCACGCTGCGTAAAATCTGCGCGCTGCTCCGGGCCAGGACCGGCAATGATTTTTCCGTCTATAAAACAAGCACCCTGCAGCGCCGCGTTGAACGGCGGATGAATCTGCATCATATTGACGATGCGTCTCTGTACATTAACTTTCTCCGTAATAATTCCGTAGAGCAGGATCAGCTCTTTGCCGACATCCTGATCGGCGTCACCCAGTTTTTCCGCGATGCCGAGGCCTTTGAGGTGCTCCGCGACGTCATTCTGAAGAACTATTTTACCCAAAACCCCGACAAAAAGAATTTCAGGGTGTGGGTGCCGGGCTGCTCCACCGGCGAGGAGGTCTATTCCATTGGCATTATCCTCCGGGAATGCCTGGATGCGCTCAACCATGAGGTGGACATACAGATTTTCGGCACGGATCTCGACAGCCGGGCCATTGACGAGGCCAGGTCGGGAATTTTCCCCGAGACTATTGCCGCGGATGTCAGCCCGGAGCGGCTGCAGCGCTTTTTCGTCAAGGATGGGATGCATTACCGGGCCCGCAAGGAGCTGCGGGAGACCATCGTCTTTTCCGTGCAGAATGTCTTAAAGGACCCTTCTTTTTCAAAAATCGATCTGCTCTGCTGCCGCAATCTGCTTATCTACCTGAATACCGAAGCGCAACGGATGCTGTTCCCCCTGTTTCATTTCAGTCTCAACTCCCAGGGCCTGCTTTTCCTGGGGACCTCGGAAAGCACCGGTGTTTTTTCCGATCTGTTCACCAGTGTTTCCAAAAAATGGAAAATCTATCAGCGGGTGGATGCGGCGATCGGCACCCATCGTCACGTCATGCATCTTCCCGTCAACCGGCAAGACATGGACCTTCCGGAACTGCGTCCGGAACTGCTGCCGGACCTGCATGGGGGCCTGGCCGACAAACCCGGTCTTGCCGCCCTGATCCACACGAAGATGCTGGAGCATTTCATGCCGGCCTGCGTCCTTGTCAATGACCGGGGTGATATCTTCTATATCCAGGGCCGGACCGGCAGATACCTGGAACCTTCCCAGGGGAAACCCAGGATGAATATCCTGGACATGGCCAGGCACGGCATCCGGCTGGAACTGCGCAAAGGTCTCAGGCAGGTCAGCAGATCAGGGAAGAAAATGTGCTGCCCCGGGGTGAGGTTCGAGTCGGAGGGCGGTGCCCGTTTTGTTGACCTGACCCTGCTGCCCCTGGCCAACACCGGTCTGTCCACGGATCCGATCATGGTGGTCTTTGCCGATGTCCCCGCTCCGCAGCCCCCTGTGCAGCAGGCCGGGGAGAGCCAGCTGCTGAATGAAAAGGAGCAATATCTGCTGAGCCTTGATCAGGAACTGCAGCATGTCCGGGAAAATTACCAGACCAGCGTCGAGGAGCTGGAAACATCCAATGAGGAACTGAAGTCGCTGAATGAGGAACTGCAGTCCGCCAACGAGGAGCTGCAGAGCACCAATGAAGAGCTGGAGGCCTCCAGGGAAGAGCACCAGTCCCTTAATGAAGAGCTGATGACCGTTAACGGCGAGCTGCAGAGCAAGGTGGATGAGTTGGTGCTGGTGCAGAGCGATCTCAAGAATCTGCTGGACAGCACCAGGATAGCGACCATCTTTGTCGATAACGAACTGCGCATCAAGAGCTTCACCGCCGAGGCGGCCAGGATCACCAACCTGATCAAGAGCGATGTGGGCCGCCCCCTGGAGCATATCGTCACCACTCTGGACTACGATGATATGAATCAGGACATCCTGCAGGTCATGGCCAGCCTGGCCGGGGTGGAAAAAGAGGTCAGGTCCAAGGGAGGGGAATGGTATCAGATGAAGATCCTGCCTTACCGCACCACGGAAAACGTCATTGACGGCGCGGTGCTCACCTTTGTTTCCATTACCTATCAGAAAGCGGCGCAGCAGCATCTTGCCGTCTTAAACGAGCAGTTGCTGCAGGCCAGGGATTTTGCGGAAAAGGTGGTGGATACCCTGCGGGAGGCAGTCATCGTGCTGGATGAGGGTCTGCGGGTCGTTTCCGCCAACCGGGCCTTTTACCGCATGTCCGGCCTGCAGGCGGCGGAGAGCATCGGCAAGGTGTTTACGCAAATCTGCCACAGGCGGTGGGATATTGCCGAACTCGTGGAGTTGCTGCGGGATACCATGCGGACCGGTCAGATATTTGAGGATTTTGCCGTCGGCGGCATGGTGCTGAACAGCCGCCGCCTTGACAGCGGCAATGACGCCTCCCTCCAGGTCCTGCTGGCCTTTGAGGTCAGCATGGGGGCGGCAGGGGATCATAAAAAAACGGGAAAGACGCCATGAATGAGACGGGAAGCCAGGAAAAATTCATTGCCATGCGCCGCCGGGCGGAGGAGCTGCTGCAGCCTGAAACAGGCAGCCGGTCTGTTTCCAGCCGGGAAGAGCTGGCAGCGATTCTGCATGAGCTTGAGGTGCACCAGATCGAACTGCAGCTGCAGAACGAGGAACTTATGCGGGCCCAGCAGGAGCTGCAGCAGGCCAAAGAGGATTATTTTGCCCTCTATGAGCTGGCGCCGGTGGGCTATATTGCCTTGAACGACAAAATGCTGATTAACCGGGCTAATCTGGCGGCCTCCCAGCTGCTGCGGGTGGAGCGTTTTTATTTACTGAACAGCGGATTTTCCCGTTTTATCAACCAGGCGGACTACGGCCGTTTTCGGGCGCTGTTTAAAACAGCGGATGCCGCCGGCGTGCCGGTGGACTGCGAAATGAATTTGCTGCTGCCCGACGGGGCCTCGGTGTATGTGAAAATGGAATGCGCCGCGCTGGGGCATGCTGCGGAAGCCGAGCGTGAATACCGGCTGGCCATCTCCGACATCAGTGAGATTCACCGGGCAAACCTCGCCCTGCAGCAGGCCCGGGACGACCTGGAAAAAAAGGTGGAGGAAAGGACCCGGGAACTGAGGAAAACCAATCTGATGCTGCTGGCCAGCGAGGAAAAATACCGCACCGTTGCCGATTATACCTGTGACTGGGAGTACTGGATCAGCGAGAAGGGGGAATATCTCTATAACTCGCCCGCATGTGAGAAGATCTGCGGCTATACCCCCGGGGAATTCGTGGCTGAGCCGGGTTTGTGCCTGGCAGTTGTCCACCCCGATGACCGGGACCGAGTGGCCCGGCACCGTAAGGAAGAACAGTTGGACCAAGAACTTCCGAATTTTGATTTCCGCATTATCCATAAGGACGGCAGGGTACGCTGGGTCTCCCATGTCTGCCGGCCGGTGTACAACCAGGAGGGGAAATTCATCGGCAGCCGCGGCAGCTTCAGTGATATCACTGACCGCAAGAACTTTGAGTTGGAGCTGCAGAAGGTCCACGAAGAGCTTGAGGTCAAGGTGCGGGAGCGCACCCACAAGCTTCAAGAGGCCAATGTGGCGCTGAACGTGCTGCTCAGAAAAAGGACAGAGGACAGGCATATCCTGGAAGAGCAGATTCTTGCCAACATAGCCGATCTGGTGGAACCCTATCTGGAGAAACTGGAAACAAGCCACCTCACTGCTGCCCAGAAAAATCTCGTGGCTATTCTCAGGGCAAACCTTGCAGAACTCGTATCGCCGTTCAGCCGGTCTCTTGCCATGAAATTCAGCAAACTCACCCCGGCGGAGACCCAGGTGGCCAATCTGGTCAAAATGGGCAAAAAAACCAAGGAGATCGCCCAACTCCTTAACCTGGCGCCCGGGACCATTGATATTCATCGCAAAAACATCAGAAAAAAGCTTGGTATGACCAACCAGGGCGCCAACCTGCAGTTAGCCCTCGCGGCCCATGCCACACCGGAAGCAGACCGCTTGCTGGCGCCGGATTTTGCCCTGGCGCCGGAAAAGGAGTAAAAGAGCAACGGCTGAAGATGGGCGGCTGGCCGGTCTGTGAAAACTTTGCTCGAAAGCGCCAATCGGCAAGGGTTGTAATAATTAGCGTAACAAATTGAAACTGCATGCGATTTCTCCTGTGACGGGATCGGCCTTGGCTGCTCGGCAAGATGGCTTCACGCCGCAGGATCACCCCATGGAGAGCTTCATTCCGGACAGGTTCTCCATTCTTGATTGGATATTTTACCTATCCATTTTCTATCAGAATTAACCTTATTGCTTGTTTTGATTCTATTCTATAAGGTGAAAATTAGGTTATTTTTGTCAGGCTTTCTGTTCGCCAAGGATATTGTCCGCCCGCCGGAATCATCCCTGCCCTGGGGGAGATGCTGAGCTGCCAGCCCGCGCCACAATGTGCGCAAGTTTTCCTCTGCCCTGCCGACCGCGCAGGTAAAGAGACAGGCGGGTGGAAAAAAAATGGGGAGGATTGACCACTATGCTCATCAATTACGCATCAGCAAATGATGTATCATCACAAGAAATATTATCCGAAAAACGGGAATATATGCGATTTGCAATGCCTGAGGCAGTCATTGCCCTGCTGGAGACGGATGTTGAAAGTCAGCCGGCCCTGGTGGTGAATGCGGGCAAGGCAGGTGTCTGTGTGGATTATTTCCCCGAGAAATGTTCCTGCCGCTGGCGGCAGCTGACCATTTCCTTTTTCCATGCCGGCTGTTTTCTGCGGCAGATGCCGGTTGAAATCGTTTATGACAGCCCGGTGAACAATGCAGGCAACGGTCATGCAGACGGCATGCGCCGCTGCGGCCTGAAGTTCTCCGAGCCGACCTATACCCAGCAGGCCCTCTGGGATTTTTTTCTTGAGCAGAATGCCACCGCCGTTGATTGGAGGAGTCGTCGTAATTATGAAAAGGCTTGCAATCGAGGGTGAGGAGGGATTCGTGGGCACCAGGGAACGCAGAGAAAACAAGCGATACCGGATCAAATCGGGCATTGCTGCGCTCATGCTGGAGAACAGTTCAAAGATCGCCACCATTATTGATATCAGCAGCACCGGGCTCTCCTTTGTCATCCGGCAATGCGAGATGAGGGAAAATAGTCTGCTGGAGATGGACATACTGTTGCTGGATGACATCCGCAAGCCGGATAATGATATCTTTTTTCCCAATATCAAGTGTACCGTTGTTTCCACGGATTCTTTTATTGACCATGTCACCCCCTATGCCCTGCAGACGATGACACGCTGCAGTGTCAGATTCGATGCCGCGATCCCGCTGGATTCCTGCCCCGTCCACAGGGTTGCCGGGAAAAAAGCGGCAGAATTCCAGGTGAAGAGGGCGAATGGTTGAAACCGCGCCGGGCTCTTGCCCCTCTCGTCATCTCCTCCTCCTCTGTAATTTTTCTCCAATTTCTTTTTCCTGTTTCTGCAAGGGGTCCAGCCCCTTGGCAGGGTGGAAATTCCCGCCGGGCTCTGGAGAAATGTGCATCCTATCTGCCTGAAACTGCGGAATGGCGCGGTCAATTTGTCAGAAAAACAATTGGATGCAGAGAAACTAATAAAGGCGGTCAGAATGGCAGAAGAAAAAGGTGGCTCCGGAAGAATCATTGCTTTGCTGAGTCGGGCGGAACTGCTGCTGGAAGACAGTAGGACTGGTCGGTCCAATCCTGAAGAAATTGCTGAAATTGTCCACGAGCTTGAACGCCATCGGTTTGAGTTGCAACTGCAGGATGATAAACTTGGCCGCACCAAAAATGACTTGCAAAAAGCCCATGACGAACTGGAGCAGAGAGTTGCCGACCGCACCAGGGAGCTGGAAGAGACCAATATTGCCCTGGCAGTCCTGCTGAACAAAAAAAGGCAGGACACTCGGGACCTGGAGCATCAGATTGACGCCAATGTCAGAAGTCTGGTTGACCCCTATCTGATGAAATTGGAAAAAGGTCCCTTGAGTGGAGAGCAGAAAGCTCTGGTGAATATTATCAAGTCCAATCTCGAGGAAATCATCACGCCCTTTACCCGTTCTTTATCCTCAAAATTCGTGCAACTCACCCCCACCGAGATCCAGGTGGCAAATCTTGTCAAGCAGAGAAAGCGAACCAAGGATATTGCCGAATTACTCAATCTCTCTCCCGGCACCATCCATATTCATAGAAAAAATATCAGAAAAAAACTGGGGTTGACCAACCATGGGGGCCAACCTGCAGTCATCTCTTTCATCATTTGTCTGATTATTGCCACAAAAATCGATTTTTCGCTGCTAAAGGGTAGATAGAAAATAGGTATATTTTCTATCTGTTATCTATGCAAATTTCTCTCATTGTATTTGATTTATTGTCAGGTATCATTGTTTTACCCTAATCAGTCTGTCTGCAACGTTTGCCGGGAAATTCGTTACGTCAAACGGGATTGCCTTTTTGCCGCAAGCAAAGGGATAGGAGTCAACACAAATACCGGAGATGGTGAGGGTATCTTGCATGGGAAATATGGAGGAGAAGCAGCAGTTGGGTGTTGTTCTGGTTGAAGATATCCCCGCGGAGATGGCGGACAGTGAAATCTGTCAATTTTTCAGCCACATTGACAATGTGGCCTCCGTTTCCGTGGTCCAGGATGAGAACCCGGCCGCTTTGCGCCGGTTCTGCTGGGTAAAAGTGAAACATCCTTTTGCTACCTTGGCAGTCCTCAGGGATATGAAAATGGCCGGGCGTAGTTTGCCCATGCGTTTAATGGGCTATCTGTATCCTGCGCTGCCGGGCGAGGTAATGCCGGTCAATATCCCGACTTTCGGCTATTGCTCCAGCACGGATGGGGGAAACACGATGGTGAAGGAAAAACTGAAAGGGGGGAAATGGGCACAGAATCGGATGAGGCAAAACAGGAGAGGCGCAAGCACAAGCGGTTCAGTATGAAGGATTCGGTTTTTGCCATGCTTGACTCCCATCCTTTCGGCCATGCTGCTGCTGTTCTGGATGTGAGCAAGGGGGGCGCAGGCTTGGAGTATTGCAGCACTGGCGGGTGCGATTGCGACTGGAAGAGGCTGGATGTCATATCCTCAGATGAGAATTTTTCCCTGCGTAAACTGCCGATTGAAATCATCTCTAAACAACTGGTCGCTGATAAACAGGGCAACCCGCCGGAAGAGGGGATTAAGCGCTGCGGCGTTAAATTTCACAATTTGACCTATACGCAAAAGGCTTTGCTGGATATTTTCATTAAGCAGAATGCAACAGCCGAAAAATAACAAACCTATTGGTCATCCTCTGTAAATAAATAAATAAATTTAGCAGATGGCCGGTTCTCGCAGAAAATTGGCAGAGGAGGATTTTTTATGGTAACTAGCGAGCGACGGAAAAATAAAAGGCAGAAGGTAAAAAAAGGCATTGCCGGGCTGCTGACGCCTGATATCCCGCAAGTCGGCAAAATCATTGACATCAGTGTTGATGGTCTTTCTTTTGTCTGTCGGGAATGCGATCTGCCGATCAACAGCCCGGTAGAGATGGATATCCTGATCATGGACAAGGATCTTTTCTTTCCCAATGTTTCCTGCATCATTGTGGCAAAAAGCGTTTATGATGAGGTAAGCAATTGCGGCCCCATGAGAATGAAACGTTGTGGGGTGAAGTTCAATCCTCTGAAGGCAAATCAACGTCTCAAGCTGAATTCACTTGTTTTGTCGGAAAAGAATCGGAACGCCTCTTTGTGAAGATGGCAGGCAAGGCGACCGGTTGACCCTGGTTTATGGGGCAACGGGTTTTTTTTACGAAGCTTTTTCCTGCACGCCACTCTTTCCAATTATCATTGTTGCGCCAGTTTGTGACGCTCTATGGCAGGCGGCGGTTGCCGCTGGTTACTTCCTCTCCTTTTTCTCTTTTTGCTCAGTATATTTTTTGTTTGTTGCTGTCATAATGGGGCATAAAAAAACTGCGGCAGCCGTGCCTGCAGAGGCCGGCGAAAATTTGCTACGACGCTGAAATACTGAAATTGATGGAGGTGCACTTTTGAAGGCCGACTGCTATTACCTTGGGATGGATCTCGGCTCGGTGAGCCTGGACGGCATGGTGGTGGACGGAGCCGGCAGGGTCCTCTGGCACCGCTACCGCAAGGTGCAGGGCCGGTCCCGGGATGCGGTGGCCATGCTGTGCGGTCAGCTGCTGGAGGAATGGCTGCGTCCCAACGGGGTAAGCTCGTTTGCCGGCGCCCTGGCCACCGGCAGCGGCAAGGAGATCGTGCAGGAGATGCTGGGGATACCGGCGGTGAACGAGATCGTGGCCCACGGCACTGCTGCGGCGCAATTTGCCGGGGGCCGGGCCTCGGTCATTGAGATCGGCGGCCAGGACTCCAAATTCATCCTGGTCGATGAAAAAGGCCCCTATGATTATGCCATGAACGAGCTGTGCGCAGCAGGCACCGGGGCCTTTCTCGATGTGCAGGCGGAGCGGCTCGGGCTCGCCATTGAAGAATTGTCAGCCATGGCGGCCACCGCTGAGACGGTGCCGTCCATGGCCGGCCGCTGCAGCGTGTTCGCCAAGTCGGATATCATCCATCTGCAGCAGCGCGGGGTGCCGGTGGACCAGATCGTGGCCGGACTCTGTCACGCCCTGGCCCGCAATTACGTGGCCAATCTGATCCGGGGGCGCGAGGTGATCAAACCCGTGGTTTTCCAGGGGGGCGTAGCGCTGAACGAGGGGGTGATCCGCGCCTTCAAAGACATTCTGGGCCTGGACGAGGCGGACATCATCCGGCCGGCGATGCCGCACATGGCCGGGGCGCTGGGCGCGGCCATGCTCTCGTCCGGCCTCTCGTCCGGCCTTGACGCCAGTGCTGTTGAACGGGTTGCGGCCCAGGCCGTCCCCGGCAAGACCCGGGGTGAGCTTTTTCCCACCCGGGGCTGGGAGATGGATGAGGCGGCGGCCCGCATGCTGAGAGGCCTTGAGTCCTTTCAGGTGATCCGGCCGCCGGCTGCCGGCGAAAAGGTGTTCATCGGCCTTGATATCGGTTCCATCAGCACCAAGTCAGTGGTGCTGACCGATGCAGGCGAGCTGTTGGCGGAGGTCTATATCTTTACGGCGGGCAAGCCGCTTGAGGCGGCCAAAAGCGCCCTGGCCTGCCTGGCCGGGAGCATCCCCGAGTCGGCCATCGCCGCGGTGGGGGTTACCGGGTCCGGTCGGAAGCTGGTGGGTCATGCCGTGGGAGCCGACTTGGTGGTTGACGAGATAACCGCCCAGGCCAAGGGGGCCTGGCTGGGTTCGGCCCAGGCGGAAACGGTTATTGAAATAGGCGGCCAGGACGCCAAGTTCATCCAGGTGGGGCAGGGCGGCGCCGTGCTTGATTTCGAGATGAACAGGGCCTGTTCGGCCGGCACCGGCTCCTTTATCCAGGAACAGGCCGTGCGGCTGGGGGTTGATCTCAAGGAGGATTACGCCAAACTGGCACTCAGCTCCGTTCGGCCGCTGCCATTCACCAGCCGATGTACTGTTTTCATGGAATCCGATCTGGTGCATCACATCCAGCAGGGCGTGCCCCTGCCGGATCTGCTGATGGGGGTTTCCCAGGCAGTGGTGGAAAACTATATCGACCGGGTGGCCCAGGGCCGGAGCTTTGGCCGGCATGTGGTGCTCCAGGGCGGGGTGGCCTGGAACCGGGCCGTGGTGCAGGCCTTCAAGACCAGGCTCAAGGGGACGGAGGTTGTCGTGCATGGCCATCCCGGCGTTTCCGGGGCCATGGGCGTGGCCGCCCTGACCATGGAGATGTCCCGGGAAAAAAGCGCGACAGAGCAGGGCTTCACGACATCTTTCAAGGGTTTTCGTTTTTCCACCACCAACCGGGAGAGCATCTTCGAATGCTCGGGCTGCGAGAATCGCTGCCAGGTCAGCTCGTTTCATTTTCAGGAAGGGAGGTTTCATTTCGGCGATTTGTGTGGCAGATATTCCGACGCCATAAGTGGGCTCACGCCGGGTCGAGACATGACGCCGGACATGACTGAGATGATGGGCGACGACGCGCAGCCGGAGAATTTCATTGCCACGGTGGGTATCCCCAGAGCCCTGCTGTTTCGTGAGTTCTATCCCTTCTGGAAGGAATATTTCCGTAAGCTTAACATCCGCGTCAAGGTGTCCGTGCCATCGAGCAGCCACTGTCTGTCCCTTGCCATGTCACGGCTGCCGGCTGAAACCTGTCTGCCGGTCAAGCTTCTCTTCGGCCATGTTGCCTCCCTGGAAAAAGAGGGTGTTGACGCAATCTTTATCCCTTCCATGTCCCGGCTGCTGGATGGGGTCAGCTGCCCCTATATCCAGCATGGGGCCTCCATGGTTTCCGCCAACTTCGATTCCATCAATGTGCTGCCTCTGCCGCTGGTGCCGGATCTGCCGGTGAAGGAAAGGGAAAAGCTCTGCCTGCGGGTGGCGGAACTGTTCGGGGTGGACAGGGCCGCTGCGGACCAGGCCTATGAGGCGGCGGCAAGGGAGCTGGAATCTTATCAAAAGAGCATCGAGTACGACCCCATCTCCGCCGGGCCGAGGCAAAAGCCTCTGGCCGTGCTGCTCGGCAAGCCATACAATATCGGCGACCGTTTTGCCAACATGTCCCTGGCCGCCAAGCTTGCCAAGGCGGGATTTGACGTCATCTCCTCTGAACAGCTGAACCCTTCCCCGGAGCAGCCCCTGCCCAGCCGTTTTAACAGCATCACCTGGGCCTTCAGCCGCCGCATGCTCAAAATCGGCATCTGGATAAGCAGCGCCCCGGACATCTATCCGGTGGTGGTCGGCAATTTCGGCTGCGGCCCCGACTCCTTCTCCTTTCCGCTCCTGCAGGAGATTTTTGGCGATCGGCCCAGCCTGTTCCTGGAATTTGATGAGCACCGGGCCGATGCCGGACTGTCGACCCGGGTCGAGGCCTTTGCACACCGGGTAGCAAATTGGCGGGCCAAGGCGGGCGGCGGCCTGTTGTCGGACAAAGGAAAAGACGCCCCTGCTGCCCGCCCAAAAGGAGCCAATCACCAGCAAGGCGCGGAAAAAGCCAGCGAATACATCATCCCCTATTTCTCCGACCATGCCCATGCCTTTGCCGGGGCCATCCGGGCCGAAGGGGTCAGGGCTCAGGTGCTGCCTTTGCCCGATCGTTCTTCCTATGAGGCGGCGGTGGAGTTTTCCGGCGGCAAGCAGTGTCACCCCTTCCAGCTCATTGCCGGCGATCTGATCAAGCTGGCCCGTAGCGGGGGGTTGCCCGAGGGTGCCGCTTATCTTCTGCCCTCCATTGAGAGCAACTGTCTGATCACACAGTATGTCCCGACCATCCAGCTTTACATGGAAAGACTGGGCAGAAGCGATGTCCGGATAACAAACGCCAATTCCGTGGAGCTGTTTGAGCGGTTCGGCTCGATATTTGTCTTCAAGCTCGGTAAAGCCATCCTGGGTATTGAGTATCTGGGCAGGATGCGCTTTGAGATGCGGCCCTATGAGATGGAAAAGGGGGCGGTGGACCGGGCCTATTTTGCCGCGCTGGACATCATCCTGCAGAGCCAGCTGGACAACAGGATCAACCGGGGGATCATGATGGCCGCCCAGCTGCTTGGCGCCGTCCCTACCCGACCAAGGGGCGGCAAGCCGGTGATTGCCGTTACTGGTGACGTGTACACCCGAGTCAACCCGGTGGCCAACGGCGGACTGTTCGATCTGCTGGAGGAGCTGGGCTGCGAGGTCTGGCCGTCGCCGACCCTGATTGATGTCATCATGACCGGGGCCGAAGTCCGCGCCCGTCAGTTCTGGGAGGCCGGCAAAACACTGAATATGATGTCATCCTGGGGAAGGGTGCTGGTCAATAACCTGGGGGCCAGTAATGTGGGGAAGAATTTTCAGGGGCGCCTGGCCAATTTCACCGAGCCCCATGCCGCGGAGATTCTGCGATACACGGGAGGGATTCTGCCGGGGGAACCGGAACTGCTCGTTTCCCTGAATGTGGCCAAACATGTGGATTTTGCCAATAAAGGGGTGGACGGCATTCTGAACGTATACTGTCTGAATTGCCTGGTGGGCACCACCACCACCTCGGTTTTCAAGCGACTGACCGAGATCACTGTCGGGGTGCCGATCATGCCGCTTATCTTTGATGCCATGGGCGGCACCCATGTGAGGAACAGGGTGGAGGCCTTTGTGCATCGTGTGGAACGCAACCGGGACGAAAAGCTCGACCGCAAGGCGGCGGCAGACGGGCAGGACAACGGGGAGGGCGGAGGCCATGTGGCCCGGCTGCGGGGCTTGATCGACCGCAAGTTCCCGGATGTGCGGCTGGCTGAAAGGATTGCCGATCTGCGCCTGCCGGCCGGGTTCCGCGTCTGGAAAAAGAAATGGCCGAATTAGTCTGGTTGGTCCGATTGGTCCGATAAATGATTGAAATGGTAGTATCCGCGTTCCTTTTTGCTGATTGCAAACGCCGTCGTGCCCGTAGGGGCAACCCTTGTGGTTGCCCACTCAGCGAGAATGTAACGCCGCATGGGGTATTGGCTGGCAAAGAATAAAAGGGTACCCACAAGGGGTACCCCTACAACACCCATCTTCCTGCCGGTCGACTTTCATATACATCAGACCAGCCGGACTAATAAGGCCAGTAATACCAGTCAGACTACCTCGGCTCCATGCGTCGGGTAAAAATCGGCGACAGCAGATAGAGCAGCAGATAGAGCAGGGCGATATAACCGAAGTAGGGCGTGAAGAGGAAAACCAGCAGCAGCAGCATGTTGAAGCGTCCGAACCATGGATTGCTGTCCATGAACCGGCCGATATGCAGATAATGCACCGGGTAGAGATTCATGGACAGGGAGGCGACGATCATGATGGAAAAACAGAAAATCCCCCAGAACGGAGCCGTGGCCATGTCGCCTTCCGTCGCCTGACTGAACATCAGCAGGGGAGCGACAACCAGTAAAGCCGCAGCCGGGGTGGGCATTCCCTTGAAAAATCCGGGGATGGGGGCGCGGTCGATGGTGAAATAGATGAGACGGGTCACCCCCAGGAGAAAATAAGCCGCCGCCACCACGGTGGGCCATGGTTTATCGACTCCGACGGCCGGGTAGTCGGCCAGGGTCATGGAGAAAATCAGGGCCGGGGCCAGGCAGAAACTGATGGCATCGGCAATATCATCCAGCAGACCTCCCAGGGTCATGCCGGATCCGGGTTGCTGCAGGGGCGAAGGCTCCGTCAGTCCCAGTTTGCGGGCCACGGCGCCGTCAAGCTTGTCAAAGATGGCGGCGCCGACCAGGAACAGGTATGCCTGACGGATCAGGCCCTGGTGGGTGAAAAGCACCGCCAGAATGCCCATCAGGGCATTAAGTACAGTCAGGGCGTTGGGGAAAAAGGCCAGAATGCGCCGCCGCAGCAGGTCGTCTTCATGGCATACTTCATCGAGCAGTAACGTGCCGTATTTCCGGCACAGACCGGCTATGGAACCGAAATTGATGATCAGGAAGATGATTTCAATGATAAAGTATGTCCGCAGCGGCAGATCGGCCAGCCGGGAAATGAGGGTATAGATGGCCGAATCGCCTTTGCCGGGCAGATAAAAGGCATGGATATACAGCAGGGCGCCCACCGGCGCCGCCACCATGGTGCGCAGGCGGGTGAATTCCATGGTTTCCGATTCAAAACCTTTCTGGATGGCACAGCTGCGCACGAAGTGGGCAAAGCTGTCCCGGATGAGCACCGTGATGCAGAGCACCAGCACCAGTATGGCGTGCAGGATTTCCGGCCTGGTATGGTCAGGGGCGATGAAGATGAGACGCCACATCATGCCGACGGAAACAAGCGGAAAGATAATCGAGTAGACGATCTTGTCCATGACCCGGTCCGCCAGGTTGGCCATGGTGGCATGGGGAGGGTAACGGGCCGCGAACCAGCCGTCCACCACGTCAAAACTCATGGAGATCAGCAGCAGAAATACGCCGGCTATATAGAGGGAGAGGCTGCGGTTCCACATGACGGCGATGGCGCACACCATGCCGCCGAGAACCAGTGGCGGCCTGCCGTAAATTAAAAGGGCGGTGAGTTTTTGCGGGAAATTTTTTTTGCTCTGCATGGTGTTTCACACTCTTTAACCGCTGGATTCGAAAATAACGGCATGACCTGAACAATAGTTTGAAATCATGGCAAATTCATAACCAGCGGCAAAGATTTGTCATTTGGTTTGCCTGGTTATTTCTTCCCTATCCATTTTTCATAAAATAAACTGATCAGTCAAATGTATTTGTCGGCGTCATGACCAATTTGTCCTGTTCGGGGGGATCGGCAATGAGGCATGTCATAGTGAAAATAGTTGATGTGCCGAATGTGGGCAACCTAAAAAACAGCAAAAATCTGCAAGGAGACACAAGAACCGGTCTGATAAAAACACGGCATGCCCTCTTTGGTCTGCTGTTGATTCTCCGCATGATGGTATACATAAAATGGCTGGCGGTCAGCAAAAAAAATAAATAACAGCGTATAGATCGATGGTATGGAGTGATCCGGCAGCAATTTTTTGGACAGGTGTGAAGAAAAATCAAGCGGTGCTGCCGGGATGAGCCAGGAGTTGATTTGGAAGTGATGGTGCTGAGCGACAGTTTTATTTAACCGCAGACACTCTCGGTAAATCGTTTTTGGCCAGGATGATGCAGTTGATCTCTCTTTGCACTTCTTCCTCACTGCGGACCACCCGGATGTCATCTTTGGGTTCGTAGACCTCATGAAGATTTTTCATCATCCGCGCGATGCCGTATTGCAACTGCGTCGCACCGATGAGAATAGCTGCCTTTCTGGTTTTTTTGTACTTCATTTCTGAGAAACGAATGGGAATGAGGCGGGCGGTATGGCTGGTAAAGTCAAATTCAATATCATCGGCGCAATACGCGACCTCAATATAATCTTGCTTGATGGTTGGATCCTCGGCAACCTTTTTGAAATGCTCACAGATCTGAGAAACGGTCTGGGTCCCGGAATGGTATGATCGCAGAATATTGTTTGCAGGATCATATTTGTAGGTGATGGGCATGTGCTTACTTCCTGCTGCGTTGATGTCTCAAAAAAAATGGGGAAATTCCGCCCATAAAATGACGGGCAAAGCATTCATCAGGCATGTTTTTTGTGCGGTGGAAAGAAAACGGCTTGCTGGGCCACATAATTACTATTTTTGTACCCCATTTCAATCACTTTATGCAAGGGTAATGTTTGCCAGGTATAAATAATAATTCAATATAACTAATTGTATTAAAAGGGGGATAGGGGGCGGCAACACAAAGTGGGATGCCTGGAACAACTCCGGAGTTAAGGAGCGGTTCGCGAACCGCCCCTACGCCTGACGCCGCGGTAAGGGGGGTATTTTCTGCCAATTTTGTCGTATGGATGACAATAGAGTGCCAGGGATTACATTTATGTATACCTGTTGAGCCCATTTTATTTCATAAATGTCTTTTCTGCCTTTTGAAAAAATGTGCTTATTCTCGCGGCCACAAAGAAAATCGGTAAAAAAAGGAATCCGCCGTGACCCTGCTGCAGATGAGTTGAAATCTGCTGGCACGCGCATTGCTATGCTCCTTGACAAAGCCGCCTTGTTTTATTATGCGTTATTCCGATTTGGAATAACGGTTCGTTTGGGGTCCTTATGCGATGAATACAAAAAAACAGCAACGTGCAGCTGCAACCTCCCATGGATTGCACCAGATGCTGGGCTGGCCGGGCAGTGAGAACCCGGCCATTGCCCTGCTTGAAAAAATTGATGCCTGCGGCTCCATCAGTCAGGCGGCTAAGGCCGCCGGCATGAGTTATAAATCAGCCTGGGAGCAATTGGATGCCTTAAACAACCTGTCGCCCCGGGCACTGGTGGTGCGCCAGGTGGGCGGCTGCGGTGGCGGCGGGACAATTCTCACCGACGAGGGGCGTTTGCTGCTGCAGCGGGTGCGCATGCTGCGGCGAGAATTACAGGCCTTCATGACGTTTTTCGGTGATCAGCCGGAAGAGGCCTTTAACACACTCAAGACAATGCGAAGGATAGAAATGAAAGTAAGTGCGAGAAATGTCTGGGCCGGCCGAGTGGGCGGCGTGGAAAAGGGGGCGGTAAACAGCATCGTTGAGGTCGCCTTAAAGGGCGGTGATTCCGTTGTGGCCGTGATCACCAACAACAGCGTTGAGCGGCTTGGGCTCGCCCCGGGGGTTGAGGTGCTGGCCATGGTCAAGGCTCCTTCGGTAATGGTGGGCCGGGATTGTCAGAGAGAAAAGCTCTCGGCCAGCAATATTCTTACCGGAACCATCAGCCATATTGATGAAGGCGCGGTCAACGACGTGGTGACCATTGATCTTCCCGGCGGCAGTACGGTGACCGCGGTCATTACCAGGGAAGGCGTGCGAACCCTCGGGCTTGGTCTCGGGGTGGAGGCCTCTGCCATCATCAAGGCCTCCAGTGTTATTCTGGCGGTCAGCTGAAGAGAGCCGGTCCGGAAGGTAAAGCTGCAAAATCGTTTCCCACTAAACTGAAGAGGGAGAGTCGTTATGAAAAAAGAAATTGGAGTATTGCTGGCCTTGCTACAGCTGCTTGTTTTTTCCATATTGCCGGGACAGGCCGCCGAGGTGCATCTGTCGGTGGCGGCCAGCATGACTGATGCGATCAAGGAGCTTGACGCCGCTTTTATTGTCGATCATCCGGATGTGACCATGCTGCCCAATTTCGGTTCATCCGGCTCCCTGGCCAAACAGGTGGCCCAGGGGGCAGCAGCCGATCTCTTTGTTTCGGCCAACCCCAAATGGATGAGCTATCTGGAAACCGAAGGGAAAATTGCCCCGCAAACGGTGCGGGATCTGGCCCAGAATACCCTGGTGGTGGTGGGTCCGCAAAAAACAGCCGTCAATTCTCTCCAGGATCTGGAGGTTATGGAGCGGATTGCACTCGGCAGTCCCGGGAGCGTGCCGGCGGGTCAGTATGCGCAGCAGGCCATGCGCGCGGCAGGGGTTTATGACAGGTTAGCTGCGGCAAAGAAGCTGGTGATGGCCAAGGATGTCCGCCAGGCCCTGCTGTATGCGGACCGGGGCGAGGTGGATGCCGCCTTTGTCTATGGTACCGATGCGCTGCTGGTGCAAAAGGCTGTTGTCCTCTATACGGTGCCGGCCAATCTGCACGACCCTATTTACTATCCGATGGGGCTGACCATTGCCGGTGAGAAAAACAGTGCGGCCCGTGCCTTTTATGATTTCCTCGCCAGCCCAGCCGCCAGGAAAATTCTTGCAAAATACGGCTTTTGCGCTCCGGGGGCGGGGGCGGCCGCAAAATAATCAATAGGATTTTTGCAGGAGAGTAACCATGCTGAACCTTTCCCCTCAGGATATGCAGGCCATCTGGCTGTCGGCCCAAGTCGCCACGGCGGCGACGCTGATTTCCGTGCCGTTCGGCTTTGCAGTGGCCTATTTTCTGGTATTTGTGCGCCTGCCGGGCAAGGCCCTGATCGAGGGGGTGGTGAATCTCCCCCTGGTGCTGCCGCCGGTGGTGGTGGGCTATCTGCTGCTGCTGCTCTTCGGCCAATCAGGCGTGCTGGGGCCTTTGCTCCAGTCGCTGGGCATCCGCATCATCTTTACCCTCAAGGCCGCGGTCATTGCCTCGGCGGTGGTCGGCTTTCCGCTGCTGGTGCGATCCATCCGCACCGGCATGGAGGACATTGACGAGCGCTATCTCCAGGCGTCCAGGACCCTGGGGGCGCGCTGGTGGGACACGCTGCTCACCATCATTCTGCCCCTGTCCGGCCGGGCCTTACTGGCCGGCATGACCCTGATGTTTGCCCGCAGCCTGGGGGAATTCGGCGCCACCATCATCCTGGCCGGCAACATCCCCGGCGTCACCCAGACCATTCCCCTGGCCATCTATGAGTACACCAATACCCCCGGCGGCGACCGCATGGCCCTGTCCCTGTGTCTCGTCTCCATTGTCATCTCGTTTGCGGTGCTGCTGGCCAACGAATCCGTTTCCCGCAAATTCAGACAGAGGACGACCCGATGAACCTTGATGTCTCGCTGCGCAAAAATTACGGCGGATTTCAGCTCGATGTCGCCTTTTCTCTGACCGAAAACCGCTGCGGCATCTTCGGGCCTTCCGGCAGCGGCAAATCGACCCTCATGCACCTGCTGGCCGGTCTGCTTGAACCGGATGAGGGCAGGATCGAGCTGGCCGGGCAGATCCTTTTTGATTCGGCCAGGCGCATTAATGTACCGCCCGAGAAGCGCCGTATCGGCGTGGTTTTTCAGCACGCCCATCTTTTCCCCCATATGAACGTGCGCCGCAATCTGCTTTACGGCTGGAAGCGCACCCCCGAGGCGGAACGCCGTATTGATCCCCAGGCCCTGGCCCGGGTGCTGCAGATCGACCAGCTGCTGGAGCGGGGTGTCAACTCGCTTTCCGGCGGGGAACGGCAGCGGGTGGCCCTGGCCCGTACCGTACTCGCCTGTCCGCGCCTGATTCTCATGGATGAGCCGCTGAACGGGCTGGATGAAGAGCTGAAATTTCAGATCATCCCGTATCTGAACAAGGTCTTCAGCGAATTTGCCGTGCCGCTGCTCTTTATCAGTCATTCTCTGCATGAGATGCGTCTGATGGCCGACGAGGTCCTGGTTTTCGAGGGGGGCCATATGCAACAGCGGTTGCCGGCCGAGGAGCTGGCCCGCCGAAGTCTGGTAACGGGCAGCCGCGGCTATGCCAACCTGCTGACCTTGAGGGGGCCGCGTCCCCATGGCGATCTCTGGCTCTACCACTGGGAGGGAAACGAGCTTATCCTGACCGACTCCGGTGCTGCGGGGGATAATGTCTTTGAGCTTGCCGCCAAGGATATCACCCTGTTCAAGCGGCATCCCGAGGCCAGCAGCGCCCGGAACATGCTGCCCTGCCGGGTCGCCGGGATCTTCGGGGCCGGCAATCGCATCGGGGTGGAGCTTGCCTGCGGCAGCGGCCGGCTGATCTGTCAGATCGTGCCCGATTCCGTCCGCGAACTGGATATCCGCCAGGGAGCGGAGGTGATCGCCGTGGTCAAGGCCTCCGCCTTTCATCGTCTCTATTGAGTGATGGCGAAAAAGCGCATGATTAAGATTGACGCGGCAGACAAATATCTATTTTGTCGAATTTCCCTGCATTGACCGACCAAGTCATCTCCCACCTGCCAAGCCTGCGCCAAACCGTTTGCAATCAGCTGTGATTCGCCGGGTTTCATTTGTTAATAATGCTTTTCCGCTGGAAAAAACTTTACTTGCTGTACCTGGATAGTTACAGGTTTTTAAAAATTTTGATAATCCCAAGCGTTGGTATTCTTCGTTTTGCCTGGTGCGGCTAAACGCTTGCTTGGCTGTCCCGCTTTGTGTGATGTGGTTTTATGGAGAGCGTGTGCCTGCGCTATGCTTGTTTCATCAATTTTGCCGGAAACAATTTTCCCCAGTCTTTTCACCGTATCATTTAATTGACCGGAAAGGACATTGAGCTCCTCGGAGGCAGCGGCTGACTCTTCTGCGTTGGCGGCATTTGTCTGGGTGACACTGTCCATTTCGCTGACCGCCGTGCTGATCTGGTTGATTCCCTGGGCCTGTTCCGTGGCAGCAGTGGCGATTTCATTAACCAGTTTATGCACTTTTTCCGCCCCTTGGGAAACTTCGGCAAAGTTGGCATTGCATTTTTGCACCAGATCCGCGCCGTGATGGATTTTGTTTACCGATTTTTCAATCAGTTCGCTGGTATTTTTTGCCGCTTCACTGGCCCGCATGGCAAGATTTCTCACCTCATCGGCAACAACGGCAAAGCCTGCTCCGGCCTGTCCTGCGCGGGCCGCTTCAACGGCGGCATTGAGTGACAGGAGATTGGTCTGGAAAGCAATCTCATCAATGGTCTTGATGATTTTCTGGGTTTCTTCGCTGGCCATGGCAATGTCGTGCATGGAAACGGTTAATTCCGCCATGGATTCATTGGAGCGGTTGACAACTGTTTGGGTTGCCGTCATCAAGACGTTCACTTCCCGGGCATTGCCGGCATTCTGCTTGGTCATGGATGACAGTTCTTCCAGTGAGGAAGAGGTTTCTTCAAGGGCGGCAGCCTGTTCGGATGTCCCTTCGGCCAAGATCTGGCTGCTGCTGGAAACCTGGCTGGAGGCATCGGCAACCGTTACGGCGGCCTGATTGAGTTCATCAGTTATCTGATTAATGGGTTTGACGATGGAGCGGGTGACAAAAAAACCAAGAAGCATTAAAATACTCAGCAGCGATGAGCCGCCGATCAGCATGACCCAGAAGGTGCGGGCCATTTCCTTTTGTACATCATCAACGTAAATCCCGGAACCGACAAACCAGTTCCATGCCGGATGCAGCTTGACAAAGGATATCTTGGGCAATGGCTCTGTTTCCCCCGGTTTCTCCCAGTAATAATCGACAAAACCACTGCCGTTTTTCAGGCAGATATCCGCCATTTCGGTAAATAACTTTTTACCGTTTGTGTCAGGCATGCCGCTCAGGTCTTGACCTTCCAGTTCCGGTTTCATGGGGTGCATGATGCTGATTCCGCTTGTGGTATTGATAAAGAAATATTCATTTTGCTCGTAACGCATATTTCTGATGGTGTCTTTTGCTGCAGACTGGGCCTGTTCAACGGAAATGGTTCCGGCATTGCTCAGTTTGGCATAGTGGTCGATCACCCCCCAGGCGGTCTCGACCACCTGCTGGGTTTTCACATTCTTTGCAGCATATTTATCATGCTTAAGTTTGAAGTAACCTGTAACCATGAGGCCGGTAAAGGTAATGACGATAATTAATCCGATAATAAGCATGCGGACCGACAGTTTGAGATTATTCAGATTAAACATGGCAGGCTCCTGTTACTGTTTCAAGAGATGTGGGGAAAGGGGATTGTCGCACTCTTCGAGATATATGCATGAGCACTGAAATAAGTTCCTGGAAATCGATCGGCTTGATCAGGTGGTAGGCCACTTTGTGCTTTCTCGCCTCCGCCTCTAGGGCTCGCGGGTTGTCTCCGGTCATGGAAATGATTTCAATGAGTGGCGAAAATTTTCTGATCGGTTCGATAAGATCCAGCCCGTTGCCGTCACTGAGATTGACATCAACCAGAGCAAGGTCGTAAATGCGAGCCCCTGCTTTGCCCAGGGCCTCCTGGCATGTTCGGGCAATGTCCACGGCAAAGTGGCATTGACCGAAAACCCGGCGTAGCATGCGTTGGATCTGTTCGTCATCATCGACGATCAACGCCTTTAACTGCCGGGCCGGCAAGGTCGTCTGGGTTTTGGTTCGTCTGAAAACTGTATTCATTATACTCCCCTCTAACACAAAAAAGAATAACAACCGGAGTGCCAATTTTATATCAAACATAATTCAAAAAACGCGCCTTTGGAGAGAGTTTGTGTAACTTGTTGAAATAGTGGAATTTATTCGTCCATTGCCAATGGGGCGGAAAGAAGCAATTGGGGCATTGGCGCCCTCCGCTAAGAGGATGAGTTGTTGTAACTACTTGAAAATGTGCATGTTTTTTGGAAAGAGGCAAAGCTGACCTGTGTGGGGCATGAATGCCCTATTAATTTAAGGATACCCGGTCAATGCCGAACTGTTTCAGTTTACGGTAAAGGGTTTTCCTGTCAATCTGCAGTAATTCTGAAACCTTGCCCTGGTGCCAGTCGCCTTGGGCAAGAATTTTCAGCAGCACCTTTTTTTCCAGTTCTTTGAGGATGGCGGCCAGAGACTTACCTTGGTAGTCAATCTCCAGGCCGGCAGCCCTATCCCCAAGAGGGTGTTCGGCAAGATCGAGTCCGAGGAAATCAAGTTTTTTCAGGGTTACCAGGCGATTGATGGTATTCTGCAACTCCCGCACATTGCCGGGCCAGTCATAGCTCTGCAAAGCTCTGTGTATTTCGGCAGTGATGGGCGGCACTTTGTCAGAATCGTATTCCTTGAGAAAATGTTCCACCAGCAGGGGGATATCTTCTTTTCTGGCGCGCAGGGCAGGGAGATGAATGGGGATAATATGGATGCGGTAAAGAAAATCCTGGCGCATCAGTCCCTGCTTGACCGCCTTTTTCAGATCACGGTGGGTGGCGGCAATGATGCGGATATCTGGTTTCTTCACCTCGGTGCCGCCCACCGGGACATAGCCGCCGCCTTCCAGGGCGCGCAGGAGTTTTACCTGTACGTTGAGAGGAATTTCCCCCACTTCGTCCAGGAAAAGGGTGCCGCCGTCCGCCAGATCAAGAAAGCCGTGTTTATCTTTAATTGCTCCTGTAAAAGCGCCTTTCTTGTAGCCGAAGAATTCACTCTCGATGAGGTTTTCAGGGATTGCCCCACAGTTGACATAGATGATTCCTCTTTTTTTTCGGTCGCTGTTTTGGTGAATTTCTCGGGCAACAAGTTCCTTGCCGGTTCCCGTTTCGCCGTAGATAATGACGCCGGCATCAGAGGCGGCCGCATTGATGATGGTCTCGTAGACCTCCAGCATGGGTTTGCTTTTCCCGACAAGGGAGCCGAATTTGTACCGGTCGGCCAGGGAGGAGCGGAGACGGATATTTTCCTTGCGCAGATATTCCTCCCGTTCCCGCAGCTCAAGCTCGGTCTTTTTCCGCTCAGTGATGTCGGTAAGGATAACCTGGATTTCCGTAACCTGACCGCTCTCGTTTAAGACAGGGGAATGAACCGCGTAATACCATCTGTCGTCCTGAGGGTTCTGTATTTCCTGTTTGAGGCTCTGGCCGTAAAGGAGCTGATCCGGCCTGCACCATTGGCATCTGCCGTCAAAGCCGAAAAGGGCCTTGTGGCAATTTTCTCCTGTGGCGTCATGACCGAGATGGGTAATGAGTGCCGGATTCATGTAAGTGATGTGGAAATTCTGATCAATGGTGATAATAAAACCGTCAAAATTTTCGATGACGGTAAAAAGCTTTTTCTCAAGTCCATGCTGATAGGCCTTGTTTTCCCGGATCAGGCGCGCCTTGTCCAGCGCCTGTTGTACCGAGTGCTCAATGAAGGCAAAATTGTCAATGGATTTGATGTGGAAGTCCCAGGCTCCTAAACGAAGGGCCTGGATCACATCTGCTCGCTCACCTTCGCCGGAGATCACGATAATAGGGGTGTCAGGGGAGTCCGCCTGCACGGTTTGCAGTACCTGAAAGCCGTCCATCCCGGGCATTTTCAGATCAACGAGCACAATATCTGGCTGCAGGCTGTGATACAGCTCAAGGCCGATTTTACCGTTTTCGGCAGGAAAGACTTTAAATCCTTTTCTGGTAAAATAATTTGCCAGCACCTTAAGGACTGATGGGTCGTCATCGATACACAGAAGGGTCGGCTCTTTACTCATAATTTCTCCTGTTGAGTACTTTCCTGATGGTACGCAACATCTCACTCATGAAGTAAGGTTTTGCGACATAAGCCCTGATGCCCATGGCCAATGCCTGTTCCCTGTTCACCATGTCGCTGTGCCCGCTGCAGAGGATTACCGGCATGGACGGCTTGATCGCCAAGACCTGCCGGGCCAGGTCAACTCCGGTCATGCCGGGCATGGCCATATCGGTAATGAGCAGGTCATATTTTTCGGGCTGCTGTTGGAAATCCTCTAAGGCTTCGGTGCCGGTTCTGTGGGGCGTGACCTGATAACCGCTGTCCTCGAAAATTTCTTTGGCGATCTTGACAATGTTTGCTTCGTCATCGACGATCAGAATGTGTTCACGTCCCCCCTGGGCTGGTGAATCCGCTGGGAAGGTGGGTGAATCTGCCACATCTTTGTCCATGCGGGGGAGAAAAACTTGAAAAGTGGTGCCTTTTCCCGGTTCGCTGGCAACAGCGATGTGGCCGCCATGGCCCTGGACAATACCATGCACCACGGCCAGGCCCAGGCCTGTTCCTTCGCCGATCTCCTTGGTGGTAAAATAGGGTTCAAAAATTTTACTTAAGGTCTCTTTGCCCATGCCGCTGCCGGTATCTGTTACTTCAAGCCTGATGTATGGTCCCGGGGCTATGCCGGGGAAGTCGCCATCATCTTTATGAATTTCCATGTCGTGCAGGGTAAGGGTCAGAATTCCGCCGGATTGCCGCATGGCATGATAGGCGTTAGTGCAGAGGTTCATGATGATCTGGTGGACCTGGGTGGGGTCTGCCAGGGCTGTACCTGTGGAGCGGATATCCTGCCTGATCTCAATCGTTGCGGGAATGGTGGAACGCAGCAGTTTGAGGCATTCTCTGGAGAGCAGGGCCAGCTGGAAGGGTCTTTTCTGCTGTTCCGACCGCCGGCTGAAGGTGAGGATCTGTTTGACCAGATCTTTGGCCCGCAAGGCGCCTTTGTAAATTTGGTCTAAATTTTTTACAACCTTTTCAGGATCATCCTTATCCATGCGGGCCAGTTCGGAGAAGCCGAAAATGGAGGTGAGAATGTTATTGAAGTCATGGGCAATACCGCCGGCCAGGGTGCCGATGGCCTCCATCTTTGCGGCCTGACGCAGTTCTTCTTCCAGCCTTGTTTTTTCTTTCTCCATCACCTTGCGTTGGATGATGCCGGCCAAGGTGTGGGCAATGGAGGCGAGAAATTCCTCCTCTCTGGCGTCCCGCTTATGCCCGTCCGGTAAAAAAATGCATATCAGGCCGATGGTTCTGTTTTCCAGCAGGATCGGTACAGCGTAGTGGCCATGGGGCTGCATGTTTTCATAGCGCAGGGTGTGGCGTTCATCATCATGGTCGGCAAATTGTATTTCGCGGGTCAAAGCGGCCAAGCCGCACAGGCATTTGCCAAAGGGAACCGTGGCGCAATGGGAGGGCAGCTGTTTCGGCAGGCCGGTGCCTGCCTTGAGAACCAGCACCTCCGGGGCATCTTCAACCAGGAAAATAAAGGCTTTTCCCTGGTGGGAGAGCAGGCGGAGAGAAAGAATTTTGTCAATGGTGATGGAAAACAGTTCATCCAGGGAAATATCCTGCAGGGAAAGCTTGAGAAGTGAGTTGATGATCGTCTGGATTTCGTAGTTGCGTTTGATTTCCTCCTCGCCCCGTTGCCGTTCGATGATTTCGAGCTCCAACTCCCTGTTGGCTTTTTCCAGCTCTATAATTTTTTGCCGCAGTTCGGGATAATAGCTTTTTCTGATGGATTTTTCGCCCAGGCCGATAATTTTTTCACGCATCATCGCCCATTTTTTCTCATCATCAGAGCGCCTCGGCATAGATGACCTCGATGTCCCGTTTATTAAAACGCCTGGGATTGGTGACCATGCACGGATCGCGCAAGGCTTTTTCGGCCAGTTCCGGGATATCGGTGATGTGGATGCCACTTTCCCTCAGTGTTTTGTCAATGCCTGAAGCGAGTTTCAGTTCGGCGATTTCTTTAAGAATCGCCGCCCTTTTGTTTTTTGCCGCCATGCCCCGCATATCAATGCCCAAGGCCTCGCCGACCTTCAGGTAACGTTCCTCCGAGCTTGCGTAATTAAAGGAGATGACATGATCAAGCAGGATGGCATTGCATTCCCCATGGGGACGATCCAGATAGCCGCCGAGACTGTGGGCCATGGCATGCACCGCGCCAAGGCTGGCATTGGAAAAAGCAAGCCCGGCCTCAAGGCTCGCCTGCATGATTCTGCTGCGCAGTTCCAGGTCGGCGGGGTTGGCGATGGTGTTGAGAAGATTGGCTCGGATCAGGCGTATGGCCTCCAGGGCATGCATGTCGAGAAGGGCGGAATGGGCGCTGGAGACGTATGCCTCGATGGCATGCACCATGGCGTCAATGCCGGTGCAGGCGGTGAGATAGGAATCCATGGTCAGGGTGGTGGCCGGATCAATCAGCGCCACATCCGGGACCACGGTCTTGCTGATGATGGCGATCTTCACCCGTTCCTGCAGGTTGGTGATAATGGCAAACTGTGACACATCGGCCGAAGAACCTGCGGTGGTAGGGATGCAGATCAGCGGCGGGCCGGGTACGGTGACATTGTCAATTCCTGCAAATTGCAGGATGTGCTTACGGTTCATGCTGACAATGCCGATGCCTTTTGCACAGTCAATGCTGCTTCCGCCGCCCACGGCAACAATGACATCACAGCCGTGGCTGCGGTAGAATTCGGCCCCGGCCATCACCTCTTCGGCTCGGGGATTGGGAGAGACAGCGGAGAAGACAACACTGTCAATCCCCGCGGCACCAAGGACGTCCTTGACCTTGCCGCACCAGCCGGCGGCAATAACCCCCGGATCGGTGACGATCAACACCTTCTCGGCACCGAAATTGATGGCATATCGACCTGCGAGATTCAGGGAGCCGCAACCGAAAACGAATTCCGGTGCGACAAATTTTCTCAGTTCCTGCATGATAAGTCCTTTGGCGAAGACAACGTGTGATGAAGGCTATGCCCAACGTCGGTATTTTATGGCCACAACCCATGCCGTAATATTATGATGCGATGTGAGGCCAAAAAAAGTCAAGGTTAAAGCGGCCGGGAAGAGCATGGTCACAGGGGATTATTGATGTTTCCGGCAAGCTGACCAAGGCTTGAGTTGCCATTTTTCAGAACCAATACCCTCCTGCGGCCCGCTGCTGTTTTCATATTACCGGCTCCCAGGACTTGCTATGAAATGGTAGAACAGGATATAAGATAGATGCTTCAGAGTACTTGAAATGCCTAAAATGCCCTTGTGCCCCTTGAGTATAAAGTGCTTGAAGTTGCGGTACTTGTCTGATCAGAGCGGAGAAAACTTTCCCCTTTTACCCGCAATGGCGTAAAGATACTTGATCAACTTCAAGTATCTCAAGTACTTTTAGCAAGTTAAGTAGGCATAATCTTTTGCAATGACGGTACGACATCAGGAGTTTTGATGGTATATTTTCTTGAATCGCACCTGGCGGTGATTATCGGCGTTCTGCTTGCTGTTGCGGCCATTGGCCATATGCTCCAGCAGCGGCGTGCCCCGTCCAGCGCCCTTTCCTGGCTGTTGGCCATGATCCTGCTGCCCTATGTGGGCATTCCCCTGTACATTATGCTCGGCGGCAGAAAGATGGCGAGGATCGCCCGCCGGAAAATAACCGTACATCTCAATGAAGACCATATCCTGCCGCTGTCCCAGGCATCGCCCGTGGACCGCGCCCTGCGTTCCCATAATGTTCCGGCCGCCATGCTCGGCAACAGAGTCAAATTTTGCCGCTCAGGCCGGGAGGCCTATGATTGCCTGGTGCAATTGATCGACCAGGCCAGGGAAAGTCTCTATATCTCCACCTATGTTTTTGCTGACGACGCAACGGGGCGGGACATTATCCAGCGGCTGGCCCGCAAGGCCGAGCAGGGGGTGATGGTGCGACTGCTGCTTGACGGCGTCGGTTCATTGAAAACCGGCTCTGGGTTTTTCCAGCCGCTTGCTCGGGCCGGGGGCAAATTTGCCTATTTCATGCCGGTATTTTATCATCCTTTGCGGGGTAGGACCAATCTGCGCAATCACCGTAAAATTGCCCTGGCGGATGAGCGGCTGCTCATGGCCGGCGGTACCAATATTGCCGATGAGTACCTGAGCCCTGACCTGCAGTCACCAAACTGGCAGGACATCTCCTTTGCCATTGAAGGCCCGGCGGTCCGTCCCTTTGTCGAACTCTTTCGCTCCGACTGGGCCTTTGCCGGGGGTGAGGAGCTGTCCATTAAGGATTTTCCCGCAACCCTTGCCGTCGACGATGCTGAGCGGCAGGGTATTCTGCAGGTGGTGCCTTCAGGCCCGGATTGCCGCCATGATGGGCTGTACGAGGCAATTCTGTCCGCGGTCTTTGCGGCGGAGAGGCGGCTGTGGATCGTCACTCCCTATTTTGTGCCGGATGATGCCCTGACCCAGGGGCTGGCCATTGCCGCCCGACGTGGGGTTGATGTGCGGATTGTCATCCCGAAGAAATCTAATCATGCCCTGGCTGATCTGGTGCGGGGCATTTATCTGCGCAATATTCAAGAGGCGGGCGCCAGCATTATGCTCTACCCCGATGACATGGTGCATGCCAAGGTCATGGTGATGGATGACCGGTTGGCCATGATCGGCTCGGCCAACATGGACCTGCGCAGTCTGTTTCTCAACTATGAGGTGGCGATTATTGCCTATAGTGCCCATGAAATCAAGGCAATAGCGGCATATATTGATTATTTGACCGAGAAAGCCGTCAAAGGCTATCCGTCGGCCGGCATGATCAGAAGGTTGCATGAAGGAATGGCCCAGATTGTCGCACCACTTGTCTGATGTGAAATTCTGCTCGACATTTTTGCTTCAGTTTGTGCATCATAGTAAGAAGATAATTTTAAAAAAGCGCTTCAAGCATAAAGGATAAATCAATGTACAATGTTTCTCAGGAACAGTTGGAAACGATAGATGTGGTCCTCAAGGAAGATCTCCTTTCGATAGGAGTGCACTGTGCAATTATCATCGATGTGGCCGGCAACACCATTGCCCATCTGGATAATGGTCTCTGTTCTTTTGATGCGGTTTCCTTTGCGGCACTGGCCGCGGGAAATTTTGCGGCGGTGGACGCCATGGCCAAACTGGTGGGAGAACAGCAGTTTTCCCTTCATTTCCATCGGGGAGAAAATGAGAGTATCCATTTCAGCAAGGTCAATGAGGATATTTTGCTTATCTGCATTTTCGGCCAGGATGTTTCCCTGGGCTTTCTGCGGCTGAAGACAACAGAGGTCATCGATAAGATAAGATTAATCTGGGGCAGATGATTGCGTGAGAGGTAACCTGTGGGATTTATCAATGTAAAGAAAAAAGAAGTACAGATTAAAATCGTCTATTACGGGCCTGGACGGGGCGGCAAGACCACCAATCTCGATTACATCAACAAAAAATACAAGCAGCGCATCAAAACCGAAATGGTGAGTATTAAAACTCACGGAGATCGGACCCTCTTTTTTGACTTTCTGCCGGTTGATATCGGCAAGATTCACGGCTTTGACATCAAGATTCAGCTCTATACCGTGCCAGGACAGGTCAAATATAATGCCACCCGCAAACTGGTGCTCAAAGGCGTGGATGGCATTGTGTTTGTGGCTGACTTGCAGAAGGAGAGAAGGGACAGCAACTTGAAGTCCCTGGAGCAGATGAAGGAAAATCTGCTCACCCATAATAAGGATGTCTTCAAGATTCCGCTCGTGCTGCAATACAATAAGATCGACCTGAAGGGCCAGGGGATTCCCCTGCTTACCGTTGAAGAGATGGAGCAGGATCTGAATCAGGAACTGAAGGTCCCTTTTTTTGTGGGAAGCGCCCTGGCCGGAGATAATGTGGTGGAAACCCTGAAGAAGATTATCTCGATGACACTCATCTCTTTCCGCAAAGAACTGCAATAGGAGACTTTGACCATGGGCAATGGCGCAGAAAAGATAAAAGAGCTGAAAGCAGCCATTCTGGCAATCGAGTGGGAGATAACCGATGAGGCCATGGACAACCTGACCCGGACAATCGAGCCGTTGAAAGAGCAATGGGTCGGAAAAAAGCCGCTGCTCGTTTGTCTGCAGGTCATCGGCACCTTGGGGCAGTATATCAAGAAGGCCAGGGAAAAGGCGCATCCCGACGCCATAAACCTGCTGCACTCGGTATTTGCCACCCTGGAAACAGTGATCACCGATGAGGGCATGGATGATGGCCGCAAGATCTTCCTGGTGCGCGGCGCGGTGGAAAAATATAACAACTTGAAGACTCAGCTGGCAAAACGGCGCAAAGAACCGGGGCGGGAAAGCCCGGCGGGAAAACTCGGAGGCGGCGCCCCCTCAGTCGCAGGCCAGGGGGGGAGTACCATCCGAGACCTGATGGAGCAGAAGGAAGATCAGGCGGTTGACGGGGCATTCAATACCATCTTTCAGGAAATGGTTTCCGATGACCGGGCTGGTGCCCAGTCCGTGCCGGTGCCGCCGGCCATGCCGTCTGTCGGGGACAAGGCCGGTCCCGATGCCAAGGAGGTGGTGCTTGCCAGGGTTGATGATGAGGAGTTCCCTGAGGCCGACAGCCTGCTGGATGATTTTTTTTCCGAGGACGGGCTGGCTTTTTCCATTGCTGAAGCAAAAGCTGAGAAGGAAACCCACGCCGATGAAACGGTGGAAGTGGACCTCGGCCAGATCGTGGTAAAGAAAGAAAAGACGGCCGAACCGGAACGGCCGTTTGAGCGAATCGAGGAAGAGGAGATCACCGTCGATAAGCTGGCCAGAATTATTCAGAACATGAAATACGGCATCTCCGCCACTCTGTTAAAACAACTGTCCGAGGAAATCGCCAGTCTGCGCAGCCAGCACCCGGATCATTACTCGGTGTCTCTCTTCATGGAGGTGATTGCCGCCGTGGGTCGCCATCTCGGCACTTATGGCGATGTGGCCGCTGATCTGTCGCGCAATATGCTGCAAACCGTCTATGACCGGCTTGCCCATTCCCTCTTTACCATGCAACCCCAGAAGAACCTGCTGTCTTCCCATCTGGAGACAATGCACGATTTCAGCAAATGGCACGAGCAGGTGGTGGCCGAACTCGCAGAGCGGGCCGCTGCCGGGGCCAAAAGGGAACTGTCCGCGGAAATGGAGGAGACTGTCAAGTCGATTGTCCGCCGGGAAGTTAACCAACTCCGCCAGGAACTGCTTGAAGTCATCGAAAAAACCAAAAAGGCTGAGGAGTCGTAACACCGTGCTTGTATTTTGTGAGGAATGCGGAAAACGCTATTCTTTTCCGCCGGAAGAAGTAGAAGTCGGCAGCGGTCAATTCCGCTGCCGGGCCTGTGGGTTTCTCATGACCACCGATATGCTGGTGCAGGTGGTCCACAAGGAGGGAGAGGCCACGCCGTCGCCGCCCTCTGATACGGACAGCGACGGCAGTTTTTCTCCCAAGTCTCCCAACAAACACTGAGGAAAGTGTCTAGCAGCCTTCAATAGCCTTTTTCTTTTCGCTTTTAATCTTTACATCGGTGCCCACCGGAAAATCCCCGGCATTGCTGCCGCAGTCCAGGGTCACTTTGTTGTCTTCAACAGACACTACAGTGCATTTGCCGCTGGCGGCATAGACAGTTCCTGCGATGCTGAGCGCAAATGCGATGGCCAAAAGGGTGCTGATGGTCTTTTTCATGGTGTTTCTCCTTTATTACTTTTGTTTTGTTGTGCTGGAACATTATTTGCCGTGGCATTCATTGCACTTTGTCGGTCCTGATTTGCTTTCCCCTGCTTTTTTCATGTTTTTGTGACAATTCTGGCAGACGGCGTGCATCATCTCTTTGTATTTTTTCGGGCCGCCTTCTTTGTCGATGGCCGCGGTCAGGCGGGCGCATTTGTCCGCCTTGCTAATCATTTCAGGTGACTGGGCGCCGACATGACAGGCAGCGCAGGTGAAGGCGTCGGTGTAAGGGTGCGCGGCATACTCGCTCTTGCCGAGCAGATACTTTTCCGCATGGAGCTTGTGGCTGAATTCCTTCACCTCTTTCTTGCCCTGGTCAAGACCTGCGATCTGCGGACAGCCGGCCTGGACATTGATGGTGATCTTATCCGGGATCTGCCCCTCGCCGGCCATCAGTTGCGCAGGCAGGGCGAATAGCATGGCAGCGGCGCAGGCTGAACCGAGCACGGTGCGCAGGCTGAATTTTTTGCGGCCGGAATCTTTACTCATCTTTGTTCCTCCTTTTTTCGGGTTTTCAAACAAAATTTACGGTTACAGGGAAGTTGCGTCTGTTGCCCAAACAGTACGGCGCAGGGGAAATAAAAAATAGAGGACATGGGGCTGTATCGGGCGGAGAGCGGGCCGATGTCTGGTAGACATCGTAATAAAATCAGGATATTATCTGTCTGAATTTTCTGTGGGAGCAGGACAGGGACGGCAGCTCGACATGGAATTTGTCAGGTTCTTTTCATTTTTGCCGGGTGACGGGTTTGGGGATGGGCTGAAAAAGATGCGAAATCCACTGGCGCGCCGGCTGTAGAATTGTTTATGATGGGGGCTGCAAAATTAACTGTAAGTTGGTGGATATAAAAAATGGATATGAGCAAGATGACCAGCGGCGTGCCAATGGTCAGAATAGATGGCGCCAAGGTAAGGAATCTACGGGAAGCAAAGGGATTGACCCAGCTTTATCTTGCCGCCTCGGTGGGGGTGACCACCGACACGATCTCCCGCTGGGAAAATAAACGCTATCCCACCATCAAAAAGGAAAACGGTCTGAAGCTCGCCGAAGCCCTGGAAGTTGCTCTCGGTGAGATCCTGGAAAGCCTTGGCGAGGAAGAATCCCAGCCTGATCCTGCCGAAGAGCCTGCTGACGATGCCGCGCCCGCCCCTGACCAGGAGGCTGAGGAACAACTGGCTGCTCCGGCGGCTGCCGCTGCGGTGCCGGCTGCCGGCAAGGCAAAATCCCGGGCAAAATTTGCCGTGGCCGGGGTGCTGCTCCTGGCCCTGCTGGCTGGGCTCGGCTGGTGGTTTTATCCGGCCGGCGAACAGTTCACCATCACCGCCAGCCGCCTGCTGCCCAAGCATACGGTGGCCGGCCAACCCTTCCCGGTGGCCATCACGGTTGCCAGCAATTCCACAGTGCCGCTTTCCCTGATCGTCAGAGAGAATCTGCCGAAAACAGCGGTGCTGCTGTCCGCCGTCCCGCCGTATTCCGCCTATGATGCCAAAACCGAAGAGGTGAAATGGCTGAAGAAAATAGATGGCAGCCAGGTCTTTGCTTATATGGTCAAGGTCAACCAACAGGAGGGCAGCGTGTCCTTTGCCGGCAAGGTGGCCCTGCCCAAGGGAGCCGGACAGCAGATAGAGGTCAGCGGCGATTCCACGGTGCAGATAGCCGATTTCCACTGGGCCGACACCAATGCTGACAGCCGTATCAGCGATGAGGAAATTCTCACGGTGTATGATGAGTTCAGCGAAATAAAAGGTCTGGCCCTCAATATCGACCAGATTGAGGAAATCTGGCTCGGCTCAGGTTATGTGTGGAATGCGGAAAAGAAAAGATTTGAGGTGCTGCCCTGATGCTGCCGGAGCGGACACGATCAACACGCTGCGGAGTGAAAGTTGCCAGGCCAGGAATGGCGCCGGCTCTCATGTATGGTAATGACAGTAAGGAGGAAATGATGATCTGTCAGCAAAAAAAGGTGTTCTTGTTGGTGATGCTGCTGGCCTGCGTAAGTCTTTTTGCAGCGCGGACGGTATCTGCCGAGGATCTGGTGAGCGGCAGATATATCTCTTCCGCCGGCAAAAATATCATCCTTGACCTGGATGTCAAGGGACCCTCCGCAAGCAATCTCATCGTCCACCAGTTCCTGCCCCCCGGGGTAGGCATCACCAGCGCCTCACCGGCCTATATGAAATTTGACGAAAAAAAAGGCAAGGTGCAGTGGCTGATCAAACAGGTGCCGCCGGGCAAGGTGCGCATCTCCATGCAGCTTGCCGAAGAGATCCAGCCCGGTCTGGTCAGGGCGGAAGTGCGCTGCCGGGACCAGAAGACCGGGCGGATGATGGATATCACCATCAATCCGTGAAGAAGTTGGTTTCAAATATCGGACTTATGCCGCTGGGTGTAGAGTGCGTATGGCAGCCATGAATTGCATAGTAGGCATTTGTTAAACGTAATGAAAACATATTGTTATGGCGGTTTGTTTTGTCGTCATGGCCGGATAAAAAAATCTGTGCTATGGGTATCCGTCTAGCTAATAACTGGTTCTCGGCGACTGCGTCGCCGAGAATCGCGGTGCTGACTTCGTCAAGTACCTTGTCCCGGCGCTTTGCGCCAGAACAAGGTACTTGACCGGACACCGCGTACCACACAATCAAGCTACGCTTGCTTGCGCG
>JAHILF010000135.1 GCA_018897105.1 Pseudomonadota bacterium
AAGCGATGCGGGTAAGCTCGTCCGTCTGCTGGACAAAGAAATGGAGTGCCTCTTTGTCTTTCTCCAGCAGGCCGGCGTCCAGCCAACCAACAACGTTGCGGAACGAACCATCCGTTTCGCGGTGCTCTGGCGCAAACGCAACTTCGGCTCTAACTCCGACAAGGGCTGCCGCTGGGTCGAACGAATACTCTCGCTCAGGCAAACCTGCCGCCTCCACAATAAGCCAACCTTCCCAATCCTCGTCGATGCCCTGACCGCCCATTTTCGCGGTCATGCCCCGGACATCTCTTGGATTACCGCTCTGTAATTTCTCGCTGCCTCGCTGTTATTGCCTGACCGCTACCCTGTGATCGGTTACGAAAAAACTCCATGGTTTCACCTTATTCCAAGACCAATCCATCCACGATCGAGTCCAAATCAATAACCTGCTTGTCGCCACGAAAGGTATAGTGGCCGTTTAAATGAATGTGTCGTCAGGCTGCCGGCGAGATCTTCTTGATCAATTTTAGAATATTCGGGTTCTGGCTCGCTTCGTATTTGGGGTTACCCTATTTAGTTTAATTGAATCCAACACATCGCGAACGGCTTCTGCCAAAGCTTTACCGTCTACAGGCTTCTTGAGATATCTTTTTATTCCAATCTCCATCGCCTTCTCTTCTGAGATTGTTGAACTATAGCCGGTGCAAAGAATAATAGGCATATCAGGCCGGAGACTCAGCACCTCTTCAGCAAGTTTCGCCCCGGACAAAGCGGGCATTGCCTGATCTGTTATGAGAAGGTCAAAACTTTGGGGATCAGTCTTAAATGCGGCTAGCGCCTCTTCGCTGCTGGTCTTGGACATAACAGTGTAACCGAGGCGGGAAAGTACAGCCTCATGTAGAGCAACAATTATTGTTTCATCGTCAACGGTAAGAATACTCTCAGTTCCGATGGGCAACGGTTTTACTTCTTCTGCTTCAACGGGAGTTTCGACATCTTCAATTATCGCCGGGAAGTAGACATGAAAGGTCGTTCCTTTGCCAAGTTCGCTTTCAACGGTGATCATGCCTTCGTAGTCCTGGACGACACCAAGAACTACGGACAAACCAAGACCGGTCCCTTTTCCTTTTTCTTTGGTTGTAAAGAAAGGTTCAAATATTCGTTTCTGCGTTTGCTTATCCATACCGCAACCGGTATCACTGATTGAGATTTCAATAAAAGGACCTGGCGAAACGCCAGGATACCCCAACACGTTTTCGGCACTTAATTCTTTTCGTAACAATGAGACGCTTAAAAGTCCTGACTCCTCTTCCATAGCATGATGAGCATTTGTGCAGAGGTTGATAATAATTTGATGAATCTGTGTCGGATCGGCCCAAATAGAGCCGCTTTTAGGGTCAATATTCTCTTGTATTTCAATAGTTGTCGGCAAAGATGCCCTTATCAGCTTCAGAGCCTCCTTGACTGTGAGATATGGTTGCAGCGGTTCACGTTTATATGCGCCTTTGCGGCTGAAGGTCAGTATTTGCCTGACAAGTTCTGCGGCTCTGTGTGATGCCTGCAGCACCTTCGCAAGATTGGCAGAAGCGTTGCGGCCATCTTTCAACTCAATTTTTGCAAGTTCAGTAAAGCCGATAATAGCAGAGAGGATGTTATTGAAATCATGGGCAATGCCACCGGCAAGGGTACCTATAGCCTCCATCTTTTGGGCTTGCTGAAGTCGTTTTGCAAGATTGGCTTGCGTTTTTTCTGCCCGTTTTCGATCGGTTATGTCGACGGATACGACGATGATGTAATCGCATAAACCTTCCTTATCGGTAACTGGTACGAAAGTCGATTGAAACCACAACTCGTCTCTCTCCATATTAAACACAGGTGTTTCCAGTGTGATGATTTCACCTGTTTCTCTAATTGTTTCTAAATTCTTAATTATAACATTTCGGGTCGGTTCAGGATAACAATCAAAGGGAAATTGTTTCCCGTAAAACTGCGTAATATCCTCAATTTGAAGATTGTTTATACACGCAGAACTCATATATTGCATATTGAAATTACGATCCAGGATCTTGGTGCAAACTGGCGAATACTCCAGCCAGGAACGAATTCTTTTGTCAGATTCCTTTAATTTCTCTTCGGCTTTCTTGCGCTCAGATATTTGCCTATTTAGTTGTTCAATTTCTCTTAAACGGGTTCGTCCAGTTTCTTCCGCAATGGTTTTATAATAAAAAACCTGTTTTTCTAACTCTGTGCATCTTTTTTCTAATGCTTCTGCGAAATGGTCTTTGTTCTCCATTTTACATGTCCTTCGCTAAAACCATTAAGACGCCTGTCCAATCAAGCCCCCTGCTCTTTCCGAGAATAGGGGCAACTTCAACCCCGGAGTAAAAACCTAGCAAAGGGGTACTATATCTATTCATCACTTGTTGAATTTCAGCAGCCTCTTCTGTTTCAGTATTTGATAGCTCTGCTGCTCTTCCGGCACAATCAATGTATAATGCAAAAACAGGTGTTTTCCCGTCATCAATTACATTCTTCATGATGAGTTCTGCATTGTTCCTTGCAGATTCAATCATCTTATTACCATCTCTCAACATAAACTGGATTTCCATTCCTTGTTCAAGATCTGGCTCAAATATCCCTATGCCACTGCCATCTGGCAGAATTCCTGTAATGAGCCTATTAACATATTTGGCTTCTTGATATTTAAACCTATCACCATAATTCACTCCAATTGTTAAAAGATCGAGAGGATGTTGTTTTTTCCAGTCCTGGTTCCCATATGTTTCATCAATTACCTCAACAATTGGTTTGCCATCCAATTCATAGATAACTGAGCCTTGTATTTTTGTTATTTTTCGATATCTCCCATCAAGAGGAGAACATCCGTGCATAATAGCATGATAAACATTAACAGATCCTGAAATAAGTGCCCCAACAACACTCTGCTCACTTACATTGGAACTGCAGAATTGTTTTGTTTTACTAAACTGATAATCACCAATTAACCCAGCGCCGATAATAGGCAAATTCGATTGGAGTATTGATTCAATTCCAGCAATTAGCGGATTGGAAGCATTCATAATTGGAGGAGATATAGGTGATGCAGGAGCTTTTATTGAATCATAGAACATAAGCAGCAGTCTGTCCTCTTGTGCTCTAGAAAATTTGGCGGCGAGGTTACACCCTGCTAGATTCTCATCACTATCTAGACCGCCAACAGCAGCAATTTGATATTTTATTCCATCTAATTGAAATAATGCAACAACTGAAGGAGAGCCACTATATGATAATTCATTATTCGTAATAACTCCAATTGATGAGCCTCCAATTACGGGTGTATCTCCGACAATCTCTTTAATTCCTCTCAAGAATTCTTCATGATCCAATTGCCCGCTGCAAAAAGCTATGGCAAGATCATGTCTATTTATATCACCACTACGAGTTGCGTTACTCGCTGCCGATCTGCCAGAATAAAAAGCATCTCGATTATTACAATATCCAATTCCAACTTTCATAAAGCATTCCTCAGATGTGGGCCACATGAAAACATAGCTGCGATTTCGTCCTGTAGAACTTCCCTTTTTTAAAATAGCACTGGAATAAATCACTCACTGGGGTAAACCCAGTTATTCCCGGACAGAAAATAAAGCATCCCGTTTTCCTTTCTGGCATTATGGAGATCGACCAAGAAATCCATGGCCAAGGAGGGAAAAACAACGGGATGCAACTCAAATGTATACTGAATCGGGTACAATTGCATAGAGGTTTTGTATATGGCACGGTCCGCTGGAGTATCACACGGAAAATGAGAACAGCGCTTGACATCCAAATCCGCCCTCGGAAACGCAGCCGGCCAGTATGCTCTGGTTGCGGAAAGTGCGGTCCGGGCTACGATACTCTGCCACTTCGCCGCTTTGAATTTGTCCCTTTGTGGGGAATCGCTATTTTCTTCCTTTACGCCATGCGACGAGTCGACTGCCCCGATTGCGGGATAAAGGTGGAACGAGTGCCCTGGGCCGATGGGAAAAACCATTTGACCACCACTTACGCCTGGTTTCTGGCCCAGTGGGCCAAACGGCTTTTCTGGAAGGAAGCCGCTGTTGCCTTCCAGACCTCTTGGGGAAATGCCTTCCTCTCGGTCAAGATGGCCGTGGCATGGGGCTGGCGCATCGCAACCTGGAAAACGTGCTGTCCCTCGGCATTGACGAAATTGCCTGGAAGAAAGGACATAAATAACTGACCCTGGTCTATCAGATCGACTCCGGTCGCAAACGCCTCTTGTGGGTCGGAAAGGAACGGACCCAGAAAACCCTGAGGCGGTTCTTCAAGGAGTTCGGCAAGGAACGTACCGCAAGACTCAGTTTTATCTGCAGCGATATGTGGAAACCCTATCTGCGAATCCTTGCCGAGGTTGCTGGTCAGGCTGTGCAGATCATCGACCGCTTCCACGTCATGACCCACTTTGGCAAAGCTATCGACAAAATTCGAGCCACGGAGGCGAGGAACTTGAAGACCAGAGGAGAAGAACCGGTACTTACCGGCAGCCGTTGGTGTTTGCTCAAACGTCCGGAAAACTTGACAGACAAGCAGGTTGTCAAACTCGAGCAATTGCTGGCTATCAACCTCAAAACCATCCGCGCCTATTTGCTCAAGGAAGATTTCCAGAGTTTCTGGAGCTACATAAGTCCCGCCTGGGCTGGCAAATTCCTGGGTGTGTCGACGAACCATGCTTTCCCGGCTCAAGCCGATGAAGAAGGTTGCCAAGATGTTGCGTGCTCATCGAGAGCCTCTGCTCAATTGGTTTCGTTGCCGCGGACAAGTTGCCCATGGCGCCGTTGAGGGTTTTAACAACAAGGCGAAAGTATCAACCAGAAAAGCATACGGATTTAGAAGCTTCGACATTATCAGAATCGCCTTATATCATACACTCGGTGAGTTGCCAGAACCAGAATTCACCCACTTTCCGCTGCTTTGTCAACAATTTTTTCCGATTATTTGATTTTTTTTGCGCCTCCCGCGCATTGTGTTGCGAAACTCTAAACTCCAGTGGAAGTTCAATAAAACTAATGAAGTGGTGTTACCCCTGCCCCGAAAAACTTGGGCTATCTTTCACTTTTTGGGCGGGAAGAATTTTCCGAACTCCTCTGAATTACCCGGATCATCCAGCTCACTTATCTCGACCAGCTGCTTGCTCACTTCCAGTATTTTTGTCTCCAGTTTTTCCAGTGAGTCTTTCGAAATTGCGCCCTCCTCTTCAGCCTCAAACCTGATGAGCATCACGCAATTGAGAAAATTATTCACAATATGCTGCACCGTATGCATTGTTGTCTGGAGGGTGCGCAGTCTTGCCTCCCGCAATTCGACTTCCACTCTTCTTTTCTCGATCTTTTCCGTCCAGTTGGACAACGCCAGAGAAACACAGGTGGCCAGCAAGGAGGAGAAGATAATGGTCATGATATGTGACTCCCAGATAGTGTAATGACCTTGCAAGAGATAAAACTTGATGACCTGATACAGCGTCATCACGATTGCCATTAAAATAAATGGTAGAAATATTCTTTTAGCGTATTTCATCACTCCCGCCTTAGCCCTGGTCGTCAAACTCTTTTCTTAAACGATCAGTCCTTGCTCTCATCTGCCAGAATTTAATTTCCGAAAAACTCTTTCACCAGCTGACACTACCTGATTTTACGGGTTAAAAGCTAATAATTTTCACGGATAATGGGAAAGTTTCTCTATTCTGGTGCAATCCATTATATCTGGGCCTTTTGCAAAAATGTAATAACGAGCCATGTTACAATCCAATAAATTTCTCATCACAAAAATTATGTTGGAGGTGCACCATGGCTCAGCAAAAGTATACAGAATCCGTATCTATTGTTCACCCTGTTTGTTGTGGCTTGGATGTTCATAAAAACAAAATTTCTTCCTGTCTGGTTTACGAGCAGGGAGGAGAAGTCTGTATAGAAATACGTGAATTTACCGCGTTCACTGATGACCTTATTCAGTTGCGAGACTGGCTGCTTGAACATCAATGTCCGGTAGTCGCCATGGAGAGTACGGGTATTTATTGGCGGCCTGTTCACAATATCTTGGAAGGTTATCTCAAAGTTGTTTTGGTGAATGCTCGGCATTATAAAAATGTTCCTGGCCGTAAGACCGATATTGGTGACAGTCAGTGGTTGGCTGAGCTGCTGCGTTATGGACTGGTGAAAGGAAGCTTTATTCCCCCAAAAGAAATTCGCCAGTGGCGAGACTTGACAATGCAAAGAAAACAATACGTTCTTACTGAGGCGGATTTCAGAA
>JAHILF010000136.1 GCA_018897105.1 Pseudomonadota bacterium
GCAAATCGAAGCAGCGGCGAGATCGTGCAGCATTTGTGCAACGAACTGAATGACACCATGACCCTGTTCCCCGGCAACAATATGCGCCTGATTTACGAATTGGTGTCATGACAAAATCTCCCGAGGTCAGGAGGTCTGAATATATATACGCCCAAGTCAAGGATGACAAGCATCGAATGGCAATTTGTATGGGAAATTGCCAGCGGAGACTCGTTTTCAGGTTTTCATGAATTGCGCCTGGTTTAGATTGGCCAGTGCTGCCGCAATGGGGTTAAAAAGCACCCCCTCGTTTACTTGCTCCGCATCAAGAGCGCGGTGGTGCACGGCAAAGAGCCCCAACTGCCGATTGAAAATCGGCAAACCGGAGCTGCCGCCCTCGGTGGGGCTGCGGTAACGGACATACGGTGGGGCGTAGCCCGCAAGGTCATTGTCATACATGGAAACTGCCAACTCGCCTCCCCTGGGATGGCCGATGACATAGATGAGCTGCGGTCTGTCGCCGTCCTGCGGCATTGCTGGTTTGTGAGGCAAGGGCAGCAGGGTTGTTGCCTTCACCGGAGGGTGCTCCATGCGCAGAATGGTTACGTCCAGCAACTTCTGGGGGATGAGAACAGCACTTCTCCCAGAGATGCCTTGGGACGTCCGGATAGGCGGGTGAATTCCACTTCCGCCGTTGCAGGTCCAAAATGAATGTGATGTGAATGTTGTCGTTCATGCTGTTTTAGCCCCTCTGTCGAGTTGTGCCGCTTTGTTTTCCAGTGCCCTCTCCACCTCTGCCGCCCAGTCCAGGTGCTCGCCTCGCCGTTCCCTGGCCTCGCGGATGAGGCGCAGGTTGCGAGCGGTGGTTTCCGGCTCCCAGGTTTCGCGAGTACTGGCCAAGGCATGGGCGAGGGCAACTTCGGCATTGCTTATGTCACGTCCCAGCACGGCAAGTTCTAACCTGGTGGCATGGTCCCAGTAGTCGGGCTTGCCGGCGCTGATGCGGCGTTCCACCGCGTAGGCCACCACGGGCAGCAGTTTTTCCCGCCGCGGGTCAGGCGGCTCTTTCAGCTCCATCAGGGTGACGGCGTTCACTCCCGGATAGGCATCGCGCCAGTCTGTTTCAAAACCCTGGAGGTAGGCGGCAATGGCCTGTTCCAGCAGGCCGCGGGCGGTGAAATGCTCCCCAGCCTTGAGGGCTGCCTCCCAGCGGTCCTTGTAAACCCGGCCCAGGATGCCGTAGGTCTCGCTGGATGGACCGCGCTGTTCGATGAGTTCGCGCAGAACCGCCTCCGCCTCCTCGCTTTTTCCGGCACGGTTGAGGGCCAGGGCGAGTTGCTCGCGTACCAGATGGGTGGCGGCCACGGGTGGTGACAACCGGTCGGCCAGCTCGATCATTGCCGGCCAATCCTTGACCGCCCGGTAGGAGAGGTAAAGGTCAATGGCAACGCCAGCCTCCACGTCGCAATTCTGGATACCATTCTTGCGAAAATCCTTTCGAGAGGTAAAGGTCAATGGCAACGCCAGCCTCCACGTCGGCCACCCCGCCGGGCAATTCGGCCAGCTCCGCCTCTATCGCCTTTACCGCCGCTGCCCCCTGCCGACGGGCAGCAGCAAGCCGTGATTTCAGCTCCCGGTTGTATTCCACCCTTTCGCGAAAGACGTCGGTCTTAAGCCGCTGAATATCGGGAAAGCCGTCAAGCAGCTGAAATACCGGGCTGTCGGTGGTCTTGTCACGGGCGGCTACCAGTCGTTGCGTCAGAGCGGTGCGGTCGACGGCCGCGTCCCCGGGCCGGCCGTCCGGCCCCAGCAGATAGGGCAGGCCGCGCAGCGGTGCCACGTCAAAAGGCATGGCCCCTGCCCCCTTGGCAAAAACCAGCACAGTGCTGGCCGGTTTCACCGCATGACGCAGGCCCAGTTCGTAAAAGACATTGGCGTTGGCGCTTGTTAGGTCGGCAACCGCATATTCGCACAGCACCAACCGCTCGAACATGGGCTTGTGGATCAGGCCGCCGGCCTGTTCCTCATCCGCCCGCAGGGGCTCAAGTCCTGCGTCGGCAATGGCCGGGGCAATAAGTTCCACATACACGGCGTCAAAATCAATCACCGCCCCGCTGGCAGTGGGCTTGCGGCCGAAAGGCATGAGGACGAAACAGAGTGGCAGGGTCATAGGCAGCCTCTTCAGTGATTATGGATAAAGTGGTCGGATAACTGTTGGAGCTTTTCCCGGATTTGGCGTTGAATTGCGCTAAGATCGGCAGGATCGCGCTGCAGCAGCCAGAGGAGATGGCGTGCAAGCACGTCCTTGGCGGTTGGGTTCTGCATTTTTATCAAGATGAGAAACAGATTAATGGCGGATATTGTGGTGTTCGGATGCTCCTCTCCGAGAATACGACGCTGTACTTCCAGCGTTTTTTCTTGCAGTTCCCTCGCCCCGGACAGGTTGCCCATGGCTCTGAGCGTTTCTGCCAGGTTGTTCATGGATTCCAGGGTGTTCGGATGCTCCTCGCCGAGAATACGAAGCCGGATTTCCAGCGTTTTTTCTTGCAGCGCCCTCGCCTCGGACAAATCACCCTGTGCCTGGAGCGTTACGGCTAGGTTGTTCATTGAGGAAAGGGTGTTCGGATGCTCCTCGCCTAACACACGAATCTCTACTTCCAGCGCTTTTTTCTCTAGAGCCCTCGCCTCGGACAGATTGCCCATGTCTCTGAGCGTTCCTGCCAGGTTGTTCATAGAGGTCAGGGTGACCGGATGCTCCTCGCCGAGAATACGAATCAGGACTTCCAGCGTTTTTTCTTGCAGTTCCCTCGCCCCGGACAGGTTGCCCATGGCTCTGAGCGTTTCTGCCAGGTTGTTCATGGATGCCAGGGTGTTCGGATGCTCCTCGCCGAGAATACGAATCAGGACTTCCATTTGCTTGTTCAAGAGTATGCTGGCCGCGACGTAACTGCCCCGCACAAAATCATGCCGCGCTATCCTTTCGACAAGTGCGCCATAACTCACATCATCTAAGATGCCACGGCAGAGATGGCGACTATGCTCCACCTCTCTGGGGAGATCGGCGTGGCTGCGGATGTCATCTATCGGCGCCAATGTCTCTGTGAGTACGGCCACGGCAATGTTTCGCAAGTTCCCGGCCCGTTCCGGGGACGGATCGTGGAAGCGAACGGTCCGGGAGATGAGAAGGTGAACGGTCTGGCAGTCCTGCCCGCCTGGCTGGTCTTCGGCCAAGGATAGCCTGGCTGCCTGATCAGTGGCAAGCAGGGCTCGGGTTTCCACCTGGCCCGGCTCCAGGCCATCCACCCTTGCAAAAACCCGGCTCACCAGGCTGCGGAGGATGGGGGCGGTGGCCAGACAGGCGGCAAGCCGCAGATAGTCAAGGCCCGCTTCGTCCAGAAGGGCAATGCTCCGCAGGAAGGGGGCGGCTATATCCTTTTCGTGGCCATTTGGCAACTGGCTGCCGAGTTGGGCGGCAAGCTCCAGCGCATCCTCATCAGGAATATCCAGTTTTTGCAGAAATTCTCCGTAGCCGATTCGTTGGGCGGAGCTGCCGGCAACATCCACGCCCAAAGCATGGCAACCCAGGCGGTTGATGGCGATCTCCCTGGCCAGCAGGTCATCTTCCTTGTTCAACGGGGCATGTTGCTCCGAGCGGTGGGAAAGAAAGAACTGCAGGGCCTCATCCGGTGCCAGCACCTCCAGATCGAGCCGTTCATGGGCTGTGCCGTATTCACGGCTACGGGTGGTGATCAGGGTCTTGCCGTTAGTGTCCGGGGCCTGCCATGTTCGTACTGCCTCCATGTTTAAACCCGAAGCGAGATCATCCACCACCCAGAGGAAAGGCTGGCCTTTTTGCCGTAAGGCCCGCCCCAGATCACCCTCCACCTAGGCCAGGGTCTTCCCCTGAACGGATATTGCCAATCGTTGGGCGATGTCGCGGAAGGCGCTGTCCCGCATTACGTGATCCTGCTCCAGACCGGGGCCGGAACCACTGATATCCTGGCCAAGGGCACGCAGCCAGAAGATCCCACCCGGATAAGCCGCGCCGAAACGGAGTGCATACTCCTCGGCCAACAGCGATTTGCCCTGGCCGCCCATGCCGGCCACCTGGGCCAGTCCGGGCCGGCTGACTCTGCCGGAGATGATGGCGTGCTCCCCCTGGTGGAGACGGCCGTGCAGATCCCACAGCTCGATCAGTCTACCCACGAAGCGACTGCTGCCGGTGAAGCGGGCTCCATACTGAGATGGTGCGGTGATGGGCGGGATGGCACCGAGGCAGCCGGTGAGGGTGGAAAGATGGGAGGCGATACGGCGGGAGAGCTCGACTGGGGCCATGTCGCCCGGGAGATAAAGATTGTCGCGCAGGGGCTCGGGCAGGATATGTTTGCTGTCTGCCTCCGGGTTCACCACCAGCACCCTGCGGGCCGTTTCATTTGCCTGGCCGGCGGCGATGTAGGCTGCGGTCAGCTCCATCTGGCAGGGGCGGGACTGCGGATAGGTGACGGAGTACCACGCCAGCAGGGCCTTGGACTGGGCGAGGCCGGAGCGAATCGCATCGGTGATAGGCGCGAAATCCTCGATCACGCTTTCGTCGAACCAGACGGAAAGTCCTTGGCCTCGCATAGCCTCGACAACGGGCCGGACCCGATCCGCATCCAGATGACGGTAGCTCACGAACAGATCAAAGGACAAGGGTATTCTCCTTTCTGATGCGTACACCGACTTCTGCAAGACTCCTCGATGGCCTGCGGCGGCGTTTTGCGGCGCCCCTTTATAATGTGATGAAAAGGGTGAACTGCAAATTCGGCATCGGCGAATTCATGCGACGAGAACTAAAATCGAAAAAATTTGAGACGTATATATTTACTGTAAGTCAACATAGTTACAAAACTGAATGGCTGCTCATAAAAACCAAAACTCGCATTATAAAATTTTGCAAGATAAAACTGATAGGAAATGGCAGGAAGATGTTTTCTTTATTGGCATCATCTGTCCAGTGCGGCCAGTCTTATCGGTGTGTCCCCCCCTCCTGACTGTCTAATCCGCCAGGGTGTGAATAGGCCAGGGGCCAGTAAAAAGTATTAAAAATGCACAGAATATAAATATTTTCTTCATTCTATTCTCATCATTCATGTCGGCGAACAGCTTCAGTGCTCTCACCTTATCAACCAAACTCGCCTTCTTGGTGTCCACTTTTTTCAACTTGTCCCGAACCAACTACTCACACCTTTTTTACGCATCCTGGCCCCTTATTCTTGGGGTTGTTCACCATCCCGCTGACCTCATAAGAAATCATATTAAAAGGTGAATATGGCTTTAGGAACTCCAGGAAGTGGTGACCGTTTTGTGATGAGGCAAGCCACCGGCCATAATTTTCTCTTGGGATGATTGCCGGCATGCGGTCATGAATCTTGCCCACGATTCCATTAGCCTCAGTGGTTATGATGGAGCATGTTTCAATAGCTTTACCCTCTGGGCTCTTCCAGGAATCCCATACCCCTGCCATGGCAAAAAGACCGCTGTTTTTCATTTTGATAAAATAGGGTTGTTTCCGGCTTCCCTCTTTCTTCTCTCGTAGAATCAGGTGGCAGGGATCAAACATCGGTGGGACTTGAAAGATTCACGAAAAGAGGGTTTTTCAGAAATAGTCTCGACCCTGGCATTGATCAACTTTGATCCAATTTTTTCATCCTTCGACCAATGAGGTATAAGACCCCACCGCAACATTGACAGCCGGTAACCACCAATTTTATCGCGGATAACTGCGACATGTTGCGAAGGCGCGTTGTTATAACGTGGCTCGATGGCCGCCACGGCATGTAGTAGGTGGAAGTGTCTAGCCAACTCTTCAGTAGTGGCCTCAAGGGCGAAACGGCCACACATGACATATCATCCTTCTTGTTTTTCTTCAGCGTATGAGTTTATTACTGCCCGTTTACCTTGGCTTTGCGTTTTTCCAGAACACTCTGCTGGCACTTCTTGCAGTACACCTTATTGTCGTAAACACTCCCCTTTATACAAACCTGTCACCTGAACTGATCTGTATTTGTAGGCGATATCTGTCCCAATCAGCATGATGCGAGAATTTCATGCAGTGTCACATCCATCTTTTCCCGGTGTGAACCGAACCAGTATATTTTCTTGCAGTCTAGGCAACGGTGAAAGACATGGTAATATTTCTTCGTAAGGGGTTCGAGAAATGGCAGGACAGCTTCCTTTGCCACCGATTCCAGTAAACCATTGCATTGGAAACAACGGCTGTAAGGCTTTATCTTATTTTTCAGATTATAAAGTTTGATGATTTCCACAAGCTGATCATTGGGAGATTCTGCCCGGACCAGATGACCGAATTCGACGATTTTCCTCTTTAACAGATTGCAGTCCCTGGTCAACAAGATCCTCCTCTGGCAACCTGCGATTGCCGCAAGTTGGGCATCATCGCAGTTACGGGGCAAAAGAGTATCAAATCCCAGTTGCCGTAATTTAGAGGCAAGTTTGGCAACATTGATATCCACAACGAAGCGATGAAATTCAAGAGGATCAGGCCTGAGAAGAGAAGGTTTGAAAAAATTGCTTTTAACCGAAATCGGGAAAACCTCTATCTGAATACCGTCATCCACAATATAGGCAAAATCAACGGTTTTCCCATCAACAACAATTTCTTCAATCTCAGGATGGGGGATACCAAAGGATTCTATTAAGTCCTTAATAGAAGTTCTACGATCCAGATGAAAGGATACCAATGGGCCTTTCTCTGACTTCCGGGATAACAACTCAGCTATGTTGCCGTGGAAATTGACAGTTATCATGCTGAAGTCTTAACGTACCCTTATCTGCCTGAGTCGACGGCATCCCTATCGCGCAACAAATGAACAACATTTTTCATATCAGGCCAAAGAGGGGCTGTAAATGACAACCTTTCGCCGGAATGGGGATGGTCAAAGGCAAGAGAATAAGAATGAAGGCATTGGCGGACAAACAAAAGATCGGAAGTTTTACTCTTTTTCCCATAAACCGGGTCACCTGCAATCGGGCATCCGATTGAAGCCATATGAACACGTATCTGGTGTGTTCTTCCTGTTTCAAGTCGAAGTTTGACAAAACTGAAATGAGAGAAATATTCCAGGATCTCCCAGTTCGTTACGGACTCGCGCCCGCCTTGCTGCAAAACAGCCATCTTTTTTCTGTGAACAGGATGACGGCCGATAGCTGCAGCAATGCGTCCGGTCATGGTACGGGGAATTCCTGACAGGAGGGCAAGATAGAATTTTTCAACAGTTCTCCCCTTAAACTGTTTAACCAGGCTCTGATGGGCCATATCGTTTTTGGCGACAATCATGACGCCAGAGGTGTCTTTGTCCAGTCTGTGAACAATCCCAGGTCGTAATTCACCACCTATGCCGGACAAATTACGACAATGATGGAGTAAACCATGAACCAGAGTTCCCTCAATATGCCCATGGGAAGGATGCACCACAACTCCAGGAGGTTTCGACAGCACAATAACGTCCTGGTCCTCGTAGAGAACCTCAAACTCAAGTTCCTGAGGAATTAGCGATGACGGTTGCGGAGGAGGCAGAATGATACGGATTGACTCGCCGGTTCTGACCCGATACCCGGTTTTTTTTATCTCATCATTAACAAGTATATTACCTGTACGGATAAGGTCCTGGATACGGGAACGGGTCAGTTGGGCGTAGCTATCGAGATCGGCTACGAGCAAATCAAGCCGTTTCCCGGATAAATCAGGTGAAACAACAAAATAAAATTCTTTTTGTTGTGCGTGAAGCAAATTTTGATTGCTCAAATGAAAAAGGAAAAGTCTAACAAGTTTTTCCTTTACTGGAAGAAATCCACAGGGGATACCTCATTAATTTTGAAAGATCTGTTCAATATCCTTTGCAACCTGATCTTCCTGAACCTTGTTGGCAAGCGCAATTTCTTTCATAAGAAGATTTTTCGCTGTATCGAGCATTTTTCTCTCACCAAAGGAGAGATCTTTATCTTCCTTTAACAGATAGAGATCACGTAAAACCCCGGCTATTTTGAAAACCGAACCGGTTTTGATTTTCTCCATATACTGTCGATAACGTTGATTCCAAGGTTGAGCCGCAATTTTCACATCCCGATCTTTCAGAATATCAAAAACCCGATCAGCCTCGGATGAGGAAATAATCCCTCGCAGACCAACACTTTCACTGTTTTTTGTAGGGATCATAACAACCATGCTTGTGTCGATTATTTTCATAATGTAAAAAGCCTGCTCAAAATCACCGACAATTCTCTTTTCAATTGATTGTATTTCTCCTACCCCATGAGCCGGATAAACTGCCATATCGCCTTTGTTAAACACACCAACCACCCTTGTTAGCCCCTTTCAGGATCTTAGATTTGTCATCAACCAGGAATCTGGCACTTAAAAAAAAAGATCTTGAAACTTCATCATGATAATATAACATTATTTAACAAATTACGCAATTAATGGTTCAATTAACAGCTAAGCAACAAAAACTTAAAGGGTTAACAGTCTGATTTGTTATCAATTTTACCGGAATTTATTCTGTTCATCGCCATACTCGCCCCTTCACATACGATGATGCGCACTGATTCGAAAACACTATCCATCATACCCGTCACACATTCGATCTCAGAGTCGGTCATCTTTGTCAAAACATACCGTTCAACCGGAATTGCCTCGACCGGCGGCCTGCCGATTCCAACTTTTATCCTGATAAAATCCTTACTGCCGAGAAGCGACAGGATAGAACGTATGCCATTATGACCACCGGTACCCCGATTGACAACCACTTTGACACGGCCGAAAGGCATATCAATATCATCGTGAATGACAATAATCTTTTCCGGAGGAATCTTATAAAATGAAGCTGCGCCCGACACGGCATTACCACTGAGATTCATAAATGTCTGGGGTTTAAGCAGCAGAACCTGTTCGCTGCCGATCATTGCCTTTGCCGTATCGGCCTGCCATTTTGATGCTGAGAAATTTACACGCAGCTTTTCAGCTAGATAATCAAGAAAGAGAAAACCAATGTTGTGGCGGGTTAAGTGATATTTTTCACCTGGATTGCCAAGTCCTGCAACAAGAAACATAATTCACCAGCGCGAGAAAGACAAAAAGCCGGAGAAGGATTACCTTCCCGGCTTAAAAGAGAATATTTGTTACAAAAAATTATTCTGCCACTTCTACCGCCACCCGTGCGGTTACGATGGCAACACAGACCTTACTTTTGTTACCAAGCAGGGTCACATTGGCAGGAAGGCTCAAATCCTGGCAGGTAAAATGCTCATTGGTGCCAAGAGGAGTGACGTCAACTTCTATCATATCAGGGATATCAAGAGGGTTACCTTTCACTTTGATGTCGTTAACCGAAATGATCATATCACCACCCATCTCAACCCCCCGGGCCTTTCCTTTATATTTTATAGGGACTTTAAATGTACGGGGAAAATCAAGGGTAATCTCAAAAAAATCAGCATGTTTAAGTGTATCATGAATTGGATCCACTTGGATTTCCTTGATAAGCACATGACGTTTGTCAATCCCTGCATCTGTTTCAATGTCAAGATTGACAACAGCATTCCGTCTCTGCAGATTCAAAAGAGTCTTGGTAAAAGAATGTGTATCAAGGGTTAAAGACAATGGTTCATTTTTGGAACCATAAATTACAGCAGGAGTTTTTCCGTCTCTCCGCAAAGTTCTTGCCGCGCCTTTACCAGTATTTTTTCTGACCTGGGCAGATACATCTACCTGTAACATTTTATAAACCTCCTAAACGAGTAACTGGAGCAAATGTGAATAAACACTGCAATCAGTGTTCTCCATCCAGCATCCAAATTTTTTTTCTACACTCTATGAAAATCAAATCTGCAATATATAATATAAATCGCGAGATTTTCATGCTTCTTATCAACGCAAAAACTTCTGGTTCTATATGAAAAGCGAACTTACGGAATCCTCGTTGTGAATACAGCGTATGGAATCTCCAAGCAATTCGGATACGGAAAGAACCTTAATCTTATTGCAATCTTTCGCACAATTGCGAAGAGGAATACTATTTGTTACCACGAGTTTTTTGATCTTCGAGGCATTGATCCGCTCAATGGCCGGGCCGGAGAGGACGGCATGGCTACAATATGCATAAACCTCTTTCGCCCCCTCCTTCATTAAAATTTCGGCTCCAGCGCAGAGCGTGCCCGCCGTGTCCACCATATCATCAAGCAATATAGCATATTTGCCGGTTACATTGCCAATAACATTCATTGCCTCGGATTCATTTGCCCGCTCCCTTCTTTTATCGATGATGGCAAGACCCGCCTTGAGGCGTTTGGCAAATGCCCTGGTTCGTTCGACTCCACCGGCATCGGGAGATACCATAATGACATCTTTACCGGCAAAATCTTGCGAAATATCTTTTAAAAGCACTGGGGCTGCATACATATTATCAACTGGGATATTAAAAAATCCTTGAATCTGGCCGGAATGCAAATCCATTGTTAATACACGCCTGACGCCGACAGCCATAAGCATTTCGGCGACAACCTTGGCGGAAATCGGCACCCTGGGGGCAACTTTTCTATCCTGTCGGGAATATCCGTAATAGGGTATGACCGTAGTGATACGACGAGCGGATGCACGACGCAGAGCATCAGCCATCAGTATCAACTCCATGAGATGATCGTTTACCGGAGTGCATGTCGGCTGCACCACAAAAATGTCTTTACCGCGTACATTCTCGCCTATTTCAACATAGGTTTCCCCGTCACTGAATTTACGAACGTCTGCATGGCTCAATTCAACATGAAGATGCCTGCAAATATCCTCCGCAAGGGGGCGGTTGGCATTTCCGCTAAAAATCATCATTTCTTTTAATTTGGTCATGACGTAATCCGTTAAGCTCGATTACAACAAGTCGATCCATATTACAGGTGATCGATGTGCAATTCATTTTTAGGTTATTTTTTGATAAACAAAAAATGGCTGGGGTGGTAGGATTCGAACCTACGAATGCAGGCGTCAAAGGCCTGTGTCTTACCGCTTGACGACACCCCAGCTAAAAAATATTTAAGAAGATGAGAGCGGCTCCGTGAGAAAAACCCTGCCTGGATAAACATGTTGCAAATTTATTACGCATTGTGTTGCAAAACCGGAATCCAAAAAGATGCCGAATACAGTAGGACCACTGCCGGACATCAACACTCCAGACGCACCTAAATCAGTCAATTCTTTTTTTATCTTTGAAACTTCCGGATAGCGGGCGACAGTTACCCTTTCAAGATCATTGAAAAGTTTTTCAGGTATAGACCAATCAATTTCGCGGCCTAAAATATATGGATTATCCCCTGATGTCAACGTAAAATTAACGGTTTGCGCCCGATCGAAATTTTCAAATACCCATTTGGTAGAAACAGGAAAGCCGGGATTCACCAGAACGAACCAGCATTCTTTTAAAGAATCTTTTTTTTCGAGCTTTTCTCCAATGCCGGTGGCAATGGCCGCACTGCATCCAGACACAAAAAAAGGAACATCCGCCCCTAGGGACAGACCCAATTCCATCAACTCTTTATCGCTTAACCCGGCGGAAAATAATGTATTTAAGCCGGTTAACACAGCAGCGGCATCGCTGCTTCCACCGCCTAACCCTGCAGCAATAGGAATATTTTTTACCAGCTCAATTTCTACGCCGGTTGTCAGTCCTGTTTTTTTTAAAAATAGAACCGCAGCGTTATGGGCAAGATTACTTTCATCTGTAGCCAGGTCTGCCCCAGAACAAAGTAGCTTTATTCCCGTACCGACTGATGACAGTGTAATTTCATCAGCGAGTGTAATCTTCTGCATCCAGGTTGAGAGCTCATGATAACCATCATGGCACCGCCCCAAAACCTTCAGGTACAGATTGATTTTTGCCGGAGCCTGCAGGTGAAGCTTACGGCCGGAAATCATTTAAGATTTTGCCTTTACATACCGCATTTGCAAGTCATAGAGGAATTTACCAAGCATATCTTCCTCTTCTTCCGTTAAATTTCCCTTTGTTTTCACTTTCAAGACATTCAGGGTATCAATAGTATGCTTTGCCAGAACAAGGTCCTGTTTTCGTGCCCCGGTTGCCGGGTCGGAGATCTCGCCGAGCAGAAAGAGGGCAGATGTATTCAGTGACATAATAAATGCCGAGAATGTCACTTCCGGCATAACACATTTGCCGTTCACAATCTTACCACCGGAACACTTACATTTTTTCTCAGCCTCGCTCATATGATTTCTTTCCCGGCCAGATAGATGTTAAGACAAATCAAGAACCATTGCGCTGGTGATATCATCCAGTTTTTTCACTTTCTCCAGCTGTTCTTTACTGATCAGAGTGTCTGTGTTTAACAGGATGATATTCCGGGTATGATCCCCATTCCCTTCTTCCCTGCCCACCGTCATCCGTGAAATATTGACTCCTTCCTCGCCCAGAGTAACACCCAGGTCCCCAATAACGCCTGGCACATCACGATTCTGAACAAAAAGCATGGGACCATCAGGTAATGCCTCAAGCCTGAAGGTGTTTAACCGCACAAGCCGAGGCTCTTTTTTGCCGAACACAGTCCCGGCAAGAACATTTTCATCTTCAGATGTCTTCACCTTGATCGAAAGAAGATTGGTGAAATCATCCGAATCGGCGGTTTTAGACTCAGTAACCCTGATCCCTCTCTCTTTAGCTATCATCGGGGCATTAACGAAATTGACGGCATCTTTCAGGATAGGGGTAAACAGACCTTTCAAAAATGCAACGGTAATGGGACTTGTCACCATCGAGGCAAGATCACCGATAAACTCGATATTGACCTCCTCCACCCCGCCCTTGGCAATCTGCATGTGAAATGAGCCAAGCATTTCGGCAAGAGTAACGTATGGCCGGATTTTTGAAAGAACCTCGGCTGATACGGATGGGACGTTGACGGCATTGACCACGGTATTATTGAGAAGATAGTCCGCCATCTGCTCGGCAATGGTCACCGCGACATTTTCCTGGGCTTCAGCTGTTGATGCGCCAAGATGGGGGGTGCAGATAAAATTATCAAGCCCCAGCAGTGGAGTCGTTTCAAGGGAAGTAGGCTCTTTCGCAAAAACATCAAGTGCAGCACCGGCAATCTCTTTATTCTTCAAAGCCTCATAAAGGGCCTCTTCATCAACGACCCCACCACGAGCGCAATCGATAAACATTGCCTCCTTTTTCATCATCTTAAAGGCTTCGGTAGACACCAGTTTGCTTGTTTCTTTGGTCAAGGGTACATGAACGGAAAAATAATCAGCGCGTTTGCAAAGATCCTCAAAACTGACCAACTCAACCCCCAATTTATCAACGAGATCCTTAGGCATGTGTGGATCGAAGGCGATGACTTTCATATGCAGACCTTGAGCCCTGTTGGCCACAATGGCACCGATCCTGCCGATACCGATAATTCCTAATGTCTTGCCGGTTACTTCCCTGCCCTGGAATTTTTTCTTGTCCCAACCGCCAGCTTTAAGTCTGGCCGTTGCCTGGGGAATATTACGGGTCAAGGACATCATCATAGCCAAGGCATGTTCTGCAGCAGTGGTAGCATTGCCATCAGGGGCATTCATAACAACGATACCGCGCTTGCTTGCAGCTGCGACATCAACATTATCAAGCCCTATGCCTGCACGTCCAACTACTTTTAATTTGTCTGCCGCTTCGATAATTTCCGCAGTCACCTTCGTGGCACTTCGAATAACCAAACCGTCATACTGGGCAATTTCTTTTTTCAGCTCTTCAGGGCTCATTCCTGTTTTTATATCGACCTCAAGCCCTGCATCCCTTAAAATTTGTGCTCCCACAGGGGCAAGGTTGTCACTGATAAGTACCTTCATGACTGCTCCTTATACCTAAATATCGAATAAATTGTTAAAAATGATCGTAATATATGATAAGCAAATAAAACAAAGTAATATGCTGCGAATGCCTCAATTTGTCAAGGGCAAACAGCGCAAATTTAATCCCTGAAGCAGGCGGAAAAATCAGCGGGCCCATCATCTTCGTCATCAGTTGTTGCCGACCGCTCCATCTCTTTTTGCATCTGATATTTCAGCCTGAACTCTTCAACTTTCTTTTCAAAAAGCTTACGGGGAAATAATTCTCTCCCCATGTAGGTCCGGACGTTTTCATCTAGCTGATTGAAGAGTTCCTGCAAGACTCCGTCCTTGTCTTTTTCATCAATAAAATTTCGTTCTCTGAAAAGATTATGTATCACCGTGTTAGCACAATCCTGCTTCATTGCTGATGCCAGTTCAGCATCAGCAATAGCGTCAAACTGTTCATCCTGAACAGGAAGAGCAACCTCACATTTGACTTTGATCAGCCATCGATCAGCTGCAATTTTTTTTGATAAATCATAAAACGTTACCTTTATGCTGTTTGCCAGCATAATTGATTCCGGAATTTTGCCTGATTCGTTGTTTTTATTCATGTTGTTTTTATTCATATTGCATAAGGATGGTTGATTAGGTTACGGGAAAAGGGTATAAAGTTTGATTCAAGCCAAGTAACACCGTTTTAAACATATGCACATGAGCAAGCCTTTTGCGGAGTCAACATGACCGTTTCGATCTATAACACCAAAAGCGGCAAAAAAGAACCTTTTTCCCCACTGGAAAAAGACCATATCAAACTCTATGTCTGCGGCATAACCGCTTACGATTATTGCCATATCGGCCATGCCAGATCCACCCTGGTCTTTGATATGATTGTCCGCTACCTGCGCTACAGGGGCTTCAAAGTCACCTATATTCGCAACTTTACCGACATTGATGACAAGATCATCAAACGAGCGCAGGAGCAACATACCACAACAGAAGAACTTGCCAACCGTTTTATCAAGGCCTTCCGTGAAGACATGAAGAGTCTCGGTAATGAGCCTCCCACCCTTGAACCCAAGGCCACGGAAAATATTCCTGAAATTATTGCCATGATTCAGGAACTTATTAACAAAGGCTTTGCCTACGAAGTGCAGGGAGATGTCTATTTCAAAGTGAACCGCTTTGACAATTATGGCTCTCTGTCCGGCAGAAACCTTGAAGACATGCTAGCGGGCGCCAGAATTTCAATCAACGAACAAAAGCAGAATCCCATGGATTTCGCCTTATGGAAAGCCAGTAAACCAGGAGAACCCGTCTGGGACAGTCCATGGGGAGCCGGCCGACCGGGATGGCACATTGAATGTTCCGCCATGAGTCGCAAGTTCCTGGGGGATACCTTTGATATTCATGGGGGGGGAAAAGATCTGATCTTCCCGCACCATGAGAACGAAATCGCCCAGAGCGAGGCATCATCAGGCAAACCTTTTGTCGCTACCTGGATCCATCATGGATTTGTGACGATCAAAGATGAAAAAATGTCAAAATCCCTGGGCAATTTTCTGACCATCAGGGAAATTCTGGGAAAATATCCTGCTGAAGCGTTGCGTTTTTTTGTTTTTTCCACCCATTATCGCACCCCTCTGGATTTTTCCGAAACCGCCATGAAAGATGCGGAAACCGGTCTTGACAGACTGTACACCTGTCTTGCTGAAATCGCCAAACTGCCGGCCCATGGAGACCCGAACCAGACACCTGCGTCAGGCAAAAAAAATGAGAGCAAAATCAATTCACTGGTTGACCGGTTCGTCAAGGCGATGGATAATGATTTTAACAGCGCACAGGCCTTGGGGCATATTTTTGAGGTGGTTAAAGTCCTTAACACGATCAGGCAGTCTCTGCCTGTAACACCGGCAGAATCCGACCTGGCACTTCTCCATGCATCGGCAAAGTCAATAAGGGAACTTGCCGGCATCATGGGCCTCCTGCAGCAGGACCCTGTTACCTATATTAAAGATAAACAGGAAAAGACGATAAGCCAGCTTGACATTGACCAGGCAGCCATCGAATCACTGATCAGCGATCGAAAAACCGCCCGCGAGCAAAAAAACTGGGCTCGGGCGGACGAAATTCGTGATATACTGCTTACTCATAAAATTGAAATTAAGGACGAGGCAGACGGAACCACCAGCTGGCAGGTGAAAATTTAAATACCTCAAAAACTGTGAGGGGTCACCATGAGACGATCTCCAGTAGTTGCCAACCAATTTTATCCGGGCGATCCGCGCATCCTGCGAAACACCCTTGCCGACCTCATTCCGGAAGGTCCAACAGCTAAAAAAAACGCTCTGGCGGTGATTTCTCCACATGCCGGCTTTATCTACTCGGGCGGTGTTGCCGGGGAAACTTTTGCGGCAGTCAATGTCCCTGAAGATGTCATTATTTTAGGGCCCAACCATCACGGCCAAGGGCCATCCATAGCCATGATGGCCGAAGGTGAATGGGAAATGCCTCTGGGCACGGTATCGATCAACGTCGAACTGGCGCAACTGATCAGTGATCCTGTCATTAAAAAAGATGAACTTGCCCACCGTTTTGAACACTCACTTGAGGTGCAAGTCCCCTTCCTGCAGATGCTGCAGAAAAATCTCTCCATCGTCCCCCTGGTGATCTCGCATATCCCCTATTCCCACTGCCTGGCAACAGGGAGAGCTATTGCTGACGCCATCAAAAAATACCATAAACCGGTACTTCTTGTTGCCAGCACGGACATGACCCACTATGAGCCTCGCGTGTCAGCCAGCAGAAAAGACCATCTAGCCCTGGAGCACATCAAAAAGCTTGACCCTCAAGGCTTATACGACACTGTTCTGGGGCAGAGAATATCCATGTGCGGCATTATGCCGACCACGATTGTGCTTATTGCAGCCCTGGAGCTGGGCGCCAAACATGTGCAATTGATTCGATATACTGATTCGGGAGAAACAAGCGGCGATACGGATCATGTTGTCGGCTATGCAGGCTTAGTTGTTGACTGATCGATTTTAACTTGACTTTTGGCACCATATTATCTAAATAAGCATTCTTTAACCGTGTTGGGAGATCGTCTAACGGCAGGACAGCAGACTCTGACTCTGCTTATCGGGGTTCGAATCCCTGTCTCCCAGCCAACCTCTTGAAATCGCTAAGTTTTTTTTCTGAAGCAAATCCCGCAAGACTTTCTTGTACACTTTTCTCGTACACCAGACCCCTGAAGAGACGTCAAAATGGGAAGCCCTAACAACCTTCTATAGCCCCCTACGGATATAATTACCGACAGAAAATACCCCCTGATTTGCGTACCCTTGTCGGTAAGACAGAGTTACGCTATTCTCTTAAAAACTGGCTTGTTGAGCGTTGCCCGATCAAGACTCCTTTCCGGATCGGCAGTTGGGGTTATCAAAATAGATTATTCCCACGCTATCCATGCAATAGGGCACATTGTATGGGTTTGAAGGCAATGAAGCAAGAATTCCGGAAGAGGTCAGCTCTTCCAGAGATGACGGTTTGCGCCCGTATGTTTTTTCATAGTGCAACACAGCCTGCTCGATCACCTGCACACCTTCCAAGGCATGCAGCCGGTCAACGATGTCGGCATAGCCGGGATCGCTTTCAGGCTTATCGATCAGCATGGATTTCATAAGAACAATTGCCGCGCCGGTTTCGCCGCCTTTCTGGGCCAGACGCGCGCCGAGAATAGAAAGGAATTGCGGCGCATTGGGCGCCTTGAAGGCTTCCAGAAAGAATTTCCCCGCCTCTCCAGGTTTCTTCAGAAAATAGTAGGCGTTGAAACCCATGAAATGAGTGGGCTGCCAGTCCCAGGGGCGGCTTTTGGCGGAAATTTTCAGGAACTCCTGGGTTTCAGCCACCATGTTTGCAGGTTCCCAGGGCAGCCAGCCTTGCGTCACAATGTAGGTCTGGGCAAAGGAGGGATCCAGAGTTTGACTGGCAACAAGCAACCGGTGGATGCTCGACCAGTTGTACTGCTTTTTGACAACCAGGAATCCTCCTTCTGGTTTACGCACCAGCTCGGTGCCCAGTTGTGCGCCCGCCTCCAGGGTCAGGTAGTCGGCCATCAGCCCTTTGAACTCACCTGCTATGGCAAGCAACGCCACTGGCGGCAGATTCCATATTCCAGAACTGGAACGGCCTGACTGGGCGGCATCATCACGCTGTTGAAGCAAGGCGTTGTAGCTGGCCGCATAAAAGCAGGCCAAGGCCAGTCCGGTCAGGAGATGAATGGCCAACCGCCTGCTCATGCCAGCTCCTTGCGTTTGAACAGCAGGGTGGCGAGAAAGATCAGCAACGCCGAATAGGAAATCCCGTAGAGACAGAGCAGCAGAAACTCCTGGCTGCTGAAGGCCATTCCGTAAGCGGCGACATACTTTTTGTCAAAGAGCGACAGGTTGGGGAAGAGCCAGGAGAGGGCAATCACCAAATTTTTCTGACCAGTCAGCGCCCCCGCATATGGGTTTTCCACCACCACCCGGCGCAGCAACTCCATGTTCTGCCCGACGAGATAAGAAGAAACCGCCAGCAGCAAGGCGACAAAGGGCTGGCTGGCAAAGCTGAAACAGAGCACGCTCACCGCCAGCACCACCACAAGGCTCATATACTGGCAGACAAGGGCCATCAGATAGGTCAGCCAAGAGAAGTCGGGCGGAACATAAACGGGATACTGCCAGAGCACATATTGCATGGACAAGGCGGCGGAGATACCGAGGATGATGGTGGCCAGGAGCAGGATCATGGCAAGTCCCAGGAACTTGCCGGTCAGGTACTGCCAGATGGAGACCGGCCGAGAGAGCAGCATGAAGATCCGGCTGCGTTCCAGATCATCCGCCAGTATTTTCATGCCCAGAAAGAAGACCAGCAATAACCCGGTGAAGGCCACGGCAGAGAGTCCGAACTCCACGGAAACCTTGCCAAGATCCCAGGAGTAGATGGTGGTGACCACGAGATTGGCCATGGTGAGCAGCACGGCAAGGCAGACAATAGCCCACAGTGCCCGATGTCGGACGCCCTCGGTACAGGTGGCCAGCGCCAGAAACCAGATATTACGCAACGCTTGCACGGTTGTCCTCCTCGATGAGACTGACAAAAAGTTCTTCCAGCCCACTGCCTGCGGCGAGAAAATCATCCAGCCCCCCGCTATAGAGCAAGACTCCTTTATTGATGATGCCGATGCGATCGCACAGTGCCTCGATGTCGCTCAGGATATGGGAGCTGAAGAAGATGGTCTTGCCTTCCTGCTTCAGTTCAAAAATAAGCCTCTTGATCTGGTGGCGGCCTACCGGATCAAGTCCACTCATGGGTTCGTCAAAGATCAGCACCTCCGGGTCGTGCACCAGCGCATTGGCCATGCCGAGGCGCTGTTTCATGCCTTTGGAAAATCCACCCACCCGGCGATCCGCCGCGTCGGCAAGATTCATGCGCTCAAGCAGCATGGGGATGCGCTGGTTGGTTGCCTGTTTGGACATGCCGCTCAATCGGCCGGAGAGCAGCAGGGTCTCCCGAGCGGTAAGATGGTCGTAAAAGAAGGGAAACTCAGAGAGGTAGCCGATCCGGTGGCGGAACTCATCCTGGCCGACGATCTTGCCCAAGATGCCCAGACTGCCGCAATCCGGTTTCAGGAAGCCCAGCAGCAACTTGATGGTGGTGGACTTGCCCGCACCGTTGGGGCCAAGGAAACCGAAAACCTCACCTCGGGCAATGGTAATCGAAAGATTATCAACAGCCTGATTTTTTCTACGTCCCGTCCCAAAGCCCTTAGTTAATCTGCTGATTTCAATGATTGGTGACGTACTTTTAGCGTGTGTTATATTCATTCATTTCAACATAAATCTGTTCAAGGTTCAATATAGCTATTTCTTTCCTGACCTGAGCCATCATAGCAGTCTCTCTATGCAAACTTTGCCAACTGATTACAATAACGCAAAAATATGTGATGAACAAGGATGCAACTGATAACTACCACAGAATGATCACTAACCCATATTTAACAAGCGTAATTTTTTTTGTTGTAATATTGGGATGTTATTTTTAAAAAAAAATTCTAGTGGCACTACATTTGTGTATTTTGCCATTAGATTGCCATATTTCACGTTTCAAACGTTATGAAATTATGC